>JBBINQ010000039.1:20580-23985 GCA_037443805.1 Caldifarciminota bacterium | reverse complement strand
GGCAAGGGCTCGCAATGACATTGAGTATGAATAATGCAGGTTAGGCTTTTAGGTATTTAGGTATTTTAAAAATTCTTTGGCTTGGGAGATGCCTTGGTGTAGGTATACTCTGCCTTTAAGTTCCATCTGCTTAAGGCAGCGAGTTCAAATTCAGTATTCAACTTGATTGCATCCACCGGACAGGACTCAGCGCATTGCTCACAATGGACACAACGGTCATTGTGTATTACCATCTTAAATTTCTTCTCTGCCTCGTTGACGGTGGTAATCTCAATTGCCTCTGCCGGACAATCACGCTGGCAGGCATAACAGACAATACACTTTTCCGGTATCAAAACCGGCGTGCCCCTGAATCCCTTAGGCACTTCAAGTTTTTCAAATGGATACTTTACAGTGGCTGGTTTCTTAAAGATATGCCGAATCAATTCTGGTAAAAAGGCAGCAATTTTCATAATACCAATCCTTTCAATATTATCACGATCAATAACTGTAATACTGCCAGGGGAGCAAGATAACGCCAGGAGAATGATACAACCTGGTCAATACGAATCCGCGCACAGAGTGCCCGAATAAGGGAAAGCAAGAATATCACAATCAGGGTCTTGATGATGAAATAGACAAATCCCAATATCAATCCGCCAGGGAAGCCACCTAAGAATATTGCGGAAATCAATCCCGCACCGACCACCATCTCAACATCTGAGAGCAATCTAAAGAAAGCCAGTTTCTTGCCTGAATATTCAGTAAATGTACCACCAACAATCTCAGTCTCGGCATGGGGCACATCAAATGGCACACGCTCCAATTTTGCCTGCAACGCAATCAAGGCAATAAAAAATCCGATGATATTGACCAACAATAATAATGGATTTTGCTGATAGAACCAGGTAATCTCTAAGATACGCCAAGAACCAGCAAGGATTGCTGGACTCAATACCGCAAGGAATAATGGCACTTCATAACCGAATAACATCGTCAAAACACGGACACCACCGACAATAGAGAATAGATTTGTTGAATGCCAGCCTGCAAGGAAGAAGGCAAGGGTCGGTAAACTTAACAAGAACAGAACCACAATCAGATCACCATCAAAGGAGTTGAATGTTGACCAGACCTCATAATGCCAGACCGGTAGATACATTGCTGCAGTTGCGACACAGGTCAGGGCAAAAACAGGCAGTGCAGAGAATATCGCCTTATCTGCCTTTTCCGGTATAATATCCTCTTTTGCCATCAATTTGAAAAAGTCTGCAATGGGCTGGAGCATTCCACGCGGACCAGTATATAATGGACCAATCCTGTTCTGCACACGGGCATAGACCTTTCTATCAAACCACTCGGCAAATGTTGAATACAAGAATAAGAATATAAAACCAGGATAGACGAGAAGATAAAGTATTGTCTTTAAGATATCCATTGCTCTACTCCGTTAATTATTAAGGCTATCAGGATAACAGAATACCAGAAAATCAGAGAACAGAAAACACCTGATATTCTGATACGCTGATACCCTTCCTGCTGATATCCTGATACACTGATATGCTTTTTCAAAATGGCCATATCACTTCCTTCTTCGGTGGATTCTTCTTATAGAATTCAATAGAGAACTTGCGCAATTCTGCCATGGTCATTATCTGCTCTTTTTTGGTCTTTGCATCAACAAGGGAAATGACCCGCTCGGCACAGCAGATACAGGGGTCTATCGCTGCGAATATTAAAGGAATATCTGCAATAAAACCATTTTTTAACATATATATTGTTGCTGCATAATTGCCCAGGGTTGGAGCACGAACCTTTAACCGCTCCGGTTTATCCGTGCCATTTGATTTTATATAGTGGATATTCTCACCCCGCGGTGCCTCATATTTACTCACCACTTCACCCGGTTTTACCTTTCTCGGCACCTTTACCTTTATATCACCAGGCGGCAGATTCTTTAAGATATACTCACACATCTTATATGATTCAAATAATTCTTTGACACGCACAATCACCCTGCCGAGCACATCACAGGTATCTGCAGTGCAGACCTCAAATGGAATCTCTCCATAAGCAGCATGCGGGTCATCCTTACGCACATCACGCGGGATGCCTGAAGCCCTTAAGGTTGGACCAACCGCACACAGCTCCATTGCCTTTTCCTTGGGCAGTTTACCCACACCAACAAGCCTTGCCACAAAGGTCGGCTCATTCGTGCCAATATTGGCATAGTATTCAGTTCTCTTTTTTAATATTTCAAGATAATCAAGACACTTTTTAATCTGCAACTCATCAAGGTCACGACGCACCCCACCAAAGGTATTCATTGCATAATGGACACGATTACCAGAAATGATTTCAAGAATATCCATCACCAGTTCACGGTCACGCCAGGTATACATAAAGAATGTATCAAAACCTGCCTCATGGCCTGCAACACCAAGCCAGAGTAGATGGCTATGAATCCGCTCTAATTCACACACAAGTGTCCTTATATAAATCCCCCTCTTTGCCGGCTCAATCTCCATAAGTCTCTCAACACCCTGGACAAAACAGGTCGTATGGGAATGGGAACAGATACCACAGATACGCTCGGTGAGATAGATATTTTGAATATATGTCCTTGATTCAGCAAGTTTTTCAATACCCCGATGATTATAACCGAGCCTGATGTCCGCGTCCTTTATTATCTCACCCTCAAGCGTCATCCTTAAACTGATGGGCTCTTTTAATGCAGGATGCTGTGGACCAATTGGAACCTTAAATTCTTGTGCCTCCATCACTTGCCTCCTGGTATCTTCTCTTCCGGTCTAGTAAATTTCCAGTCCTTACGCAGGGGATACTCACCTTCGGGCCAGTCATCAGCAAGCAATAGACGAACTGGATTTGGATGTCCTTCAACCTTAATCCCGAACATATCCTGTATCTCTCGCTCATATAATGTAGCACCAGGAATAACGCCCGTAATCGTCGGCACCTTCGGGTCATTTCTTGGGGTTAAAGTCCGCACGGTCAGGACACAATTCTCATTTGCCATATGATACAAAATCTCAAAATTCTCACCCAGGTCAACCCCAGAAATCGTTGATACATGGTAGAAATTAAAATTCTTCTTTAAAAAATCTATTGCCTCAACAAGGTCTTTTTTATCAACCTTTAAGAAAATCCTTCTCGGTGCAGGATTGGTTATCTCCAGAACCTTTTGTTTTAAATTATCTTTTATCTTTTCAACAACTTCTATTTCTTTCATAACCTTTCCTATATTATGAGACTAAAGTCTCTACTCCTTATTGGTCTTTCTGGTCTATTTAGTTTATTCATTCTCATCCTCACATACGGGCATCGCAACCGTTCAACGATAAACGATCCTTTCACAGTGTCCCCAATAATTTCACCACCCCATCAATCACTGCATCAGGACGAACC
>JBBINQ010000039.1:0-20480 GCA_037443805.1 Caldifarciminota bacterium | reverse complement strand
TCACAGTGTCCCCAATAATTTCACCACCCCATCAATCACTGCATCAGGACGAACCGGACAACCAGGAATATATGCATGCACTGGAATCACCTGGTCAACACCACCAAGCATATTGTAACAACCACGATAGACACAACCTGAGCAGGCGCAGGCACCTACTGCTACTACAAACTTTGGCTCGGGAACCTGTTCATAAATCCTTATCATCCTTTCTTTACTCTGTCTTGTCATTGGTCCTGTGCAGATGATGACATCTGCATGCCTTGGCGTTGCCTTTAATAAAACTCCAAATCGCTCTAAATCAAATCTGGGCATCAATGCGGCAAGGATTTCAATATCGCAGGCATTGCATGCCCCAGTATTCAGATGCAATACCCAGGGAGACTTTATTCGTGACCATCTAACAAGCCAGCTCAACATATTACCCCCTCGTGATCAATGCCATAACTGATAAAAATATCATTAAGAGATACACGATGCTGAAGAGCGCAATCTTTCCTGCGGGGACAGTAGCAACAACCAGGACTGCCACATGCATCATCGTAAAGAATAGGGCAACATAGAAGAATAATCTATAACCGAATTGGACTTTTGTTCCAGGAATATCCTCACCACAGGCATAACTTGCAACCTTGCCCGGTGTCTTCTTTAATTTTGGTGCCATTAGATTACCCAATAAATAGATTAGATAAAAGATGATCAAAAATATTATAAATGCAATTGGGGGAGATAATAGAATATCAATCATACCTACCTCGCTTTGCTCGGTAGAAATCCCAAATCCCAAGAACCAAATCCCAAACAATATCTAAATTCCAATTTCTCAAATTCCAAACAATGTTTTAAAAATTGAAGTTTAGTATTTAGAATTTGTTTAGAATTTAGAATTTCGGATTTAGTGCTTACCATAGTTATCCTTTCAACTTTGTCAATTTCTTAACATCAAGGCTGCCTGTATGCCGATAGAGATTGATGATTATCGCCAGGGCAACCGCCACAACACTAACCTCAATCACAATGAATGTAATCACAAGGCTCTGACCAGTCAAGATAAAGCCACGGGCATTGCTCGTCGCAATCAGCGCTAAGGTAATCCCTTTTGCAATCACCTCAACAGCGATCAATAATTTAATGAGATTGCGCATTGACAACAAACAATACAAGCCAATAAATATCAGCAATGCTGAAAATGCAAGATTAAGATACCAGTCATTCATTAAATTATACATCTTTATCCTTTTTTCTAAATAATGCCAGGACTGAAAAGACACCGGCAAAGATTATACCAATCTGGCCAATAAGGTCAAATGTCCGTTTCTGCCAGAAGGCCTGACCAAAAGTGCCAGACTCCGGGTTTGCTGAAGTAGTTGCAGGATACTGATTTAATAATGCATACATTATTAAAATATCAATGATGACAAACCAGATAAAGAATAAAGGAAAGATAATGCCTGATAATCTGCTTTCTCCTCCATTAGCATCACCACGAGTCAGACCAATCGTTGAAACAAAGAGAACCGTGATCAATCCTGCAACGACCGAGATTTCAAAGACACCAGCATATGGTGCCTTTAGCATAAAGAAGACGACTGCCAGAAATACACTCGCACCCATCAAACTCAATGCTGCCTTGAGTAAATCCTTAAATAGTATAGCAAGGACTGAAAAGAGTATGATACCGATCAATGATATTAGATATAATATCTGCATATCACTCCTAAATCCTCAAAAATATGCGCGCATATTTAGCACCCATCTCAAGGATATTAGCAGCAGGTGTGATCCACTTGGCAATGAATACCCAGAAGGAGACGCCGATGATAATGCAGACAAGGGCAATCAAGACCGTAGAAAGAGCCATCCAGAATGGCACTTCTTTTACATCCTTTAATGTATCTTTTAATTTACCAAAGAATGCCCTTCGCTGAATAATAATATAATACCAGAGTGTTATTATGCTTGCCAATACCGCAATAAATGCAAAACCATAAGCCTTTGCCTGTAATAGACCAATGATAATCAACAACTTGCTCCAGAATCCATTTAATGGTGGCACACCAGCAACTGATAGCGAACCTACTACCGTGGTGGCTGCAGTAATCGGCATCTTCTTTGCCAGACCACCCATTTTATCAAGTTCCCTTGTTCCAGTAGCATGTTCAACAGAACCTGAATTCAAAAACAAGAGTCCCTTGGCAAGGGCATGATTTAAAATATGAAAGAGTGCACCCATTATTGCCAGCGGTGTGCCCGCACCAAACCCAAGGATTATATAACCTACCTGGCTGATTGAAGAGTAGGCAAGCATCCTCTTAAAATCAGTCTGGCCTAAGGCGATGATTGCACCCACGAGAATGGAGACAATACCAAGATACATCAGGATTGTTGAGAGTGCCGGGGTGAGCCCGAAGACATTTAAAAAGATTCTGGTCAGTGCATACACACCAGAGACCTTAATTAATAATCCAGAAAGCATTGCAGAAATAGGTGCAGGTGCACTGGGGTGTGCATCAGGAAGCCAGGAATGGAATGGCACAAGTGCTGCCTTGAGACCAAAACCAAAGATGAAGAATCCTGTGCAGATACCAATGACAAATTTTAAATCGTGTGCAGAGAACTTATCTGCAATATCACCCAATTTCAGGCTACCTGTGATACCAAATATCAAACCGATGCCTAAAAGTAGAAATGCTGTTGCAACTGCAGAGAGCATGAGATATTTAAATGATGCCTCAAGTTCATCATGCTTCAAGCCATAGGCAACCAGTCCATAAGAAGAGATTGCAGAAACTTCAAGAAAAACATAGATAGTAAACAAATCTGTAGCAAGAACAAGGCCTGACATACCACCGACCATAATCATAAATAATGCATAGAATATCCCTTTTGAGCCATAATGCTCCATATAATCAATGGAGAACAGGGTGACACCAAAACTCAAAAGATATATTGCAAAGAGCATGAAAAGACTGAAACCATCAAGGGCAAATGTGATATTAAGAGGCTGGGCAAACCATTCCAATTGCCGGATCCCCGTATTTGTAGCAACAAGTTTATAACCAAAGGTCATCGTATAGACCAGCAAAAATAGTATTCCTGCATTGGTCAACAGGTCAGGCAAGAACCTCTTTGAAACCTTTTCAATCAAGGGTAGAATCGCAGCAAGTATAAAGGGGATAAATATAAATAGCACTACCATATATGCCTCACTTTACCAATGATAGCAATACATAAACAATCAATACCAATCCTGCAATGCACCAGGCAAGATAGTTCGCATAATGGCCATTGTGCGCATACTGGAGAATTTTCGTAAATGTATTGCCCGTGATTGTAACGGTCTTCTCATAGAAATAGTCTATAGGACGGTCTATTGCTACATATAAGATATGTGCAAGACCCTTTAAGAATTTTATACCCTGTTCATACAGGTCAAAGAACCTCGCCTCTGACCAATCATAAAGGGTGCTCAATATAGGCAGTCTGTGGATAACCTCAGATGCCATAGACGCCTTCTTCTCTGCTTTGTTCCAACCATATAAGTGGATGGTCAAACCAATAAGGAGCATAAATAATGATACACCTGCAACTGGATTGACCAGGTCAAGGGCATGGCCAGAAAAATCATGATGAACTCCAACTTCATGCTGCATTTCAAGAATAGGCTCAAAGAAATATTTGAATGGTAGATAATTATACACACCAAAGATGATACAGATTACTGCAAGCACAACCATTGGAATTATAAATGGTGATTCTGCCTCTTTTACCTTTGGTATCTCTTTATTACGCGGTCCTAAAAAGATTGAATGTCCTGCCTTTAAGAATGAAACAAAGGTGAATATTGCACCAACCCAGCCCGCAATCGCAAATATAACAAATCCAGTTTCATACGCACCATGGATGACAAGTTCCTTTGATACAAAACCATTCAAGGGCCAGATTCCACTGATTGCAGCAGCAAGGATTAAATAACAGAGTGCAGTGATGGGCATATCCTCTTTTAAGCCACCAAGTCTCTTCATCTCTGTGGTTCCAGTGCGATGCTCAACTGCACCCGCAACCATAAATAGACCTGATTTATAGATGGCATTGTTTAACATATGGAATATCCCACCGATGATACCGATGGGAAGGGCAGTGCCAATTCCCAAGACCATATAGCCATACTGGCTGATTGCATGGAATGAAAGGAGTTTTTTATAATCTTTTTGAATGAGTGCCATCAGGACTGCAAAGACGATGGTAATAGAACCAATAATCATCAAGATTATGGATGCTGGTGTCCCTTTAATCGCAAACCACTCCACAGAGACCCTGGTCAATAAAAAGATACCTAAGAGTTTTTCTAAGGCACCGGGTAAGAACGCCATCACGCTCACAGGTGCATCAATTGCTGCATCAGGAATCCAGGTATGGAAGGGCATTGAGCCACCCTTACCAAGTGCACCAATCATTATCATAATAAAACTCAACAATGCCAGACCTTCTGGTCTGACCGGGTTGTGGGCAATTTCAGAAAGGCTCGGTGTGCCAGTAATCTTCCATAGAATGCCGATGCCCAATATCATAGAGAAGTCGCAGAGGCCATTGATGATAAATGCCTTTGTTGCAGTTGCCTGTGTGTTTGCTGTATTGCCCAGTGTGATGAGTGCATATAGGGTAAGAAGCAGACCTTCCCAGAAGAACAATAGAACCATAAAGTTATCAGCAAGGATTGCACCATTGGCAAAAGCAATGGTCAGATAAATATAACAGTAATACTCAGCTACCCGTGGATGGTCCTTCATTTTAATATAAGAATAGAGGCTGATCAAAAATCCAAAGATATTTATCCACAACAATGAAAATGCAGAAAAATTATATAACCTTAAATCAAAATTGAGCCAGTCCAGCCACTGGCTACTATAGTTTAGATTCTTATAATCAAATAAGAGCCAGGCAACATAGATCAGGATTGCTCCACCAATTATTGCAAGGAATTCACGGAGCCCTTTGATTGAACGTGGAATAAGAATGGCAATGATTGCGACAATTACAGGTAAAATAATTGGTATTAAAAGATTGGCTGGGTTCATAATCCTATCCTCAAAATCTGGGTTGTGGCAATTTGAGCCAGTTTCATCGGGTAGGCAATGAATATACCCGCAAGCACAGAAAGGATTGCCAGCACCACAACGACAAAGAGCATTGAATTCGTCCCTTCTTTTGCTGTGACCTTTGCCTCACCCAAAAACACCATATTGAAGACGCGGAATAAATAGAATGCGGTCATCACTGCAGTGAATAGGGCAACCGCAGCAAGCCAGAGATTGCCTGACTTTACTGTACCCAAAATCACCATAAATTTTGAGAAGAATCCACCTAATGGTGGAATACCAATCACAGAAAAGGCAGAAATCAAGAATGCAACCGCAGTTATTGGCATGGTCTTGATCAGACCACCGAGTTGCCGAATATCCTTGGTATGGGTATTATGCTCAATAATTCCCGCACACAAAAACAACCCTGCCTTGGCAAGGCCATGCATCAAAAGATATAATATTGCACCGGTAATTGCGGTCGGCTCCATTACACTCAAACCCAAAAAGATATAACCAATCTGACTCACAGTAGAATATGCTAATATTCTCTTTAAATCATTCTCTACTGTTGCTGCACCTGCTGCTACAATACTGGAGATGACTGCGAGAATCGGGATTGCCACCTGCCATGCTTGAGGCATTGCAAAAGTATAATTGAAAATCCGGGCGTATGCATAGACACCAATCTTGACCAAAACCGCAGCATGTAATAATGCGGTAACTGTGCTCGGTGCAACACCAGCATCAGGGAGCCAGGTCTGGATCGGTACGGTCGCACTCTTTGCAAACATACCAATCAGAATCAACAAGACTGCAGAACCAGGGATGAGTGTACCTCTCATATCAAAGACATTGAAACTATTGGTATAGCCATAGATCTGAATAAAACCAAAGAGCATAAATACTGCACCACCAAATGTCACCAAAAATGTCTTGTCTGCCCTTAAAATATGAATCTTATCACGATAAAATCCAACGAGCCTCCAGGAGCAGATTGCAGTAATCTCCCAGAATAGATACATAAATATTAAATTTGCGGAATAGACAAGACCCATCATTGAACCGATGAATAATAAGACCATCAGATAATATTCACTCTGATTCTCATCATGGCTCACATAACCAATTGAATAGAGAACAATGAGCATGCCAATAAAAGAAGAGACAATGGACATAAAGACTGATAAACCATCTACAATTAGATAAAAATCCATACCCATAATCAGGGAACGACCAAAGATATGGCTATTGCCGCTCAGTGCAAATGGTATTAATAATAAAGGAAATAATGCTGTGGCTAAACCGAGCAGTACTGACCACACAGACCTGAAACTTTTGGAGATCAAACCCGCCACTGGAATAGTGAGCGAGCCAATTATCGGGACAAAAACCGCAAGTATGGTAATCGTCTCAATATTCATAAAGATTGTGAATTATATCCAAAAAATAAAATATGTCAAGTACCAAGTTGATGTATCCTTGACTTTAGCAAAAAATCAAGTATAATCTAAAAATGCAACTTGATATTTTTATCATTAATTAAGGAGGTATCTTTATGGGAAATAGTGGTTTAAGAAATATTGGGCTTTTCGGGCATGCGGGCTGTGGTAAGACCACGATTGCTGATGGAATATTATATAGTTGTGGCGCCAATTCAAGATTTGGTAAGGTGAGCGATGGAACAAGTATGTTTGATACTGACCCTGATGAACAGAAAAGGGGTTGCAGTCTCAATTTAGGTGTCGCCACATTTGATTATAAAGATATAACTTTCAACATAATTGATTCACCTGGCTATGCCGATTTTGTGGGTGAAATGTTGAGCGGCATTTATGCGGTTGATGTATGTGTGATTGTGGTTGATGCCAGCACCGGTATTGCTGTAGGTACCGAAAGAATTTTACACGAGGCAGAAAAAAGGAATCTGCCCGTCGTATTTTTTATAAATAAGTTGAAAAAAGAAAATACTGATTTTTATGAAGTTTTGAAAAATTTGAAAGAAATTTCAAAAAGAAAAATTATTCCTTTAAATATTCCTGTTGGTTCGGCAGAAAAATTTGCCGGTATTGCGAGTATCATAAAGCAGAAGGCATTCTATCTAAAAGATGGTAAGATGACTGAAGGGGATATTCCTGAAGAACTAAAAGAAAAAATAACTTCATACCAGGAACTGTTTATTGAAGGAGCAGCAGATAATGATGATAACCTTATGAATAAATATCTTGAAACCGGCTCGTTAAAGATTGAAGAATGCATTCCAGCCATAAAAAAAGGAATCATTGAAAATAAGATTGCACCCTGCCTCTGTGGAGAAAGTCTTGAGCTCATTGGTCTTCAGGAGCTTGTTGATAATTTAATAGAATTTCTTCCTTCCTATGAAGATTTACCCGAAATTGTAATGGGTGAGCATAAGATAAAACGAAAGGTTGATGAACCATTTGTAGGATATATATTCAAAACTGCGGTAGAACCGCACCTTGGTGAAATCTGTTATATTAAAGTCCTGAGCGGTAAGATAGGAGTTGGTGAAACAGTAAATAATACTACTCAAAATATTGAAGAAAAGATAAATCAGATATATTTTTTAAAAGGCAAAGAAAAGAAAGAACACAATCAATTAACCGCAGGGATGATTGCCGGTTTAGTCAAATTAAAGAATACCCATACTGGTGATACACTGAGTAAAACCAATATTAAACTTCCGGCAATTGAATTTCCTGCACCTTCAATATCAATGGCAATTGTCCCCAAGGCAAAAGGCGATGAGGAAAAAATTTCCAATGGTCTGAGTAAATTGAGAAGTGAAGACCCAACCTTCAATTTTGCCTATGACCCGGAGATAAAACAACTTATTATTTCAGGTATTGGTGAGTTGCATCTTGATATAATACTTTCCCGACTTCAGAGAAAATATGGTGTGAATGTAGAATTGACAAAAACAAAAATAAAATATCGTGAAACATTCACAAAAAAGACTGAAGCACAGGGTAAATATAAAAAGCAGACTGGTGGTCATGGACAATACGGTGATTGCTGGTTAAGGGTTGAGCCATTGCCAAGAGGACAGGGTAATGAGTTTGCTGATGAAATCTTTGGCGGAGCAATTCCATCACGGTATATACCATCAGTAGAAAAAGGAGTAAAAGAAGCACTTGATAAAGGATTCCTGGCAGGTTATCCCATCACTGATGTAAAGGTAACAGTGTATGATGGCTCATATCATCCTGTGGATTCATCTGATATTGCCTTCCAGATCGCTGCTTCAATGGCAATAAAAGCCAATGCCGAAAAAGGTGGTATGGTTTTATTAGAACCAATAAATGAAGTTGAAGTCTATGTCCCTGAAGAATTTATGGGTGATGTAATTGGTGATTTGAACAGTAAAAGGGGTAAGATAATGGGTATGGAAGCGATGGGCAAGATACAGGTCATTAAGGCAATGGTGCCCGAAGCAGAGATGTATAAATATTCTACGAGCCTCCGCTCTATGACCCAGGGCAGGGGTTATTTCACAATGAAATTTCACCATTATGAAGAAGTGCCCAAGGAGATTGCCCAGAAGATCATAGAAGAATCCAAAAAAGAGAGTAAATGAGGCCGGTCCTTATAAAATTTGACGGTATCGGAATTCCGAGTTATGGAACCATGCTCGTAATTTCGTTTATCGTCGCACTCTTTCTGGTAAAAAGGGAAGCGAAAAAACATAATATATCACCGGTCCTGATTGAAAATCTTGCCTTCTGGTTAATGGTAGGGGTCATTATTGGTGGCAGGCTCTTGTATGTATTATTCCACTTAAATGAATTCAGAGATATCATAAGTATCTTTGAAATATGGAACGGTGGGATGATGTTTTTTGGTGGATTTATCGGCGCCTTCATTGCCGGTGCAATCTATGTTAAAAAACAGAACCTATCAATCTCTCTGCTCAGCGATATCATAAGCCCTTCAATTGCGCTGGGTGAATTTTTTACAAGGATTGGTTGTTTTCTCAATGGTTGTTGCTTTGGCATACCCACCAATCTCCCCTGGGGCATCCATTTTCCCAATGGCTCTTTTGCTGACCACGCAGGGCTTGATTGCGCTATTCATCCTACCCAGTTATATTCTTCCCTGTTCGGCTTACTGCTATTCTTTTTGCTCCAGAGAATGCTACATCGTCCCCATTCACGGGGAAGTATCTTTGCCTATTTTTTAATCTTTTACGGTGGCTTCAGATTCGGTGTAGATTTTGTAAGATATTATGAAAATATCAGCAATCTTTTAATCAACCAATTAATCTCAATAATAATTGTAATCGCTGGTATTTTTATATTAATTAGAACAAAAGGAACTAATCAGTCCCGGGCAAAATCTCTCTAATCTTCTGAGCGATTACTTCTGCTGGAACAGAACTTGATAGATTTATAAAATAGAGTTGCCACAATTTTTTTATCTTTCTTGAAACCACGATCCGCTGTGCATCACTACTCACCCTCGGATTCCAGTCAGGAATATCATTATAGGTTAGTCGGATTAAATTTTTTGTTGGAATATCAAATTTATAAATTTCAAATTCGCCGGTCATATTAGAACGAAAGAAAAGGCTGTTGCCTGCAAGATGTGGGTCTGTTTCATCATATTTTGTATAATAGAGCAACCGCTCATTACCACCATCCGGCTTCATTATATAAATATCTTCACTGCCATTCCGTTTTGAAGAGAACACAATAAATTTACCATCAGGTGTATATGATGGGAATCCATCCCAGAATCTGTTCTTTGTCAGCCGAAATGCCTGCTTCCGTATCAGGTCAATCTTATAAATCTCCCAGCCTCCATCCCGATTCGTAACATATACAAGTTCTTTTCCATCAGGAGAAAATGAAGGTGAAAAATCTGTATAATCATTATTGGTTAGTTTTATTGTGGAATCGGTCTTTATATCATATAAATATATCTCTTCATCGCCATCCACGCTTGAGACATAGGCTATCTTATCTCCCTTAGGTGAAAATGCAGGGTCGGTATTCATTCCCTTTTTTGTAATTTTTTTTACAATTGTGCCGTCCAATTTTATAAGATAAATATCAGCAATATCCCTCTTTGCTGCTGCTACTGCCAGCATTTCATTGTCCGGACCAAAACAACCTTTGAATTGATTGATTCTACCCATGGGAATTGGACTTGATGAATATGGTTCCATTTTCAATGCTGTAGTCAATTTCAATTTTAATTCCATACTATCCTTCAATGGTGAATTCAATTCCACAAGTTTTAAGAAATGTAAATATGCCTTTTCATTTGAATCAAGACAGGCATAGGCAAGAGAAAGATTAAAATGTATTTCCGGATTTAAAGAATCAGACAGGAGCGCAGGTTTTAATGACTTTATTGCATCAGCATACTTCCCTTTTTTTATTGCCTCTGCCGCACCTTTTACATCACCTTTGCGTGCACAGTTACTGGCGAACAATATTATCATTAAAAATAATGAAATACAAATTTTGTTCTTCATATACTGCTCCTTTCTATTCTTTTATACATCATAATGCCCATTCTTATCGCATTAAACATACCTTCTGCCTCAGCAATCCCTTTTCCTGCAATATCAAGGGCTGCTCCGCACAATGGTGACAGTCTAATAATGGGCAAACCCAGTGTCCAGTTCAAACCACCCTTTATTGATTTTAAATATACAAAGCCCTGGTCATGATACATTACTAAATAACCATCAAACAGACGGCAGAAAAGTGTATCAGCCGGGAATGGTCCATTTGCATCTATACCTTTTTTTCGCGCAAGCATAATCCCCTGTTTAATAACATACTCTTCACCATAACTGAATTCTTCACCATGGGGGTTAAAGGCAGAGACTCCAAGCACAGGTCTTTTTATACCAAAAAATCTCTTCAGCCCCCATTCAAAGAGTTGAAGCTTTTTACATATCTCTTTTTTATTTATATTCTTAGCAACATCGGCAACCGGTAAGTGTGTGGTTAAAAACATAATTCTTTTTTGTTTCAAAAGCCCGACCATAGCAAATTTTTTTATCTGAAAATAATCGGCAAGGAATTCAGTATGACCAACAAAATTTTTTAAAAATTTTTTTATTACACCCTTTACAATTGGTGCAGTGATTAAAATATCAGGTTTATCAGCAAGTGCTGAGATTATTGAATTCAGGGCAATCCTGCCGGTCTTTTCATCAGGCATACCAAACTTGAATGCTTTCACTGGTACTACATTCTTTATATATTCTCTCATCGCCTTATAATTTTTCAAAAGGTGCAACCTTGATGCGGTCTGTTTTAATATAAGGTCATTTCCATATACCACAGGGTTATATTTCAAAAAAGAGGGAACAGTCTTTAAAACCAATTCTGGTCCAATACCTGCCGGGTCACCGATCGTTATTGCAATCTTCATAGTATTGAGTCACCTCATCCTTTTTTATATTACCCTGAGGTATCTTTAATATTCTATATTTTTGCACACCTTTAATTGTATCAATTTCAATTATATCGCCTTCCCTGACCTCGCGCGCAGGCTTGCTGATGGTGCCATTCACCCTGACCAATTCTTTATCGCACAATTCTTTTCCGGCATTTCGCTGTTTCACAATCAGAGTCTTTTTTAAGAAAACATCAAGTCGCATACAAAATGATTATAAGATAAAATATTCAAAAGTCAAGATGAAGTGATTTTTTTCTTTCAACAAACCCATGCAATTGAATCTTGACACTGATAGCCTAATTGAATAGCATAAAGTATGAGGCTTAGAGATGTTGCTCAAATTGTCCAGGGTAAATTTTATGGAAATAATCTTGAAATAAAAAGAATACTACCTCCTGAAGAGGCGCGAAGGGATTCACTCACCTTTCTTTTTAATCCTGAATTAAAAACCAGGGCAGGTGCAGTAATATCAGTAAAAAAAATTTCTAAGAAGAGCGGTGTGATTGTCTCTGACTGCAAAAAGGCAATGTTCTATTTGTTGAAAAAGATTACAAGCGAAAAAAAGAGGATACCACAGATTAGCCAAAATGTAATCATTGAAAAGGGAGTAAACATCCCTGATTCCTGCTCCATTGAACCATATACCATTATCCGAAGTGGTGCAAGGATTGGTAAGGGCTGCTGTATTGGTGCTGGAGTATATATTGATAAAGGAGTAAATATAGGAGACTATTGCACAATCGGACATCATACGGTTATATATCAAAATACCATAATTGGAAATTTTGTTGAAATAGGTGCAAATTCAATAATTGGCAAAGCAGGATTTGGTTATGTTAAATTAAAAAGATACCAAAGATTACCACATATCGGTAATGTAATAATAAAGGATTATGTGGAGATAGGAGCAAATGTCACAGTTGACCGCGGCACCATTGGTAGTACTGTGATTGGTGAAGGCACCAAGATTGACAATTTAGTGCATATTGCCCATAATGTCAAAATTGGAAAACATTGTTTGATTATGGGACAGGCAGGTATTGCTGGTTCTACAAAGATCAATGATAATGTGATACTCTGTGGTCAGACCGGAGTGAGTGACCATTTAACAGTCGGCAAAAATGTTGTGGTCTATGCCAAGAGCGCGGTCTTTTCAAATCTTGTGTCAAATAAGCAATATTCAGGCATCCCTGCCCGTGAACACTATACAGTATTAAAAGCCCTTGCCCGATTATATAAAGGATTGTAGTATGCAAGATAAAATTATAATAGCAGGTAAAGGATTGAATGGCGAATATGCTCACCTTGAAATATCTCCCGCAAAAAGATTTATTTTTCATCAACATAATAATGGCAAAAAAAATGCGGTCACATTAAAACCAGATAATATCTTCGTGGAAAATCATACTATCGTGATCGGACCAAAAAAAGAAATAAAGGTGGTTGAACATTTTTTTTCTGCACTTTATGGGCTGAATATTTTTAACATCAAAATTGACCTTTTTGGTAATGAACTACCTTTTTTTGACGGCTCAAGTTTGAATTTTGTAAAATCATTGATTGAGTATAAATCAGATGGAGATATTAAAATCATAAGACTGGACAAAGAAATCTTTGTCCAGGAAGGAGAATCATTTATTCACTATGAACCATTAGACACAGGACTATTCATTGATATGGAACTCATTCATCCGTTCTTACAGAAACAGCATATTGGGTTAAACATTAACCAGGAAAATTATATAAAAGAGATTGCTCCGTCAAGAACATTTGTTTTTACTGACGAATCTGACCCCCGATTGAAAGATCTACCACCCTATGGTATCGGAATTACGAAAAAAGGAATCTACTGCAATGAGCCTTTAAGATTTCCTGATGAACCAGTAAGACATAAAATCCTGGATTTACTTGGAGATTTATATTTTTTACAAAAAAAACTCATCGGTAAAATCAAAGCATGCAATACTTTTCATAGACTCAACCTTAAATTTTTGGCGCAGATCTTTACAACTTATAACTCACATAACCGAAAAACCTGAAAATCTAAATTGTGAAGCTCTGACCTTAATTATTTTATTCTGCGGAATGCGTTATATATTGCGTAAATAATAATAATAGCAGCAAATATCCAGAACCAGTATGGCACATTATGACCAAATATTGCTACATAGACAAATGGTGCAATTATTGTTATACCAAGGATCACTGCAAAAATTCTCACCTGGGTAATATTTTTATTCTTTAAACCGGAAATAATTTTGTATATAGAGAACCAGAAAAATGGTGCACCACCAAAATAGATTATCGCAAAGATAATCGGATTTACGCCATAATCCTGATGTATCTTCACCAGCCAGGTTTTTAAGTAACTTATCAAATAAGTCATTGTAAAAGTTAAGATTCAATCTGGTCAAAGATAATCAATTTCTCTTCAGTCATCTCCTTTATCGCAAAATACGGACCTTCGCGACCCATTCCACTGCCTTTCATCCCACCATAAGGCATATTATCAACACGAAAAGTTGGTATTTCATTTATTAATACACCACCCGTTTCAATCATATCAGCACATTTTAAAGCATTATTTATATCGTGCGTAAAGATACCAGTCTGTAAACCATATTTTGTATTATTCACCTTTTCAATAACTTCATCAACAGTGCGGAATATGTTCACTGCCACAATCGGAGCAAATGCCTCCTCCTGTATTACCAGAGAATTCTCTTCAACATTGAATATAATCGTGGGCAAAAATATTGTTCCCTGCCTTGAACCACCAAGAATTAACAAACCCTTATGTTTCTTTGCATCTGCCACAAACTCCTCTGCCTTTTTGAGTGCACTCTCATCAATCATCGGTCCCATTTCAGTATCTTCAAGTATTGGGTCACCATATTTTATCTGTCCAACTTCCAGTGATAATTCCCTTAAGAACTCATCGGCAATCTCCTCTTCTACATAAACCCGCTGAATTGAAATACACACCTGCCCGGCAAGTGTATAACCACCTTTACGAATCTTCTTTGCTACAAGTTTTAATGGGGCATCCTTGAATACTACAACCGCAGAGTTTGAACCTAATTCCATGGTCACCTTCTTCATTCCGCAGTTTGCCATAATTGTTTCACCCACTTCTAAAGAACCAGTAAAACTGATCTTTCTTATTGCAGATGCCCTTACCAGTGCCATACCCACAGTAGCACCTGAACCCACGAGCACTGAAATTCCCTCTAAGGGCAGACCTGCTTCAATGAGTGCTTCAACGAGCATAATACCTGATAATGGGGTCTTTGTTGCTGGCTTGTGAATAACTGCATTGCCTGCCGCAATTGCTGGTCCAATCTTATGGCAACTCAGGTTCAATGGAAAATTGAATGGTGATATTGCAAGCACTACACCCAGAGGAATACGCATATAAAATCCAATCTTTTTTGATGGACCACCCAGGTCAAAACGCACAGTCTCACCTTTTAATTCCATTGCCGCAATACTGGAAAGTTTAATAGTATTTATTGCCCTATCTACCTCGGCCCGCGCCTCATTTATTGTTTTGCCGACCTCGAGGCAGATTGTTCTGGCAAATGCTTCTTTTTTCTCAGCAATAATCTGCGCAGTCTTTTCAAGAATCTTTGCCCTCTGTCCGGCTGGCATCTGTTTTAGAATCTTAAAGCCTTTCTGGGCAATCTCAATTGCCTGAGCAATATCCTTTTCATCACTCATACCTATCTCTTCAACCAGTTGATTATTATATGGATTGAGTACTCTTACAGTCTTGTCTCTGATAACTCTTTTTCCTTGAATGAACATGAGATATTATATAAATATTATGTCGGTTGTAAAGAAAAAAATTTCGTTTATGCCCGATTAATCGGGCAACTACAATGGGGGAACAATCCTCTTCTTCTATCCTCACACTTTAAGGATAAGGGCAAAGGTGGGGCACTGAAATCTAAAAAATCTAATGTTTAGTTCTTGCAAAAATAATGTGTTTGACTTTGTTTACAGTTTATACAACAAATATATCATCAAAAAAACAAAGACGACAGTGAGAATAGTAATATTAAAAAACAGACCAATAGATAAGGCAATAAAACCTAAATTGATGTGAACCGTGGAAAAACCAATCTTCAAGGCATTGAAGAAAAAACTCTTTACGGGTCCCTGCGGAAAGATACTTGCAAAAAAATATGAAAGTGCTGAACCGATTATTCCACCAATTATGATTCCTAAAATTATTGTCCTTAAATTCCTCTTTGATGCCATAAGGCCTCCTTTGTGCCTCAAAGGCAAAACCAGAATTTCGTAGATATTAATATTGAGCTATTTAGATTTTTAAATTTTTTATTCTTAATCATTTCTTCTGCGCCTCTGTTATGATATTTATCCTCTCCCCACATTTAGCACAACTGCTATTTTTCAATCCCTTAATTAATGCCTTGAAATACATTCGTTCAATCAAGAGATTACCACATTTTGGACAATAGGTGTTAGAACCATCCTCACCAGGTACATTGCCCAGATACACATATTTTAATCTTTTTCGTGCACTCTCGTATACGTTCATTAAAGTATCAATATTTGTTGGTGGTTTGGTATATTTGTAATTGGGATAATAGCGCGAAAAATGAAGCGGAATCTCAGAACTTATGCCTGCTATATAATCAATGAGTTTATCAATATCTTCCATTTTATCATTCAGTCCAGTTACAATAAGATTTGTTATCTCAATATGGCAAACTTTGTGCGAGAGTTCTATTGTCCGCTTTACAGTTTCAAGGTCACCACCAAGCTTCTTTTTATATACATCTGGATTGATTGTTTTCAGGTCAATATTCATTGCATCAATCAATGGCAGAAGTTCACGCAGTGGCTCTTCGTTTATCATACCATTTGTAACCAAAACATTCTTACCATTATTGTTGCGAATCAATTTGGTCGCATCCAGTAAATATTCAAACCACATCAATGGCTCAGTATAGGTATAAGAAACACCAATTGAAGGATGTTCAAGAAAGATCTTCACAAGCATTTCTGGTGAGAGATATTCGGTCTTAACCTCCATCTGAGAAATCTCCCAGTTCTGACAAAATGGACAGTGCATATTGCAACTATTACAGGCAATAGAAAGAATCTGAGAGCCAGGATAAAAATGGTATAATGGCTTCTTTTCTATGGGGTCTATGGCAATTGAAGTGGTCTCACCATAGTCAATTGCCCAGAGTTTATTATCCTGATTCATACGCGCCCGACAGATGCCTTTTTTTTCAGGCAGAATCTTGCACATATGGGGGCAGAGTTTGCATTGAAGATAACCTTCAAACTTTTCGTAGTATCGTGCCTCAACCTTCATTCACTTTCCAGCCTTTCAAGTCTGTTATCCTTTTCATAATATATTATACCCTTAATCCTCAGGGAGTCAAGAAATTTTTTGCCCTGGTGTGCGCCCATTACTGACACAGCAGTGGCAATGCCATCGGCAAACGCAGTGCTTTGGGCAAAGATTGTCACTGATGCGAATTCCCTTGCTGGGTAACCGGTTCTGGGGTCAATTATATGGGCATATCTTATATTATTAATAACAAAGAATTTCTCATAATCTCCAGAGGTTGACAATGCATTATCATTCAATTCTACCTTTTCAATAATACCTTCACCGCGGGGATTTTTTATCCCCACAATCCAGGACCTCTTTTTGGGCGACATTCCCAGTCCATAGACCTCACCTGCAATGTTGATGATGGCAGATTTTATACCGTATTTTTTAAAGATCTCCACAATCTGGTCTGCAGCAAAACCCTGGGCAATACCACCTAAGTCAAGTTTCATATTTTCAGGGATATTAATGGTATCGCCTTTAATCTTTATCTTCCTGTAGTCCACCATTTTTTTTGTTTGCTCAATCTCCTGCTTTGTCGGCACCCGTCTTTTATCGCTATAAAATCCCCACAATTCAAGCAAAGGTGCAATTGAAATATCAAATAGCCCATTGGTCAGGCGTGAAATTGAATCGCTGAGCAAGAAAAGCTCTTTGATTTCAGGTGTAAGATAGGCACGATGCTGCGTATTTATCTCACTCACCAAACTTTTGGGTGAAAAGTAATTTAAGAGTGAATCTGTCTCTTTTAGTGTATCATCAATTTCCTGCAAAATCTTTTTTGCCTGAATTTCATTATTGCAATAAAATTTAATCTCACAAGGTCCACCAACAATCACTCTATTATACTGGTATTCTTTATCTTGTTTCGCACAAAAAATAATGAATGCAAAGACGAGAATGAACTTATTTTTCAAGGGATGTGTCTTCCTTTTTTATATGCCACAAAATTTTTGAGCAATTTTTTAATTTCCACAACCAAAAAGACAATTGAAGATAAAACAATACAGATGAGCAACTCAATTATGGTTAAAGGCTGGGTCTTGAATATCGGGTTCAAAAAAGGTAAATATATTACTGCCATCTGTAGTAAAAAAAGAATGACCGTTGAGAAGATGAGGAATGGATTGGAAAATATACCTAAAGAAATGAATGTCCTTTCATCTGAACGACACGCAAGGGCATTGCCCAATTGACTCAAACAGAGGACAGTAAAGACCATCGTCTGCCAGTGAATATCCCTTTTAATGGAAAGCGCCTGGGTGGCTAATGTGGTTCCTGCCATAAGCGCTCCAATAATGATGATGTACCAATCCGTTCCCTGGGCAAAGATACTCTCTTTAGGATGGCGGGGTGACCTTGCCATCACACCTTCATCGGCATTTTCAGTTGCCAATGCAAGTGAAGGAAGACTATCAGTAATAAGGTTAATCCATAAAAGATGGAGGGGCAAAAGTGGCAGAGGCAATCCTAAAAATGGTGCAAAGAATATGGTCATTATCTCAGCAGAATTACAAGACATAATGTATTTGATAAATTTTCTGATATTGTCATAAATTCTCCTACCTTCACGCACTGCCTTTACAATCGTGGCGAAGTTGTCATCAAGTAGAATCATATGGGCTGCCTCTTTACTCACCTCAGTCCCCATTATTCCCATTGCCACACCAATATTTGCCCTTTTTAATGCGGGTGCATCATTAACACCATCTCCAGTCATTGCTACATACTGTCCTTTATCCTGGAGTGCACGGATAATCTTTAATTTCTGCTCTGGAGCAACCCTCGCATAGACCTTTATGTGCTCCACCTTCTTTTCAAATTCTTCAAGTGCAAGTGTATCAAGTTCTTTTCCAGTAATCACGGTCTGTGTATCATCAGTGAGCATACCAAGTTGCTGGGCAATCGCATAAGCAGTCACAGGATGGTCACCAGTAATCATCACTGGTATAATCCCGGCAGTCTTACATTGTTGAATTGCCTCTTTTACCTCAATACGCGGTGGGTCAATCATACCCACAAGCCCGAGGATTATCAAGTTATCTTCAATCTTTGCTGGATTTAAATCTTCCGGCAGTTTATCCCATTCCCTCATCCCTATGGCAAGCACCCTCAAACCATCTCTTGCCATCTTCAGATTTGCATGATTAAGAATTTCTAAATCCCTGATAATCTTACTCTCACTCAGAAAACCTACAGCGTTTTCAAGGAGCGAATCAATCGCGCCTTTGGTAAATGAGATAATCTTACCGTCGTCTGTCCTATGGATTGTTGTCATACATTTTCTCTCTGAATCAAATGGAATCTCCGCAATCCGGGGATATTTATCTATAAGTTTTTGTTTTTCAAAACCCGCTTCAGACGCAGCAACACATAAGGCGGTCTCTGTTGGGTCGCCAATAATCTTGCCATCTTTATCATACTGGGCATCATTGCTCAATGCCAGGGCAAGAAAAAATTCTTTATTAGTATCAACAAAATCAATAAAATCCTCACTCGCAACAATTCTATTGTTTATAAAGATCTCCCGCACAATCATCTTGTTCTGGGTCAATGTTCCGGTCTTATCTGAACAGATATAGGTTATGGAACCGAGTGTTTCCACTGCCGACAATTTACGCATCAGGGCATTCTCTTTTACCAATTTTTTTGCACCGATAGCAAGGGCAATGGTAACGACTGCAGGCAATGCCTCAGGGATTGCTGCAACTGCGAGGCTCACCGCAGTCAAAAACATTAATGTTATTGGCTCACCGCGTAGAACACCAAAGACAAAGACAATAGCACACACCGCAAGAAAAATTACTGTTAGCCATTTACCAAATGCAGTAAGCCTTTGTTGTAATGGTGTCTTTACTCCTTCCTCCTCCTGTATCATCGTGGCAATCTTACCAAGTTCAGTCTCCATACCAGTTGCTACAACAACGCCCACCCCACGACCATAGGTGACGATTGTTCCCTTATATGCCATATTCTTTCTATCACCGAGTGCCAGAGAAGGGTCATGAAATTGTCTGGACAATTTTTCTACGGGGATTGATTCGCCAGTCAGTGGTGCCTCATCAATCTTCAGTTGTGCCACTTCAATAAGGCGCATATCTGCTGGCACAATATTTCCTGCCTCAAGCAAAACAATATCACCAGGTACAAGTTCATTTACAGGAATAGAGTGGATATCATTGTTCCTTTTTACATTTACATATGCCTGTGCCATTCTTTTTAGCGCCTCAATCGCCTTTTCAGCCCGATACTCCTGGATAAAACCGATAATTCCGTTGACAATAACGATTACCACAATCGCGATGGTATCAATCGGCTCACCCACAATGCCGGAAACGATTGCTGCACCAATCAAAATCAAAATCATAAAATCTTTAAACTGGTCTATAAACATTTCAAATGGGGTTCTCTTTTTTGCCTCTTTTATTTCGTTGGGACCGAATTCTTCAAGGCGTTGCCTTGCCTCTTCTGAATTCAAACCCTGGGCACGGGTCTTAAGGGTCTCAAAAATGGCATCTATGGACAGGGTATGCCAGTATTCCTTTCTCATTACCAGCAATAATACCAAAATTTAAACCCCTGTCAAG
>JBBINQ010000038.1:0-23996 GCA_037443805.1 Caldifarciminota bacterium | reverse complement strand
CTACTTACTACCTACTACTTACTACCTACTTCCTACTCCCTACTCCCTACAACTTGCTTCTCTCTCCCCGATAACCTTTGTTAATGATAGGGCATAAAAAAGGGGAAGAGGGCATAGTCAACTTGCCTCTTGACAGACTTTATTTTATATGTATAATTATGCACTTTTTCTTTATAAATATGAAAGGAGGTTTAATGGAAAAAGTGCTGTTGGCATATTCGGGTGGACTTGATACCTCGGTTGCAATTAAGATGATTGCCGAGAAGTATAATGCTGAAATCGCCACCCTGACGGTAAATGTCGGGCAGAATGAAGATATCTTTGCAATTCGTGATAAGGCATTGTATATCGGCGCCCGGCAGGCTTTTATTATTGATGCCGAAGAAGAATTTGTTAATGAATATATTCTTCCGGCGATTAAGGCGAATGCCTTTTACGAAGGTGCATATCCGCTGGCAACTGCGCTCGCCCGACCCTTAATGGTCAAACACCTTATTGAAATTGCCCGAAGCATTGGCGCACATTATATCGCTCATGGCTGCACAGGTAAAGGTAATGACCAGGTGCGATTTGAGGCATCTGCATATGCCCTTGCACCGGAGATCAAGGTGATTGCACCAATGCGTGAGTTCAACCTGAAGAGGGATTATGAACTTGAGTATGCCAGTAAGAATAATATTCCGATAGAAAATAAGGCATCACATTTTTCTATTGATGAAAATATCTGGGGGAGGAGTATTGAATGCGGACCGATTGAAGATGAAACAAGAGAACCACCTGAAGAGGCGTTTGAATGGACAAAATCTCCACTTGATGTTGTTGATGTGCCATTTGAGATTGAAATTGGATTTGAGATGGGTGTGCCAGTTGCATTAAATGGAGAACGGATGAAGCCGGTTGATTTGATTAAAAAACTCAATCAGATTGGCGGTGAATATGGTGTGGGCAGAATAGACCATATTGAATCGCGACTTGTGGGCATTAAATCCCGTGAGGTCTACGAAGCACCTGCTGCACTGATTCTTATAAAGGCACACCAGGACCTGGAAAAACTTGTGCTGACAAGGGATGTGCTGCATTTCAAACCGATGCTGGAAAATTTATTTGCTGATCTCGTTTACAATGGTTTATGGTTCAGTCCCCTACGTTCAGCAGTCTCTGCCTTTATTAATGAAACACAAAAAAATGTTTCGGGTAAGGTCAAAGTAAAATTATACAAAGGTTCTGCAGCAATCATTGGCAGGCAATCAGATAATAGCCTTTATCTGAAAAATCTCGCAACTTATGAAGGGGTAGATGCATTTGACCAGAACGCAGCAAAAGGGTTTATTGAACTCTGGTCTTTACCATTAAAAGTCCATACATTTGTGTCATCTCAAAGAACCGGGGAAAAATCGGTTGATGTTACAAGTACTATTTCAGGAGAAAAAATATGAAAAATAAGATACCTCAAATAAAAAATAAACTTCCGGGTAAGAATGCAAAAAAGATAATAGCAAAGGAAGAAAAGTATCTTGCAACAACGACCAAACATTTGCCATTAGCGATAAAACAGGGAAAAGGTTCAATCATTGAAGATGTTGATGGTAATCAATTTATTGATTTTACAACTGGTGTCTGTGTTACCAATATTGGGATAGGGCACAAAAAGGTAATTAACGCGATCACCAGTCAGAGCAAAAAATTCATTTATTTTGCCGGCACAGATTTTTCTTATGCGGTTCAGGCTGAACTTGCAAAGAAACTCACTGAAATCACACCGGGGAATTTTCCAAAAAAAGTATTTTTTGCCAACTCTGGTGCTGAATCAATTGAGGCAGCAATCAAATTAAGTAAGTGGTCAACAAAGAGGAACCAGTTTATTGGATTCATTGGTGGTTTTCATGGAAGAACAATGGGTGCCAATGCCTTTATGGGTTGTAAAGTTGTTCAGCGTGAGCGATACTTTCCAATGATGCCCGGGGTATGGCAATTGCCTTATGCCTATTGTTTCCGCTGCGCATACCATGAAACATATCCTGACTGTAACATCTGGTGTGCAAAGATTCTTGAAGAGATTTATTTCAAACAACTGATAGCACCCGAAGAGGTTTCGGCAATCCTTGTAGAGCCGATTCAGGGAGAAGGAGGATACATTGTTCCACCCGATGAATTTATGCAGGAATTGAAGAGAATTTGTTTGAAATACGGAATTCTTCTAATTGCCGATGAAGTTCAAACTGGTCTGGGAAGAACAGGAAAGATGTTTGCAATTGAATACACTGATGTGATACCAGATATTATCACGATTGCAAAAGGGCTTGCATCGGGTCTGCCCATAGGTGCAGCAATTTTTGATGCACGACTAAATTTTAAGGTCAAAGGTGCCCATTCAAACACCTTTGGCGGTAATCCTGTTTGTTGTTCTGCTGCACTAACAACGATTGATGTTATAGAAAAAGAAGGGTTGCTCAAAAAAGCGATTGAAAATGGTGTTTATATGAAGAGCAGGCTTGAAGAATTAAAATCTAATTATGAATTTATCGGTGATGTGCGCGGTCGTGGGATGTTTATTGCCTGTGAGTTTATACTGAATAATAATACAAAGGAACCGGCAATAAAACTGACCGACTACATTACAGAATACTGTTTTCAAAGGGGTCTTCTGTTAATGCCCTGTGGTTTTTCTTCAATCCGTTTTGTTCCTGCACTCAATATTCCATTTAAATACCTGCAAAAGGGCTTTGACATATTTGCAGAAGCATGCTCACAGGCAGCAAAAAATTTGCATCTGTTAAAGGAAAAATGAAAAAGGCTCCAGTCTGGCAAAAGAGATTTAAAACACACATAAATCCATTTGTATTAGAGTATACGAGTTCAATCCCTGATGACGAAGAGTTGGTGGTTTATGATATTGTCTGTAGTATAGCACATACCGGGATGCTTGCAAAAATAGGAATTATATCTCATTCTGATTATAAAAAAATAAAAAATGGACTGGAAAAGATATTATCTGATTACAAAAAAGGTATATTCAAATTGCTTCCTGAGTACGAAGATGTCCATATGAATATTGAATTTCAATTAAAAAAAATAATAGGTGACACTGCTGAAAAACTGCACACTGCCCGTAGCAGAAATGATTTGATTGCTACTGACTTGAGATTGTATTGCCGTAGTCAAATTATTGCAATTACCCGGATAATTGTGCATCTCCAGGAAGTACTACTGCAAAAAGCAATTGAATATAAAAAAGTAATAATTCCCGGTTATACGCACCTTCAACATGCACAACCAATGTTAATTTCTTTTTATCTCTGTTCATTGTTTTGTAAATTTCAGCGCGACCTTGAGCAACTGCTTTCCCTCATCAGATGGGTCAATGTTTTGCCTCTGGGCAGTTGCGCATTTGCTGGTACTGGCATTGAAATAGAACAGAATTTTATTGCAAGAAGATTGGCGATGGAGAGAATAAGTGAAAACGCATTAGATGCGGTTTCAGACAGGGATTTTCTCTGCGACACAATCTACTACCTGACAAGAGTGCAAGTTCATCTTTCTCAGCTCGCAGAAGATTTTATTATATTCTGCACCAGTGAATTTAAAATTGTGGAACTTGATGATTCAATTGCTACAGGTTCAAGCATTATGCCACAGAAAAAGAATCCTGATGTGTTTGAATTATTAAGGGCACGGGCAGGCAATGCGATTGGTAATCTTACATCTGCACTTGCTATTTTAAAGGGGTTGGCTAATTCTTATAATCGGGACTTCCAGGAACTAAAACATATCCTTTTTGCTCAGGTAAAGCAGTCTTTGAGCAATCTAAATATGGCTACTATCGCAATCAGCAAAATAAAATTTAAAATGCATTCTAACGAATGGATAAAGAAGCCCGACTGGATGTGTATTAATGACCTGATTGACTTTTTTGTTAAAAAAGGGTATCCCTTTAGAAAGATTTACAATCAGGTTTCTTCCGCAGTAAATCGGTCAAATAATGATATGGATAAATTCATTTTACTACTGGAAAAAATGACAAAAACATCTTCTGATACAATAAGAAAGATGCTTACACCAGAATTTTCTATAAAAAATAAAATCTCTTCTGGTGGAACTGGTTTTGATGCGGTAAAAAAACAGATTATTTTTATGCGAAGATTGCTATCAAAGAACAGAGCGATGGTTGAAAATTTTATGAAATTGAAGGGACTTAACTAATAATGTCTGAAATAATTGTTCTAATTACCAAAGCGCGGATTAACGATATTGCTGTAGATTGAGCCAAAAGTATATGAGAGTCCGATTGAAA
The DNA here is from genome assembly GCA_037443805.1 of Caldifarciminota bacterium. Taxonomy (GTDB): domain Bacteria; phylum Hydrothermota; class Tepidihabitantia; order SM23-42; family JAOAFX01; genus JAOAFX01. Next base: position 19,705 of record JBBINQ010000038.1, on the reverse strand, counting down.
GATAATAAGAGTATTGTGTAGCAAGCAGTTTTTTCTGAAGGATAATCTCTTCTTCGGTCAGTTCCCGTTTGGGCAATGATAACTGGTCATGAATCATTGATACATAAGAGAAGATATTGAATGATAGACCTTTTAATAAAGGCAGGGAAACATTATTGTAAAGTGTGACCCGATTCTTTTTGAAGTCGTGAAAATAATGCGATGCGTTAAGAGTAATATCCAGTGAACCCCAGGGTTGTTTAATGTCAATTCCTAATGATGCGGATTCTTTAAATAGTCGGTCTTCCAATTTGTCATAAATCGTTGTTTCATAATATTCATAATAGATATAGCCAATATCATAGAGTAGGGTCAATTTTCTGCTTGAAGATTCATCATACGGATAGATATTATACTCAATTGCGGGTGCGATGCCACTGCTTATATGGATATTTTGATAGGTTGAAGAATAAAAAGAGAGGTAACTACCTGCAGAAAAATGGTTATTCAATCCAATGACCACACTTGTAGAACCACTGTAACTCTCTGATTCATTGGTAATTGTGGTATCATCCAATTTGTATACATTGTAGGTATAGTAATAACTCAGGTCATTCAAAATTTTCCAGTCCTTTAAAATTTTGTTGACAGATAGTGTTGTATTCAAAGAATTGAAGTTCAATTTTTGCTGTCCATTGAGATATGCATTTAAACCGATGGTAAAAACCCAGTTGTGCCATGGGTCTTTGGGTGTTACTGCAATCTTTTTTTCTATAAGATTAATTGCGAGTTTTTCTGCAATCGGAGTTCTACTTAAATATCGGACAAGTCCAAGTTTTAATTTTTTTGCGAGTTCTTTTCTGATTGTATCATCTGAGTCAGATTTCAGTGAAACATACTTGAGTGTATCATTCATACCCGTAAAATTTTTTTGACCCGTGAAAAAAAGAGTAAATTCAGTTCCTTCACCAGCAGTGGTTTGGGTTGTGACCAATATATAGATGTCTGCATCCTGCCGGCTAATTACATAATTTACATAGGGTATTTCAGCTTTGATAAAATCCATATCAAGGGGTTCATAATCAACAAAAACACTGGGTGTTTGTGTTTTGAGCAATTCTTCAGTTCCGTTGGCTAATAGAAATAAGGAAAAGAATAGCGTCATTATTAAATTCCCCTTGAGGATTTTACACTGAAAAACAAAAAAGTCAACACTACATTTGTCTGACTCCTCCCCACTTTTTACAAAAGTTAATCATTTATCCCCTCCCTTGATGACTATCCGCCTCAGGTGGAGGAGGGGATAAAGGGGAGGGCAAGGGTGGGGGTGCACCATAAACCACGCCCTATAACCATACTGGCAGCCATGCCCTATAACCAATCACCATATTTAATCCTCCCTCAATCTTTTTTTAAAAAGAGAGATTATGATATAGTGCGGGATCCCGTTTCATTTGATATAAAAAATGCAATGAGAGAAACGGGAAACCAGATGAGATATGCACACGCTTGTTTTGATGCCTGCGCCGTCAGAGAGAAGTGGGCGGTGAGCGACTTGAACGCTCGACCTTCGGTATGTGAGACCGACGCTCTGACCAACTGAGCTAACCGCCCGAAAGGGGGAAGTATCCCCCTTTTCTCCACTCACTTTTCTAAACATAACCGAAAAGTTCGTGGAGACCTTTAATTCCCCTCGTTAACCTGTTCTCACACATCATTCCTTAATCTTTAATCTTTGCTCTACCAGACAAAAATTTCTCATCAAGCAAAACACACCCTTAAACCAAACCAGCATCTAAACCCAATAACCATAAACCATTCTTTCAATCGTTATACGGTTGCGAAGCCCGTATCGTCACCCCCTCCTGTATCCTCCCCCTACAAGGGGGAGGGCAAGGGTGGGGGGTCAAGCATCCACGCCCAATAACCAATAACCATTCTGTTATCAAGTATCCAGCAATCTATACTACAATCGCATACGCCACCAGATAAAGATTACTGTTAACACACTGAGTCCTGAGAGCCCTAAGATAATCCAGAATGCATAAGGATGTCCTTGCAGGGGAAGTGGAACATTCATAGAGAAAATAGAGACCACCATTGTCGGCACCATTAACATAATTGTAATGATATTTAATACTTTTATTAAAATATTCAGATTATTACTTACAATAGATGCGCGCGCATCCATAAGGCTGGCAAGAATTTCTGAATAATTTTGTGCCTGTTCATAGCACTGGTTATTTTCAATTGTAATATCATCAATTAACTCCATTAAGTCCTGGTTCAATTCAAATTTTGATGCATTATGTTTTATCTTTTCAATCAACATACTATTGGAATGAATGGCATCAAGATAATAGACCAGACTTTTTTCCAGTGAGAACATACTTATTAGGTATCTATTTTCCATTGAGCGATTTATTTTCTGCTCTAATTCGTCAGTGATTAAATTGATAACTTTTAAATGGTCAACAAAATGGTGTATTGAGCGATAAATCATCTTTAATAGTAATTCACTCAGGGACGAAACATTTGAAAAAAGTTTCCCATCAAATAAAGTAATTTCTTCTAATGAAACAATAATCAATAAGTCTTTAAAAAAGAAGATACCAACAGTTGGCACCTTGAATAATAATTGGTCACGCGCCTCATATTTTTTGGGTCTCTTCAGAATTATAGCGATATGCTCAGGTTCAAATTCCAAACGGGCAAGTTCGTTCGGGTCTAAGGCAGACTGTAATGTATGTTCATCTATTTTATATTTTTCAATTAAAAACTTTTTCTCGGTTTCATCTGGATTGATATAATAATAAATACAAGCCTTTTCTTTTTCGGTTTCAGTAATTTTGCCCTGGATTATGTCGTAATGCTTTAACAAGGTCCGGTCCTGATTACCCTTCGTCCAACTATTTTGTAATTCTTAGAAAGCACGAGATTAATTGCTTCAGTGTATATTCTGTGTTCTTCTTTTAAAATTCTTTCAGCGAGTGTCTCAGGTGTATCATCATCAAGTATAGGGACAACTGCCTGGGCGATTATTGGTCCACCATCAACTGTGTCATCAACAAAATGGACAGTGCAACCAGAAAATTTTACGCCGTATTCCAGAGCTTTCTTCTGAACCTCAAGTCCGGGAAATGCTGGTAATAAAGATGGATGGATATTCAGAATCCTTCCGGCAAATGCAGTAAGAAGTGGTTGTTTTATAATCCGCATAAATCCTGCTAGACACACAAGTTCAACATTATGTTCTTTTAATACTTTTACATAATTTTCTTCATATTCAGGTAAGAGCCAGGTTTTTTTAGGTCCGGGGTCAAGCCAGAGTGCCTTAATATTGTGGGCTCGTGCAATCTCCAATGCCCGTGCATTCTGATTATCGCTGATTACTAACACGAGATTAGCATGGCAGGTTCCATTCTCAATATTTTTTATGATTGCTTCAAGGTTTGAACCCCGACCTGAAGCAAGGACAGCAATATTATTATTCATAAGCCAATTTTATTCATTAAAAGTAAAAAGTCAACAGTTACTGAGTCAAAAGATGTTCTCCCGGGTTAATATCATATCTTTGTGGGTAAATAGCCTTTATAATATTGATTTTATTATCCATCGACAGGTCAATGATTGGACCATTTACTTTTTCACCTTTATTGTTTAAAACAATTTTGATGATTGGTCTATCAATATGTCCTGGATTCTGGCGTAGCACAATGGCAATATCACCTGTATTCAATTCCAGACAACTGGTCACTGGATATAGTCCAAAGATTTGTATAAAGACCTTGGTTAAGAGCGCGTCAAAATATGTGTTAATATTTGACCATAAAACTCTTATGGCAACTGCCGGTAAATAGGGGAGAAGTTGATAAGGCCGGGATGTAGTCATTGCATCATAGGCATCACAGATACGAACGATGCGAGCATAAAGGGTTGGCTGAGTCTTCTGGTCTAATCTTTCTGGATAGCCGGTTCCATTATAGTTCCAGTGGTGCTGGTAAGAGGTTAAAAGTGATGCAAAAGAGATATCATCCAGGCCGCGTGTCTTTATAATTTCACTTACACCATAAATAGAGTGGTTTTTCAATATTTCCCATTCTTCTTTTGTCAGAGCACCGGGTTTATCTATTATCTGTTTTGAAATCGCAACTTTTCCAATATCATGGAGGAGCCCTGCTGTGCCAAGTTTCACCAGGTTTCTCTTTTCCATACCGAGGCGTTGCCCCATTGCAAGAGAAAGCACACCGACATTGAGTGAATGGTTATATGTATATTCATCAAAATTTTTAATTGTTGTCAGTGCAATCAATCCGAATTCATCCTGCGACAGGCTGTCAATCAATGTGTATATCACTCTTCTGAAACTCCGTGTATCCACATGCTGTCTGTTCCAGAGATTCTGTATTAAATTTTTTGTTACCTTCAGTGCCTTAAAATAGGTCTTTTTAATTTGCTCACCATCCTTTAAAAATTCGGGCACCAATTCTTCCTGTTCTGTTAAAAACTCAACCTGAATTGAACCGAATCCACTCTGATTATAATTTTGTATAAATGTATCCTTATCGTATTTAAAGAGTGAACAGAAATTTAATAGTTCGTTTGATTTTAAACCCGGTAGAAAGGTGATGGATTTTATCCAGAGCTTTTTTAAAACTTCTTCTAAAAACTGAAGACTTGCATATCCTTCAACTTCAAAGCGCATGCGCACCTTATTAAAAAAGATGTAATCACGATAACGAAGGATTTCAATCTGGTTGCCTGCCTGGAAAAACTTGTTTATGTTTTGCAGGAATCTTTGTACAAGATTTATTACCACATCATTATTAAAATCATAAACAAAGGTGGCTTTTATCAGGGCATAAAGACTGTTTATAAAATCCTTACTGGATTCAGACATTTTTATCTTCTCCTTTGGTGCTGGTAAATTTTAATGCATTTTTACATATTGCTCTGATATCTTCATTCCGTTTTTCGGCTCCTTTTTTCAGAATTTCAATTGCTTTGCTGGAGTTCAATTTTGCTAATGCCTGGGCAGCGAGTTGCCGTTTAATAAGATATTTTTTTCCACTGAAGATTGCCCATTTAAAAAGTATCTGCTCTAAATGTCTGGTTATTCTGTTATCACGATTTGCAACCAGGCAATTGAAATATGCCTTTTGCTCATTGTAATTCAATTTCAAAAAGGCACGTTTCTTTATTGTTTTAATCAGTCGTTGATATATTGGCGGGTACTTTATTCGCTCCAGCGCGTGGAGTGCTTTTATTCTTACTTCATTCTGGACATCATTAAGGAAACCAGCAATCATCTTCGCTTCACCTAATTCTGTTAAAGCATCAATTATAGCCATACGTACCTGAACAGAGGGATGTAGTATTAAATTTTCTAACAAGGGAATTACTGAACGGTTTTTTATGATACCAAGAATCACAATTGCATTTGTCAGAATCTGCAAATCTGATGATTTCAAAAAATCTATTAATGGGCTTGGGTCACCCTGGCAGATATATGCGAGTCTATTCCGCAACGCTTCTAATCGTTGTTGATTTTTTATATTTTTTAAGATACGCACAAAGTGTGCAACAGATTTTTTAGAGAAAAATCCAATCAGGGCAATAAAATCGTTAAAGGATTGTTCATCAAGAATATCAGGCAATCCAGCAAAACTCATAACCAATGTTTCATTTTCTATCCGGCTGATGAGATTGATATCATTGTAGTTCCATAATTGGTTTACAATAAGACAGGCATTATTAAAATCATTGGTGCTGATGCTGAGTTCAAGCATCTCAACAAGTGCGTCAATAATTTCTTGAGACTGACTTTTTTTCAGTGCATCAATCAGGGTAGATATGACGATACCAATAGGTATCTGTTTTTCAACTTCTGTGATTGCGGATTTTAACTGTCTCAGCTCTTCTGGTGTAATATCTACATTAATTTTATCAGTAAACTCAATTTTCTCTTTTGATAGGACACCCTTTACTGCTTCATCATAATTTATTTCCATTTTTGGCATCTCAGGTATAGAATAAGTGAGTTTTTCTTCTTCTTCTTCAACCACATAAAAACTGATGTGAGAGAGATCACATTCCCATAAATTTAATGCAATATCCTGGTCACGGTCAGTGCGACTGATAACCTCAATAAAGATCAACAGTTCATCGTCAGTGATGCCTTCGGAAAATTTGATTTCTCTGATTCCATCGCGGAACAATCTGAAAGCAATACTGATATCTTTTTCAGTCTCTTCATAAACAACATAGTCTTCATAGCGGATTGAAAATCTTTCAATTTGGAAGACAATCTGATAATTTGTTTTCAGATATTCTACAAGGTCCTGGTATAATTGGTTAAAGAAGTTTTTAAAAGAAGGATGGGTGGTCTGATACATCTGTGCCGCTTTAATAGTTTTTACCAAATCATTGGTAAGTTCAGTTATTTTTACTGGCATCTTTGTATTATAACTAATTCTCACCTCCCTGTCAATGACTAAATGTTTCTCTGGTTTATCTCGTTTCTCTGGTCTATTTAGTTCTTCTCCCTACTACTTACTACCTACTACCTACTACCTACTACTTACTACCTACTCCTTACTACTTACTCCTTACTACTTACTCCTTACTACTTACTCCCTACTATCGCGTTATCCTTTCCTCTTGACTTAATCTATTTTCTGTGTATAATCCTGTAGTTATGAAAAATCTCTATGATGTAGCAGTAATTGGAGGCGGTCCAGTAGGCTCATATACCGCACAAAAACTTTCACAGAATGGTTTTAAAGTTTGTGCTATTGAACAAAAGAATTCAATAGGTGATGCGGTTGTTTGCACTGGGTTGATAAGTAAAGAATCATTTCAGCGTTATGAACTGCCTGAAAAATCCATTTTGACTTGCATTAAATCATTCTCATTTATTTCACCCAAGAAACAGGAATTGAAATATTTTCATCCTGATATCTTAGCGTATGTTGTTGACCGTTCCATATTTGACCGTGCATTAGCAGAAAAAGCCAAAACTGCAGGCGTCAGATATTTCCTTGGTAAGTGCGTAAACTCAATTGAAGAATCAAACAGACACTACAAAATTTCTGCTGACGGTAAATCCTGGAATGCTAAGTTTGTAGTTATTGCTACTGGCGTGAATTATAGACTGCAAAATATGCTCGGCATGGGAAGACCACAGCGATTCCTCTATGGTTCGCAAATTGAATTACCTATTAATGGAGATGATACTAATATTGAAATCCATATCAGCCAGCAATATATCCCTGGTTCATTTGCCTGGGTTACACCTATCAATAAGAAAATGGCAAGGGTGGGAATGATTCTTGAAAAGAATGGAAGAGCATATTTGCGTAGATTTATAAAAAAAAGGCTGGGAATGAACAATTATACTGGTTTAGAGCAAAGTATAGCAGTGAAACCCATTGCCTATGGTCCAATACCCAGAAGTGTGAAAGGAAAGATAATCATCGTGGGTGAAGCAGCAGGCCAGGTAAAGACAACGACCGGTGGAGGAATCTTTATGGGGTTATTTTGTGCGGATATTGCCATAGAAAAATTGGTTAAGGCTTTTAAAAAAGGGTCTGCCATTGATGATTACGATACGACCTGGCGCAGTGCCCTGTCATCTGAATTAGAAATAGGTAAAAAAGTTCGTCAGGTAGCCTCACGCTTTAATGATAATATGATTGAGCGTTTATTCACTTTTGTGAAGAACAATCAACCGTGGGTAAGTTTTCTTACCCCGCGAATCAATTTTGATTTCCATTCTGATCTTTTCTATTACTGTTTAAAGGCATTCACTTTTTTGCTTAAAAACCCTTGACATCCTGCTAATTTTACATATAATCATACACTATGAGAAAACTTGCTAAAGATAATGATTTTATTGCTCGGATTCAAGAAATAAGCCGGCAAAGTATAACTGATTGTTATCAGTGTGGTCGGTGCACAGCAGGTTGCCCATTTGCTGAATATATGGATGAGCCGCCCAATCGGATTATCCGCTATATCCAGCTCGGGTTAAAAGATGATGTGCTTAAGGCGCAGAGCCCCTGGTTCTGCGCAGCCTGCCTTGTATGTGAGACAAGATGCCCGCGCGGAGTTGATATACCAAGGATTATGGAAGCAGTGCGGACAATACATCTGCGTGCAAAAGAACAGCTCATTGATGTTGACCAGATAGATAAAGAATTGCTCCAGGATGCCCATCCACTTGTTTTAATGAGTGTTCTATACAAATACTCTTACTAACTATGAAAGTATCATATTATCCCGGTTGTGATCTTTATACAAAGGCAAAGGTGCTAAATGAATCAATAAAGGCATCGTTCAACGCAGTGGGTGTTGAATTGGAAGAGATGCCAAATTGGTATTGTTGTGGCACGACATTTACCCTGGCGCGAGACAACAAAATGTCTTTGATTGCTCCCTTGCGGATTCTGTCAAAAGCACAAAAAGAGAATGGTGAAGTTCTTGTTCCCTGTTCAATATGCTACAATACTTTAAAAAGGGCAAACTACATTTTCAAGAATGACCCTGAAACATTAAATATAATAAATGAACATCTGGGTGAAACATACGATGGTAATGAAAAGATTGTCCATCCATTTGAGTTTATAAAAGAACACCCGGAACAATTCAGAAAAGGGGTGAAGAAGAATCTTGGCGGTTTGAAACTTGGATGCTACTATGGATGTTACCTGTTAAGGCCTAAAAAAGAATTGCAGTTTGATGACCCGGAATCACCTACCATTATTGAGGATTTTGTCAATATGATGGGTGCTACGCCAATAAGTTTTCCTTTAAAGGTTGAATGTTGTGGTTCATATCTCATTATCAACTCTCCTGAAGCAGCATTGGAAACATCATTCCGGATTTTAAAGAATGCCCGCGACAATGGCGCAGAAGCGGTTTTAACTTCCTGCCCTTTATGCCATTATAATCTTGATAATTTCCAGTCCCGAATTTCTGCGATGCATCCTGAGCATAAGCCTATTCCGGTCTTCTATTTTAGCCAGGTAATGGCGATCGCTTTTGGCTTACCAGTAGAAACCTGGGGATTGGAATACAATAAAGTTACACCATTAAATTTACTAAAGGAACATAATCTATTATGAAAAATTACGAAGCAATGTTTATTTTTCATCCCGACCTTAAGGATGAACAACTGGAAAAAGAAGCCAGCACCTTAGAAAAGATTATTAAAACGAGCGGTGCTGGTGCTGTTAAATATCAGCTCATTGGGAAAAAAGTTCTTGCCTATCCCATTGCCAAACAGAGAGAAGGTTTCTATGTCAATTACGAGTTCAGTATTCCACCGGCAGGGATTGTTCAAATAAAGGATAAATTAAAGCACTATGAGAGCATATTGAGATTTATGATTATCTCAAAGGAGAAGAAAAGATGAGCCAATTACGCTTGGGCTATCTCAATGTTGTGCATATTATTGGTCGCCTTGTTGCTGACCCGGAATTACGTTATACACAGAAAGGTGCTCCTGTGTGTTCGTTCAGAATCGCAACGACCAGACGTTTCAAAAATCGTGAATCCGGGGAGACCCAGGAAGAGACCCTGTTTGTAACTGTTGTTGCCTGGCGTCGGCAGGCAGAACTGGTCAACGATTTTCTAAAAAAGGGTAGCGCAGTCTTAATAGAGGGGAGGTTAAGGTCGCGGCAATGGGAGACTGAAAACAAAGAAAAACGCTCGGTAATAGAAGTGGTTGCGCACAGGATCCAGTTTCTGGATGTACCTGAATCTTCTGCTGAGCCTACTGGTGATGATGCAATAGAATCAGAAACTGAAGTAAAAGAAGAAAATGTTGATACCCCATTTTAATTCATAAAGGAGTTGACGATGGCAAAAAAGTGTCGTTTATGTGAGACTAAGGTAAAGTATCTTGATTATAAGGATACCGCATTACTGAAGGGATTTATTAATGAACGCGGTAAAATATTGCCAGCAAGATTGACTGGATTATGTACACTACACCAGCGGAAACTTGCCCAGGCAATAAAGCGTGCCCGGGAGATTGCACTCCTACCTTATGAAATAAAGTAATATGAAGGTTATTATTACTAAAAATATTGAAAAATTGGGAAGACCAGGTGAGATCGTAGAAGTAAAGGATGGTTTTGCCAGAAATTTTCTTTTTCCTAATAAAATGGCAATCCCTGCTACACCAGCAAATATAAAAGGATTGGAGAAGACCCAGAAACACTTTTCTCAGGGTGTTGAGAAGATTAGGAAGATAAGTGAGCAGATTGCTGAAAGACTGAACGAACTCAGTGTCAAAACCAAAATTAAAATCGGTATTGAAGGTAAATCTTTTGGTAGTATCAGTGCCCAGGATATTGTTGAATTATTGGCAAAAGAGAATATTGAAGTTGATAAAAAACAGATAGTCCTGGAAGAACCAATAAAACATCCAGGTATCTACGATATTACAGTGCGATTACCCCAGCAAGTCTCTGCCGTCTTTAAATTGGTGGTTACTGAGGAGGAGAAATCTTAGAGGTTGTTGTAAAGGGTGTAGTTGAAGACCAGCAATTTCATACCTTTGTTGTTTTACTCAAAGAAAAATATGGTGAAAGAACATTGCCGATATGGATAGGCGATAACGAAGCAATGGCAATCGCTATGTGTCTGGAGGGAATAAAACCTGCACGACCCCTTACCCACGATTTAATAAAGATTTTGCTTGATGCCCTGGAAAGCAAAGTGATTAAAATTGTAATCAATGACTTAAAGAATGAAACATACTTTGCCCAGATCTTTATTGATTCGGATGGGAAATTATTTGCCATTGATGCCCGACCTTCTGATTCCATTGCCCTTGCATTGCGTGTTGATGCAACAATCTATGTTGAAGATAAGATAATGGATACGAATGGTCTGATTTTAAAGGGTGACAGTGTAGAAGAAGAATTGAAAAATAAATTGCGCGAGACAAAGCCAGAAGAATTTGGTAAATTCAAAATTTAATAATTTATAAATATTCACCCCCATATCAATGGAAAAACAGATTAAAGAGGTTAAAAAGAATTGGGAAGAATTTGCAAAAAAAGACCCCTTGTGGTCAATCTTACCGCTTCCTGAAAAAAAAGATAATCGCTGGAAAATAGAAGAATTATTTGAAACCGGAAAGAGAGAAATATGTTCGGTAATGGAATATATCAATAAATTAAATATAGATATAAAACATGGCCGGGCACTCGATTTTGGCTGTGGCATAGGAAGGCTAACCCAGGCGCTGTGTGCATATTTTGATGAGTGTATTGGTATTGATATTTCTCATCAGATGCTTAAGCTCGCCCAGCAAAATAACGGACATAAAGAACAATGCACATATATCCTGAATTGTGCATCAGACCTTAAAATTTTTAAAGATAATTCTTTTGATTTTATTTATTCCAATATCGTTTTTCAACATTTACCTCCAGAATTGACTTTAGGATATATTAAAGAATTTATCAGGATTTTAAAAAATAACGGAGTTATTATTTTTCAGATTACCACTGGTATCATTGGTCTGCGTAATAAAATGAGAAGGATTTTGAATTATATTCTGCCCGCCTTTGTGCGCCATTTTTATAAAAGATTGAGATATAAGACCTGGGCAATTAAAGATATGTATTGTGTTAAAGAGGAGGTACTGGAGGATGTTATCACCGCAAATCGGGGGAAAATTATTGATGTGATTGATGATGATTCATCGCTTCCCCGGTATAAGGGTAAGAGATACTGCTTAACAAAATAATGAGCAAAAATTTCATCTTTTTATAGTTGTTTCTTTTTGATCCGAACTTGTAGTTGCCTCATTTATGAGGCTTTTTATGTTGGGACAACTATTGTGGTTGTCTGTTAATCGTCCCTCGTTATACGGTTACGATACCCGTTTCGTCAATCGTCAAGAGGTTAGGTCATATACACAAATAACCATGCCCTTGACCGAAACAGGCATCGTTGCCATAACCTTTTATCCATTTCTTTTAACCACACCAGCTTCCACGCCGTATAACCAGCAACAATACTAACTGCTATGCCTTACAACCTTAGACTTGCGTTTTACCAACTTCTGATATGATGCCTGATAAATCAGGTAACTACATGTTTCTTGCAAGGGAATGCCCGATAAATCGGGCAACTACAATTATATGGATTGATGATTTCATCTCTGTAGTGCGGACGACAAGGCAGAAAAGTGGAGAGGACTCAGCAATACATACCCTTGACTACAGTTTAATTTTATTTATAATGGTCTGTGATAATTGATCCCATTGACCTGAAGATTATAAGGCATCTTGAGGCACAGGGCTATATTCCGCTTGATGATATTATTAATAAATTTCATATTACCCGTGATGAAATTTTCCTGCGCATAAAAAATTTTGAAGAACATGGTTTGATAAAAGGTTATGGAATAAAACTGTTTATACCTTCAATTGCAGGAGGCAAATGGTATCGTGGTTGTGCCTTTGTGGATGCCGATTATGAGCCTGATGTGAAGAATGTCTATCCACTTGTTGAAGAGGTGATAGTAAATACTGTGCTACCTGCAGGAATATTACCTGCCTATTCTTACATATTTTACAGTCGTGATTTAAAGCAAACTTATCGTCTGCTTATGAAAACAAAGGGTGTAAAATATATTGAACTTTATAAAATTGCTGAGTATGATATATCATTACCACGCGAATTATTATCAGAAGAGTGGCAGATGATTAATCAACTGGTTCGTTCAAAGATTAATTTTGAAAGAATATACCAGATACTTGATAATCCGATAAATTCTGAAGATGTTCAATTATCCCGTTTGATGTTGAATCGTAAAAATCTGCGTGGTGTTTTCTCAATCTTTCCCAATATTGACTGGAGCATCGTGAAAAATTTCGCTCATATTCACTTTGCCGTAACTGCAAAGATGAGACCCAATGAATTGAAAAAATTTTTAAGACATTATAATATTGCTGCGGATATCTATAGTAAATTTAAAAAGAAATTTATACAATTAGAATTTGACCTGTGGGGATTCAGTGATTTGAACAAGTTTGTAAGTAAATTGAGAAAGGAACCGCGCATTAATGTCCTGGGTATTTCAATTGCACATCATAATGAGCTCTGTGATGAATGGATTAAAAATTTCATAAGAGAAAAGGCGCATTGAATTATGAAAAAAATTCTTTTAATATTACTCAGCATTTTTATTGCCCTTTCTTTTTTAATCTCTTGCACTAAGAAAAAAGAGGTTTCAAAGCAACCTGCTCCTGCCTACGCAGAGATAAAAAAAACATTAAATAAAAATGAAAATTTAGGTACTGCAATAAAAAATCTTTTTTCAGAAAACGGGTTGGCGGAATCCATATTAAGGATATTGCAAAAAAATTCCTTTCCTTTTCGGAGATGCTTACCTGGTGATTCATTGATAGTGCTAAAAGAAAATGGTAAATTCAAAAAATTCACATATTTCCAGAATCCGCTCGTAGTATATTATGTGATAAATAATGGTGATGTTATGAGCCTGGCAATGAAGTATCCATATATCAGCACAATAAAAACTATTTTAAGTGGTAGTATAAATTCTACGCTTTACGAATCAATGTTGAAGAGGGGAGAGACGCCGACGCTCGTTTATAAATTCGCTGATATCTTTGCATGGGAGATTGATTTTACAACCGAAACGCAGAATGGCGATTCATTTACACTCATTTTTGATAAAGTGTTTTGTGATTCGCAATTTGTTGACTACTCAAACATAGTTGCGGTCCATTATAAAGGCCAGGTGGGCGATTATTATGGTTTTTACTATTGTGACCCCGGTGGCTATGATGACTATTATAATCGCAAAGGCGAATCTTTAAGAAAGGCATTACTAAAATCACCACTAAAATATAGTTCAATAAGTTCCTATTTTTCTAAGCGGCGCTATCACCCGATATTAAAAGTCTGGCGTCCACACCATGGATTAGATTATTCCGCACCTGTTGGCACGCCTGTTTCATCAATTGGTGATGGTGTTGTTAGCTTTAAGGGATGGAAAGGTGGATATGGGAATCTGGTGGAAATAAGGCATAAAAATAATTTTAAAACGAGATATGGTCACTTATCTAAATTTGCTAAGGGAATTTATCAAGGTAAACATGTGAAGATGGGTGAACTAATTGGTTATGTTGGCTCTACTGGTCTATCAACAGGTCCACACCTCCATTTTGAATTACACAAAAATGGTGCGCCAATAAATCCTTTGACTGTAAAATTACCAAGGGCGCCATCTGTGAAAAAAGAATACTTTAAATATTTTGAGCAGAAGCGAGACTCATTGCTTGTTCTTCTTTCAAATAACCAACTTGGGACCAAAGATGAAAATGGAAAAAAGAACTGAAAGATTTAAACTACTGGTGAGCCAATGTAGCCTTATGATTAATCATTATTTTAGGTATTTAGGAATTTAGGTGTTTAGGAATTTTATGTATTTAGGGAGGTGATATGCCCATACATTTAAGAGCAAACAAAGGTGATTATGGAGAGACTGTGCTGGTCGTTGGTGACCCGGGAAGGGCAGAACTCATTGGAAAAAAATTAAACAATGCTAAATTAGTAAACTCAAACCGTGGCCTCTTAGGCTATACTGGCTTTTATAAAGAGAAGAAAATCTCTGTTCAGACCACGGGTATGGGTTGCCCTTCAGCCGCAATTGTCACTGAAGAATTGATACAACTTGAAGTAAAGAGAATAATTCGCATCGGTACTTGTGGAGGTATTGCTAAACATATCAATTCCCTTGACCTCATCTGTGCGATTACTTCTGCACCTTATGATGGAACAACTTATTCCTATCTCAATGGAGAACCCGTAGCACCCTATGCTACATTCAACATTTTAAAAACTGCGGACAATATTGCCCAGAAAATGGGGTTAAAACTCCATTTTGGGGGTATTGCCAGTGTTGATGTTTTTTATAGCCCTGACCCGGAATATGTGCCCAAACTTCAGAAAAAAGGTATTCTCGCCGTAGAGATGGAGACCAGTTTGATTTACTATCTCTGCAATCGTAGCAATCTTGAAACTGCATCTTTCTTGCTCGTTTCAGATGTGGTGGGCAGGGGTGAGGAATTCACAAAATTTGTCACGGATGAAGAATTACGGACAGGTATGGATAGGTTGATCGAGCTCGTGCTTGAGGTATGTCTCTTTTTGTAGTGGTCATATGTATGAGGCTAAAATATAATGAAGATTCAGTATTTTGAATGCCCGATGAATCGGGTAACTACAGTTTTGTCAGAGAATATTCAAAAAGAGAGAAAGTGAGTATAAAAGGGGGTAGAAATGGATAAATGGCGCTGTGCAGTATGTGGCTATATTTACAATCCAGAATTTGGAGACCCCGAGAATGGTATTGCACCCGGTGTTATGTTTGAAGAATTGCCCGATTACTGGGGTTGTCCGGATTGTGGTGCAGAAAAACAATTATTTGAACTATGCACAGATGAAAGTGAATCTGAATTTTATTGATGGTTGTGTAGGATGAAGCAGAGTGTCAATATATTACTTTTGATTGTTTGGATTACGGTTATTTTTATGCTTACTGGATTTCCCTCACTTGAATCACCCAAGATAAAAGAATTCCCCATAGATAAATTTGAACACTTTTTATTATTCTTTATCTATGGTTTAATTGCCATAAGAACATTAAATACTGGAGTATATTTTATATCCGGTATTCTTGTTATTATCGCTGCTGAAGTTCAACAAATTTTTATTCCAGGGCGAGATTTTGAATTTCTTGATATGGTCGCAGGTTTAATCGGACTCATAACCATCTTTATAATTTACTGGATTAAAAAAGGCAGGTAGAGATGCTCTATCAAAGACCAAAAGGAACCCGTGACCTTTATGGTAGAGAACTGGAAAGGATTGAGTGTATCAATAATCAGGCAAGGCATTTTTTTAAATTGCAGGGATTTACAGAGATTAAAACACCAACCTTTGAATCCATTGAACTCTTTGTTCGTTCTATTGGTGAACATACTGATATTGTGGAAAAAGAGATGTATACATTTGAGCATGATAAAAAATTATTTGTGCTCAGGCCCGAAGGCACTGCTTCGGTTTTACGTGCTGTGCTTGAAAATAGAATCGGTCTGCCTGTCCGTCTCCTTTATATTGGTTTGATGTTTCGCAAAGAAAAACCCCAGAAAGGTAGATATCGTGAATTTTTGCAGATCGGTATAGAAATGATTGGCGAATCTGCACCATTCTATGATGCTGAGATGATTGGTCTGGCAAATTCATTTCTGAATTTCGTTGGTGTTAATCAATTTATTGTTGAGATAAATTCTATTGGCTGCCCTGTTTGCCGTAAACAGTATAAAGAAATTCTGAATAAATATCTACGACCTGAAATTAATAATCTTTGCCCTGATTGTCTACGCCGATTTGAAAAGAATTTTTTAAGGGTCTTTGATTGCAAAAATAATGACTGCCAGAGGATTTATTCTGACGCACCAAAAATTACTGATAATCTTTGTGATGAGTGTAAAACTCATTATCATCAGACAAAAGAATTTTTGAAAAGGATGGGTATTGAATACGAAGAAAACAAAAAACTTGTGCGTGGGCTTGATTATTATACCCGAACCGTTTTTGAGTTCAAATCAAAGGGTCTGGGTGCCCAGGATACGATTATTGCCGGTGGTAGGTATGATTTATTAATGCGTGAACTCGGCGGTAATGATACACCCTGTATTGGTTGGGCAATGGGTGTGGAGCGTATGCTCATTGCTTTACCCGATGAGTTGCCAGAGATTGAAAGGTCCCGGTCCTTTTTTATTGCAATTATGGGCGAGCCATTATTTGATGAAGCAATCAAATTGAGAAAGATTATTATAGATAATAGAAAAATTTGTATTATTGGAAACCCCCTTGATTCAATTAAGGCTCAACTCAAGGATGCAAACCATTATCAGGCAGATTATGTAATTATCTATGGAGAGGATGAGGCAAAAGAGCAAGTCTATACGATAAAAAATATGGTAAGCGGAGAGCAGAAAAGGGTTCCTCTGTCTGAGATTGAACAATTTATTATGCAGTCCTGAAAGAATTTTAGTTCTGTGAAAAAAAAGGGCACACTTTTGTGTGCCCTTTTTTATGTTTATGTTAATTACTGAATCAGAACGAGTTTGTTGAACCGTTCAGCATTGTCAGTCTTCAATTCTACAAAATAGACACCGCTCGGCAGGTCAAGTTTCTGATTGATTTTATTTTCACCTGCAGGTAGACGCTGATTCAGAATCTGCTTAACAATCCTTCCACTCAGGTCATAAATTTGAACCTTAACCAATTTTTGGCTGTTCAATGTAATCTTCATATTCAGGATTCTATTTGCGATTGTATTGCAGACAAAGCTTTCCTTTATCTTTGCCTGACTTGTATTCTCTTCAATTCCCACAAGCCCAATACCACCGGTTATTGCATAGGCAAAGCCCATTGGTGCATTAGGAACACTCTGTCCGTAAATGGTCAAACGCCAGACACCTGTAGCAGGGCTATTTATCCTGAAGCATTCTTCAACATTGCGGTTATCCCAGTTAGATGGGTTTGCCTGAGATTGGCCACTGCTATACTGGTTACCACGGTAATATGTGCCACCACCGGGCGCGGTCAATAATACATTCAGGTCATTGACAAGAGTAGGATTCGCACTCGCTGCTGCAGCAGTATCGGTCCAGGCAACAGCGATACGCAAGGGGATTGTAGAAGAGTTGACTGCAAAAGAATCAACTATTGATTGCCCTGTTCCAACACCGACTGTATCGTCTTTTATAATGAGCCGCCTTGTATCACCAGTGAAAAAGAGCACACTGTCTGCATCAATCCTGCCCCAGCCAATATCATAACTCGGAATAACATAAGAGCCCACATTCGGGTCAGCAGATACCATTGCCATTGCACGCAGGAGTGCTGCACTCTGATACTTAATTGAATCTGCTGGATTTGCTGCACCGGATGGATAATAGCCAGCAAGCAGATAGTGCCGAATCAGACCAATAGTGCCATTCGTTGCTGGTGTTGCCATGCTTGTTCCTGATAATGACCAGTATGAATTGGTTGTTCCGCCCTGGGCTGAATAAATAGTTTGCCCTGGCGCCATTATATTAGGTTTAATACGGTTATCCTGTGTTGGACCACGACTGGAGAATGATGCAATTGCATTGGATGAGGTTCCATTCTGGGTTGCACCAACAGTCAAGACATTTTTGGCAATACCAGGATTGCGGAGTGTCATAGCAGAATATTCATTTCCCGCAGCATAAAGATTTAAGAAGTTAGGATGGGCATAGATATATGCATCAGTAGAGGCATCCTGTGTTAAATATGTGCCACTGGAATTACCCCAGCCCCAGGAACCTGAATGTTGAAGAATGTTGTATCCAAGTCCGCGTCCAAGAAAGATTGTATCATACATTGCAGCCAAATTTGTAGGAACAACTAATCCACCTGTTGCATTGGCAATGTCCACAAAGTATATCTTTGCTTCTTTAGACATTCCATCACGCGTGCTCGTTCCCAGGGTTGTATCATTACCTGCAACTGTGCAATTGACATGTGTGCCATGCCAGGAAACAGAACTCACATCACCAAATGCTGCACCAGAATATAATTTGTAGGCAACAATCTTACGATGATTGGGGAATAGACCTGGTGCAGTAATTGGGTATGCTGCATCATAATACTGTTGATGTGAGGTATATATTCCACTGTCAGTGGTACTGAGCACTGTTCCTGCACCTTTAATACCTGCAAACCATATCCTTCTTGCACCGGGGTCTGGTGGCACAGTTGAGCGCCAGCCGGTCTGTGTTACCCACTGGCAATTATCATTGGCGAGTGTCGGTTCTGACCATAATTGAATCCAGTGCACACCAGTAATCCTTGCAATCTCATCAATCCGGCTCAGGTCAACATTCGCATCAATGGTTTTGCATAATTTGTGGTCTATGACCTCAACCACATCAAAACCCAAAGATTGAATAGTATTGGCAATGGAATTTGTATTTTCATTGGGGAATAATTGGATTGTCACCCGTGCATTACCCTTTGTCTCCATAACTTCTTTCTGGAGTTTATATGCAGGCTGGAATATACCGGTCCAGCGCACAAAAGGTTTCAGATTAGCGAGTTCAATCTGTTCTGGTTTGGCATAGGAAATGAGTGCATACTTTGGTATATATCCAACCACATCAATACCGAGTTCTTTTATCTGGTCAATATATTCAGAATAGACCGGTCCATCAACCTGTATAAGATAGTATCCTGGACCATTGTATGAATCTATTTTCAGATTTGCTGGAAGTGATGGTTCACCAGAGCGGGTATCAAAGACTATACCATTGGAGAAAGAGATAATCGTAGGATTTTCATCTGGTACTGGAGTAAAGGGGATAATCGGACCTGTTGTATGGATATCAACTGCAAATACCATTGCAGTTATCACTAAAAGAATCAACCATCTCATAGTACCTCCTTTCAAGAGTTGATTCTCCATAATATATTTTAATCAAAATATCTATAAAGTCAAGAGTGGAACTTTCTGTTCTGGTCTTTTTATTTTATTTAGTCTTTCTGGTCTTTTTAGTTTATTTAGTCTTTCTGTTTATTTTCCTTCTATTTACTACCTACTACCTACTACATACTACCTACTACATACTACATACTACATACT
>JBBINQ010000037.1:0-24459 GCA_037443805.1 Caldifarciminota bacterium | reverse complement strand
ACCTTTGAAATAACCCTACCCCTTTGACGATTTACGATACGGGCAGCGAAACCGTATAACGATTAACGACTTACTTCAAAAATACACCAGATACTTCGCCTTTATGGCACTAACTTGATTAAGCAGTTCAAGACCATTACCAAAATTTTTGCGATAGTCGTTTAGAGCAATATAGAGCCACGATTTGGGTTTGAAGTTATAAGAAAAGAGAAAACCAAACCTGTTAGTTAAAAATTCTGTCTTATCAAAGTCTGTCCCCGGTGTGGTAAAGACAAACTCATTGAAGACTCCAAATGTCATCTTCGGGGTAATCGTAAAGTCTATCCTTGGCGTTGCCATAGGCCAGATCGCAATAATAGTGTTTGTAGTATCCCATTCTATCCAGGAATAAGAATCAAAATTTATTGAAACCCGGGGCATTATTGCCAAGTAAAACCCATGATAGGTATTTGCCTGATACCCAATAAAACCCCGAGAATAATTGTAAGAATAATCTATATAACCACCTGCCCAGATATTATAACTTGCACCATTACCCCAGATTGATAGATTTATAGAGTGATTCAAATAGTTTGTATCTGCCTCATAATAAGGTCCTGCCTCAAGCTCCAGATTCCCACCCCAGTTGTTCCTGAAATTAGGATTGAAACAGATAAATCCTATCTTTGACCACTCTGTGCCACTTGGTATCCGACCTATCGCACCACCAAAACCAAGCCAGAGATTCCTTAAAAAGCCCTTTGGGTAGGTAATATATGGACCAGTAAAGAATAAAAACTGCCTCACGCCAACCCAGGGCACATATCCAATATCCTTTACATCAAATGAATCTCCTATCCATTGCACACTGCCTAAGGTAAGAAAACTCTTGATAAAACCCATATACCCAGAATTGAATGCCAAACCTTTCTTGTTATCTCTATCACTGAATGCAGTCTGTATAATAAACTGATTCGGGCCTGAGCGATACGCACCATCAAGACCAATTGCATAGTTATATGTATCACTATTTACTGCGGTGCCACTGAAAAGTATTCCTAAATCCGAAGCAGATAAAACCTTATACTTTGCCCGAAATACTCCAAAACCACGGCCTGGCTCAATGAGGGTATCATTATGCTTTACCTCATCAGTATATGCACCAAAAAGACCATAATTCAATCTCTCGGATTTACTCGTGAGTTTCAATCCTCCAATTATCGGAACAACCTCGCTATTGATTGATTTACCTATCCTGCGCGAATAGAAAATCCTCAATGGCTTAAAAAATCCTGTGCCCTGACCAAAGTCTGACATCCGAAAGATTTCTGCACCCTCAAGAAAGAATGGCCTTCGCTCACTCAGATAGGTCTCATACTGGGTAAGATTTAATGTGAATGGGTCAGACTCAATCTGGGCAAAGTCAGGGAATGCGGTGGCATTGAGTGTGGTTTGGGGCGTGATATCCCATTTTAGATTCAGACTACCACTGAATTTGGTTTCAGTCTTAACACTATCTTTATCACGACGTAAAAAACCCTCAGGATAGACTTCAAAATAATAACCTGTTGCCTGGGGATTGATGTTTTTTAATATCCCAAACTTTGAAACAAGCATCCCCTCTTTCTGCAGAACTTCGGTCCAGTAATCAGTCTCCTGATTTGAAGAGATATACCGCTTAAAGTTTATGCCCCATTCAGAAAGTCCCTTCTTATAACGAATAGACTTAAAAGGAATCTTCATCTCCACCTCATAACGGTCATCATAGACTTTTACTCCATAATCCCAGACCCCATCCCAGGAATCGTCCCTTGACCTGCCATCATCAAGAACTAAACCATCAGAATATATGCCACTTATATGAACGGCAAACGAGTAGGCGGTTGTCTTAATACCAAATGGGTCAATATATAATACAACTGCATCATCATTTGAACTCATCTGATTCGTTGGTTTAGAATTCAATGTCCAGCATCTGAAGGCAACAAATAGGTTATTTTTGTCCTGTAAAAGATAGACCACTGTATTATCGGTTGGTTTTTCTTTTTCATAGGGATAGGTTTGGACAAATTCATAAGTAGAATCTGCATTCTGCCAGAACTCTTCAATGTAACCATCAACTACTGGTGCAACCTCACAAAACCTCACCTCAAGAGATTTAGAACTGCTTATTGTCAAAACAAATAATAATAAACCCATTCTATCTCCTTTTTAAGGATAATATCACCGAGTTCTAATGCCTCCGTGGCAGATCTGTCTTTCTAAAAGAGAAACTCGAAAAGATTAGTGCAACAATAGAAAATAAAGATAGAAATAGCAGATTATTTACACATTGGCTAAGATTATTTAAGAAAACATCTCGTAAGGCATTCGCAGTGTAGGTTAAGGGATTGATGCGACTCAAGTAATAAATCCATTTAGGAGCAAGTGCTGGATTATAAAAGACTGAACTAGAAAACATAATGGGAAGGGTGATTACTAATATAATAACATTGCGAACCTCTTCCTTTGTTATCTTAACACCAAGACCGATACCAATCATCCCCCAAAATATAATAGCTATAGTTAAAATAATTAGCCCAACTATAAGACTTATGAGAGAAGGTGCAAAACCACTGGCGATCCAAAGTCCAAAAACAAGAAATAGAAATTGAAAAAAGATAAAGAAAAACGAGAGGAGAATTTTTGAAATCGCTATCTCTGGATAGTCTATGCCACCCAAAATCAACAATTTCATCACGCCGAAACGTCGATCATTGGATGTTGCCATATAGATATGCTGGAATTGAGCAAATGTTTGCATTGCAATTAAACCAGGAGTTAAGAAAAGGATAAAAGGAATATTCTGTCCTTGATAAGATATTGTTGTAATACTTCCTGATATGCCAATCGCATAAAGTAGAAAATACGACAAAGGATAAACTATTTGAACTAAAAGAACAGATTTGAATTGAATCATATTTTTTAACTCTCGATAAATAAGTAGACTTATTTTATGTATCATGATGCGAACTAACCAGATTAAGGAATGCATCATCGAGCGATGGCTCTCTAATTTTAATGTCCTTTATCTCTAATTTCTGTTGAGATAACTTCTGAATTATCGTATGTATTGTGACATCTAGTGGCATTTTTATTCTAATCAAACCTACCTCATTTAATACAATTTCGGCATTAATTATAGTAGCGATGTTCTCAGAGGATAATGTGCCATTATAAAATATTTCTAAAAACCTATAATTCGCATACTGCTTTATAAATTTGTCAACCTTGTCTTGAGCAATAATTTTGCCATTGTTTATAAATATAATCTCATCGCACACTTCCTCTACCTCTTTCATTTCATTTGTGCACAAAAAGATTGTTGTGCCATTTGTTTTTAATTCGCGAAGAGCCTCAAAAGCTGCCAGTTTACCTGCTGGATCTAAACCGAGCATTGGCTCATCCGCAATAAGGATTTTTGGTTGGGGTAGTAAAGCCCTTATTAACTGAAGCCTCTTGGCTTGTCCTCCTGATAATTCCAATGCTTTACATTCCCTTTTTTCAAAAAGGCCAAATTTATCAAGAAGAGCTTCGATTCTATTGTTTATTTGTTTTTTAGGAATGTTATATAGTTTAGCAAATATTTTTAAATTATCCCATACTGTAAGGGGCCAATCAATTATGTAGTCTTGAGGAGCATAGGTAATCAATTTGCGGACTTCCTTAGCATCTTTTAAAATACTTTTGCCTAAAATAAATGCTGTGCCACTAGTAGGGGTGATTGCGGTAGTTAAAATTTCACATGTCGTTGTTTTACCTGCACCATTGGGACCTAAAAATCCTATAATCTTTGGCTTCTCAATTAAAAAAGATATTCCTCTCAATGCTTTCACACCGTTTTTATAGGTCATAGTTAATCCGCAAATTTCAATTATATTCATTTTCCAAAAAGATTCTTTGACAGTGCACATAAAAATTGTGACACTCTTTCGAGACTTTTTTCTTCAAGCAGCGCCACACCAGGACAATTTAAGCACTTTTTATCTTTATGTAGCTGACACCCCATACACTCATTAGGTGTAAGTGCTTGATTTCGAAAAAGATAAGCATTATCTGACAACCATATTTCTTTAAATTTCCTCTTTAAGACATTACCCAGTGAGATATTTAGAGTGCTACATGGATAAACTTCGCCATCTGCAGATATTCGGCAGCTGTAACAACATGGCTTACAGACAACACCCATAGGTTTTTCAATCTTGCCCTTGTCAATCAATCGCGCGATCTCGTTAATCTCCAATCTATGATTTAAAGGACCGATGTCCCCATTAAATTTGGGGAAAATTCTAAAATCTATGCTCGGTGTTAAATCCAGGTTTTTACAGATTGATAGAAAATTATCCACATCGTGTAAATTTTCTTTCATAACCATAAATCTTAACGAAACAGGTAATTTTTCTTTAACTAATAATTCAAGGGTATTTATTATTTTTTTAAAAATTAATCCGTGCCCAGTGATTTTATTATAGGTTGATTCGTTCGCTCCATAAAGAGTCACACCAATATTTAGAAGTTGCAAGTCCTTCAATTCGGCTATAATTCCATGAGGTATTAAAGAACCATTAGTCAGCAATGTAATTGCAAAATTATAATTTCTGGCAATTTTCAGAATGTCCAAAATATCGTTTCTGGCAAAGACCTCTCCTCCTGTCAGTATTAGAGATATACAACCTATTTCTGTTAAATCATTGAAAATTTTGTTTAGGTCAAATAGACTCAATTCCCTATTGGGCTGCTTGGGAATGTAACAGTGCACACAACGTAGATTACATTTTTGTGTTATTTCACAAATTGCACTGAGACAGAGTTTTTCTTTGTCTACGAAATCACGGATTGCACTATTCAATAACAATTTCTCCCAGTCACCACTATTAGATATTCGGGCATGAGAGGTTACCCCGTTTTTTATAATAAAGCCTTTGTTATATAATTGACTTATAAAATTGATGGTATCTTGTTGAATGATTTTTATATCAGTCCCCGAGTATATTTGCCTTAGCATAGCTATAATATTTTTAATTGCAGTCGGGCGAAATAGACTCTCCCATATTTTAGTGGCGACATTATCAAGTATAAATGCTTCTTTGGAACATAAATGAAATATAATATAAGAGTTCTCAGATATTCTCCGGTATGCAATTTCCTTAAAATTTATTGTAAAATAGGAGTTATACATTTAAAGACAATTTAGAAATGGCTCTCGCAATCCTGCATGCTTTAGTCGATGGTTTTGTGAATCCATTGGTATCCAGATATAAAATAGCAGGACATATTGGACAAACATCATTGATTGCGCAGTTATTACATAACTTATTTTCTGCCAATAGTCTACGCAAGGTTCCAACCTCTTTAGAAACCCATATCTCATTAAATGAGTTATTTTTTAGATTCCCGATAATACCGGGAAAGAATTCACAAAGTCTAACATCTCCTATTGGTGAGATGGCACAAATTGTTTTACCTACAGTCTTACAATTGTGATCACCGCATTCAAATGAATAACCACTTTTCTTAAACCACAAAAAGTAATCCATAAGATCATCAATATTTGCCATTAATTTTTGAGGATCGGTATCAAAGTTGAGACGGGGATATATCAGCCCACCAGAATAACAGAAATCAGCGCCAAGTCTATTAGCAAGTGCAGGTAATTTGGGAGCTTCGTTTATATTATGTTTCATAATAATATATTTTATTATAGTCTTTATTCCTAAAGTAGTCAATAATTCAATTGTTTCACAAACTTTTTTGAAAGAACCCGGTATCTGGGTGATAAATTCGTGAGACTCGTTTGAAGTACCAAAAAAACTTACTTCAACATCATATACATGTGGATTATTAGCCAAGGTCTCGCACAATTCACGATTTAATTTAAAACCGCTTGTTAATATTCGCACATAGCAGTCTAGCTGTTTAGTAAAATCTAAAATTTCAATTATATTATCTTTGAGTATAGGGTCACCACCAGTGAAACAGATTTCAAAGCAACCCTGGGCAACAAGAGTTTTAATAATTTCTTTAATTTCGTTAACAGTAAGTTCATCTTTTGTTGATAGAGGCTTCATCACATGGCCAGCATAGCAATGTTTGCATCTCAATGGACATCTATAAGTCAATGAAAAATCAACCTTTAAGATAATATTCTTTTTCAGTGCTTCATTTGTTAGTATTGCTACAATATCTTTTTCTTTATTGTGCTCGACTTTGGATAAATTTTGCAATTTTTCTTGAAATGGCATTTTTGTTTTTGAAATTAAGTTATTGGAATCTAAGAGTTTAAGAAAATAATCTACATCATTTTGAACCTCATAAATTGATTTTCCGTATTTTAACGAAATTCTTTTAACAATTTCGTTAATGTTATCGTATTCACCGATCATATTCCAAATATCTACACCAACACCTGTTATCATATGCCATCGTTTGTTCTTGATGTCTCTGCAGAAGATTTTATCTCCTATCTGATGACTTACAATAAATGGATTTTTCTTAACTATCTTTCTTTTCATTAATAACCTCTAAATAAAAATTAACTTGGTCTTGAAGAGAGAATTTTCGAAAGGTAAAGATTGGGGTATAAAGATTATATGCTAAATCGTCTGCAATTAGTCTAAAACCTAAATTAGGCCATGAAGAATAGAGTGGAGTTCCTGGGAATGGGTTCAAAAATAAAAACTCAGTGCTTTTCAGTAAATTTAACGATTTTACCCACTCAACTGTTTCTTTAATCGAATCTTTAGTCTCGCCAGGCAATCCTATTATGAAAGAAAGTACTGGTTCAATGCCAACATCTTTGGTCATTTTTATAGTTTCTTCAATTTTGTTAAGCGGAGGTAAATTTTTACCTATATTTTTAAGGACTCTCGGATTTATTGATTCAATACCATAAAGAATAGTGCGGCAACCTGATTTAAACATATTTTTTAATAACTCATGGTCTACACAGTCTATTCTTGTATCACATCCCCACAATACTCGTATATCTCTTTTTATCAGTAATTCACAGAAATTTTGAATCCACTTCAACGGCACAGTAAATACATCATCATTAAATATGATCTCCTTTGCATCATAATTGTCAATATAATATTCTATTTCAGAAAGCACATTTTGTGATGTTCTAAATCGCATTTTATCACCCCAGAATGAGGATGACGAACAGTATATACATTTATAAGGACATCCCCTTTTCGTCAGTATTCTGAAGGAAGTAAAAAAATTAGATGGCGGATAATATAAGAACTTAAAGGGATCGGGAAATGGTAATAAATCCAAGTTATCAATCGGAGCCCTATTATTGTTAATGAAAACCCGATTACTTTGTCTGTATGCAATTCCTTTTATTGCACTAAAACTACTATTTTTTATTGTTAAATTTTTTATCAGTTCGATGAATGTATATTCGCCTTCCCCCATAACAACAAAATCTATCACATTATGTTGGGAAAGAATATCTCCACATAAAAAAGAAACATGTGGACCACCCATTATGATGGTTGTTTTACTAGATGATCCTTTTATTATAGTCGCGATGGCTAAAGCCAATAAGTAAGTCATTGATGTACAAGTCACACCAACAATATCGGGTTTGAACATTCTTATAACAAAAGGGATCAATTTAAACATAGAAATGTCTTCATTCAAATCCAAGATCTTGCAAGTGATTCCTTCGTTATTTAAAACAGCCGCGAGATACAAAAGGCCTAATGGAACGTGTTCCCATATTCGGTTATTTTTGAGTGGGTTTGGTGGATTTATTAATAGCACTCTTGGAAATGAATAAGTAAGTGCATTATATTTAATTAAACCGGAATAAGCCATTTGATTTAAAAATTTAATAGTATCTTGAAAAATAACTTCATGAGGAGTAGTAGTGTATTTTTGATAAATATATCTTAAAATCTCTTCCAAATTTACAGGTGTGTTTTCTTCAATATAATACCATATTTCAAATGCAGGTGTGTCCTTTTTTAAGGAAAAGTGTTCACCTGTGAGAAGATTAAATATTGTGACATTCCCTTTTGTTATAGTCGTATAACAATATTCACTTTTCGAAAATTTCATTTGACCGAAACCTTTAGGTAATGTTATCAATTTTCACTCCTTTTAGGCACGTACTTCCATTTTGATTTTATGATAGGCCCCAAAGATATGGGGCCTATCATTTTATTGGACATTATTCGACATTCACCACCCCACCATGCATAGAGACACAAATAATTGTAATCGGTCCCTTTGCTTCTCCGGTTCCTGTTGAAGATACGAGCTGGGGTGTTTGATATATTGGAGTTGCCATTTTCTTCACCCCCTTTCATTCCGCTTTGCGGAATTGGTGAGGGAGATTTGCTCTCCCAATTCTATATAATTCTTTAAAAACTTCAAGACTTTCTGGTCTATTTAGTCTGTTTAGTTTATCTGGTTTGTTTAGTTTATCTGGTTTCATAATTTCCTTTCTGCCTATCTTTGCCTTCAATTGCCATTTTTCCCTTCTTTACCCTTCTTTACCCTTCTTCACCCCTTTTTACCCCTTTATACATAGCCTTCTTTAGCCCTTTTTCGCCTTTCTATTACTCTCGTTCCATCATTTCGGCATTTTTATTTTTTAAACCAGCATCTCAACCCAAACCCAATAACTATCTGGTAGATATATATGCAAAAACCGTGCCAACTCAAAAGTGTTGAAATTTCAAGACTTTTAATTTTTTTACTGACATCTGATGTCAGTGGTTTTTTGCTATTTTACTACAAAAATTCCAAAATCTTATGAAATTTCAGGAGTTTTGCCACTGACATTTTATGTCAGTGGTTTTGACATAAAATGTCAGTAACCCTAAAATAGTGTTAATTTTTTATGCCCAATAGTTAAAACTTATGAAATTTCAAGACTTTTATTAAATTTTTGAATAAAAATTTGCTAAATTTTTGCTACACTTTTTGCCCTGCTGGTTTTCTATTTTGCCATTCTGACTCTGAGCGGAGCGAAAGGAAAGAATCTGTAATTGAGATTCTTCGCCCGCCATTCTATTTGGCGGGCTCAGAATGACAGGTAGGATGTTGTTTTTTTCAATACACGGGACTAAAGTCCCTATTCTAAAGATTTGTAAGGAGTAGCGGTTTTAGTAGCATAACGATTTATATAAAGCGCTGAACCCTTGCCTGGCGTCAGGCCAGGGTTGATTCTGAGTGTCCCAGCATTCCATAGAGACCCTTCGCTCTGCTCAGGGTGACAGTTGGAGAGGGGAGACCCTGAAACGAGTTCAGGGTGACAAAAAAAGGCATTTCCAGTGGTCTCTGTAAAAATATATTGATAAAGCAAATTTCTTCGCCTGCCATTCTATTTAGCGGGCTCAGAATGACAAAGGAATTCTATTTGAAATTTGCTATAATCTATTTTCCCTATTTTTTATTCTCTTTTATCATTCTTAGATACCGATAAAGTTGACGCTCAGAAAGTTTTAATTCTACACAGGTCTTTTTGATATCTTTATTGTTTGAAATAAAACATTCGTAAATTAACTTTGCTTTATATTGTTTCACCTTTTCTTCTATCGGCAACGGCTCAATAGATTTTAATTCCAAATCATCCACTCCAATTTCAGATTTTCTACAGAATAGATATGCCTGCCTTAATATACCTTCAAGTTCCCGAACATTGCCCGGAAAATCATAGTTTGTTAGTGCAGCTATTGCCTCCTCAGAGATACCTTCAACAAAACTCTTATACTGACTTTTTAACCTCAAGAATATGTGCCTTGCCAGTTCAGGAATCTCCTCCTTCCTCTCACGCAAGGGAGGAATTCTAATTACTGGTGAATAGATACGATAGTATAGGTCTTCACGGAATTTTTTATCCCGGACCATCTGCTTTAAGTTTTTATTCGTCGCAAAGATGAATCGCACATCAATTTTTTTCTCTTCATTTGAACCGAGTCTACATACTACCCTGTCCTCAAGCACTCGTAATAGTTTACCCTGAACATCTAAGGGCAGATCACCGATTTCATCTAAGAATAGTGTCCCTCCATCAGCAAACTCTATCTTGCCCTCACGGTCGGTTTTGGCATCAGTGAATGCACCCTTTTTATAGCCGAATAATTCAGCCTCAAAGAGATTCTCGGGAATCGCATTGCAATTTACTGCTACAAACCTACCAGATGCCCTCTTACTTTCGTTATGAATTGCCGAAGCAAGCAATTCCTTGCCTGTTCCACTCTCACCAATAATCAAGATATTTGATTCCTGATGTGCCAGACGCCTTGCCTCTCTCTTTATTGCTTTTAGTCCAATAATATCATCAAATGTAAACTTTGCCAGTGTACTATTTATCTTCTCGCCCTTTTCAATTTCCTCCTGCACAGGTTCAAATAAGAATAAATAATTTTTATTATAAGCCTTACGCACCAAAAGAAAATTTTTATCTACCCGTTCAGAATATATCACCTCATTTATAATCTCTTGCCTCTGCAATAATTTTTCATCAAAATAACCAGTTATATTCTTCCCTTTTTCTATTTTTAATAACTTCCCTGCACAAGGATTGAGATAGCATATCACACCATCCAGGTCTGTCACGACTATAGCAGTATGTAAGGCATTACAAACTGAAATCACAAAATTCCCCTCTAATACATTCTCGTATTCTTTTTCGATCAGCATTGCTAAGGTCTGAACCAGGGCAAATGTATGAGGATGACCAATTTTATAAGGATGCACAATTACAATCGTTCCTAATAATGTATGATTATTAAAAATCGGCGCACTAAAACACGCACCTTTCTGGAAAATTTTTAGATAATACTCCTTACCAGCAACAAAGACTGGTTTCTTATGTTTGATACTGAGGGCTACAGCATTTGTCCCTGCATGCTCTTCACGCAGGGAAACACCTTCAGCTAAACCCATACGAATGCGCTGCCGCAATATTTTATCCGGGCCAATGACTTTTATAACATAACCTTCACTATCAGTCAAAACTATTATTGAACCACAGATTCTAAATATATCACTGCAGATTTTCATATAAGGGAATGCTGAGGCTATGAAAAGTTCATTATCTTTTTGACATTTGATGAGCGCAGAACTGGATAGTCTCCTGGTAAGACGACGCCTATCAGGAGCAAGTCCCATTCTCTGACAACGGTCTTTTGATTCAATTATCCATTTTTTCCGCTCATCATTTTTCTTCATCCATACTCCTGTATAAAAATCATAAATTTTTTACCCACCAAAAGGTCCAGAGCACCCACACTCCAATATTTTAAAGACCTAATAGCTTAGCCATCATAAAAATTACCACATATATCCCTCCCTTGATGGGAGGGAACAAAAGGGAGGGTGTCCGCCATAATGTGTGGCAAATTTAGTATTTTTTCACCCCCACCTTTATCCTCCCCCATCAAGGGGGAGGAATTTTCAGAATGGCTAATCTATTATTTAAAAATAATTAACAAAAAAAGTATAAGACCGTAAGGGACAAGGGTCTTATACTTTTTGCCACAATTATATATAAAAAGTGAAAAAAGTCAATACCACAAAAAACTGATGGGTTTAATATGGAAATAGGAAACTAAAAATTTACATACACGAAATGATACTGCAGTTTACCTGATTTTTATCTTTGCTTAAAAATACATTTACTTCATTTTCATTTATACAATTCCCAGAGTTTTTGCGATGTTAATCTTTAATTCTTCTTTCATCAACTCAGCAATGACATTGAGCGAACCAAGATAGGTTGTCTTTTCTTTTTTTAATATTATCCCACCCAGCATATTATCATCAACCTTTATTTGAAAATTATAACCTTGCTGCGTGCAAAATTTTTCCAGCTGGCTGCGGTATTTTTTAAAATCATCTGTAGAGAGATAGAGTTCACCCTGATTCACACCACTATTTTTTATTAATCCGGTAAGGAATTTGAAATAATCCTTGTGCCCTGGTAGTTTTTTTATTGCGGTTTGTAGCACATCATCAATATGCTTTTGTGTCTCAGCAGTCAATTTTTTATTATAAAACAACCGCTCCTGGGCAATTACCCGCATTATCTCTTCGTTTTTTCTTTTTTCAATTTCCTCGTTCAGTTTTTTTTCTGCTGCACCAATCTTTTCTTCGTATTCTTTTTTTATCTTTACTATTTCTGCTTCATATTTCTGGGCAATTGCCTCAGCCTCTTTTTTTGCCTCATCAAGAATCTTTTCAATGACGCTCTGCATATTAGAATTTCATTCCCATAAGGCTCAGAATGGTAACGATTAAACCAAGCACCGCATAAATTTCCACAAGAATTCCAAATATAACTGCCTTGGCAGATTCCTGTGGTTTCTTCGCAACCATCTCTATACCTGCAGTGCAGACCTTACCCTGCCATATTGCTGATACAAGACCAGCAAGGGCAACCGGCAAACAGGCAAAGAACAATTGCAATCCCTGCCACAGCGAGATTGCCGGAATCGTGCCACCCAATAAACCTATCTTGGTCATTAAAAGGAATGCACCGAGAAATCCGTAAAATCCCTGGGTGCCAGGGAGTGCAACAAGAATCAATAACTGTCCGAATTTTTCCGGGTCTTCACTCAACACACCATTTGCTGCCTGTGCAGTATAACCAATACCAATTGCCGAACCAATACCGGCAAGGATTGCCGCAAGTGCACCGCCAGAAATGGCAATTGCCAGACCTAATGGGTCAGTCATAAAACCTCCTTTTTAAAAAGTTTAAGGTAAATGCTTTTCTTCCATAAAAAAGCACTGTTTGCTTCGCTACTTAATCTCCACATACTTTGTCTCCAGACCAAAGGGCTTGAACATTCTACCACCGCCCGTATAAAATCTGCCAAAGAACTCAATATAATGTAAACGCATGGTATGAATAAATCCACCCAGTGCGTTTATCACTATATTAAAACTATGCCCGGCAATCAATACTACAATTGTTAGAATAACACCAACAACAGGAATCTTCAAAACCATCCAGGCAATCATATTTATGGTTATAGCAATACCACCCGTCACCATACCGAGCGCCATTAATCTTACATAGGAAAGGACACAACTCAAAAATGAGGTGATGCCATAGAGTGTATAAAGACCCCAGGCAATTCTGCCCAGCACTTTTTTGCTCTGACGAAAACGAACAATCGCAATACCAACTAATGCAAAAATAATATACTTGAAAAATGGCGGGAATATCTTCATCAACATTCCGATAACAAATATTACAATTAATGTCCATACAATCTGGTCCAGAACTGGCGGTTTACCAGAACGATTAGAATACAGGATAATGCCTGATACTGAGAGCATCATTAGAATCTTTAAGAGCGGGGATTTTAATACTGTAAAATAAGCGGGCAGGCAAAGGAGGAGCACAAACCAGGTAAGATTTTCAAAGATTGCCCTTGCATATTCCTTATTACGGAGGTCATCAAATACTTCAATGAGCACACCGAGCAAGACATGGACATAACCGATACCCAGTGAGAGATAAAAAAATGGCATTGGATTGGTCAGGGGATCAAAGAGCATCAGTTTTTTCAAATTTTTGAAGAACCCAATGCCGATCAGGTCAAATAGATTTCCTGCCCAGCCACCAACCATACTGCCCGTAAATATGGTGATTATACCACCAGCAAATAGTATCCACAAAAGGCTTTTATCACCAGGCACACGACGCATAAGATAGAGTGAAAACAATGCGAGAAATATTCCATAAATTGCATCGGTAAGGCACAGGGCAAAGAATATGGGAAAGAATACAGCAATGAATGGCGTGGGGTCATACTCTTTTTGTTCAGGCATACTATAAAGTTTTATCAACATCTCAAACGGGCTACTCCACCAGGGATTCTCAATTGCCACTGGTATTTTCTCATCGGGTTCAGGTGCAATTTTTTCATATACTGCAAGTTTAAATTCGTTAATAACCTTGTTAAGTTTATCAATATCTTTCTTTTTTATCCAGCCCTTAATGCAGACTGTAGACGATGTTTCAGGAAGTGCAGAAGCAACAATATTCTTTCTAAACTCATTTTCAATCCAGTCATAAGCCATTTTTAAATTCATCATTTCTCGGGCAAGTTCACTCTCTTTTTTATTCAATTCTTCAATACGGCTGACTATTTTTTCAATCTGTTGATTGTATTCTTTCATCAATTCAGCAGGGGTCTGGTCAATCTCGGGTAATTCTATAATCTCGCAACCATATTCAATCAACCTGCCTTTAAATTTTTGCAGGTCTGGCTGACGCACAAAAAATAATCCGAAGACCTTTGAGCCAATCCGATTTACAATCTCATACGAAAAAGGAATCTCAGTGATAGATGTTTCAATTGTTAATAAAGATTCTTCAGATTTTATCTGCACGGCAATGGTTTGCACCTGCTTAAATCCTTTGAGTTCACTCAATCTGTGTTTTAGTGGTGCAAAAGGCGTTAATATTGATACAAGATTTCTTAGATTCTGCAACTGGTTGCGTAATACTTCACGCTCCTGTTTTATCTGCTCAAGTTCACGGGCTGTTCCCTGAAAGTCATATTTGCTCGTTATCTGCTCAAACTCCTGCAGGTTCACAGGAATACGCGGTGGCACAAAATTGTCCAGCACTCCTTTTTTCTGATAATTAGAGACCTGGGCTATTGCTTCTTTAATCTTTTCCAGTTCTTCAGATGAATATATTGGTGCCTCTTTCAATTCAGTAATATGTATAATCTTCAATTTATGCAATCTATTTAGAAATGCATTTTTGATACTTTTATGGACAACTATTACAACCTTTTCTAATCGGACCGTTGCCATTTTAAAATAATCTCCTGCACCTTTTCTACTGCCCTGTTTTTTGATTCTGTTATTTTATTATTCAATTCCTTGCTCATTTTCTTATATTCTTCTTCAATCTCTTTACGCTGT
This sequence comes from Caldifarciminota bacterium, assembly GCA_037443805.1. Classification (GTDB taxonomy): domain Bacteria; phylum Hydrothermota; class Tepidihabitantia; order SM23-42; family JAOAFX01; genus JAOAFX01. Next base: position 9,534 of record JBBINQ010000037.1, on the reverse strand, counting down.
TCTGCAACAATCTTCTCTACCTGTTTCTGACTTTCTTTTATATACTCACTCCGTTTCTGGCTTATACTATCAAGCTTCTGTTGCATTTCTGACTTAATCTGCTCAAGGGTTTGTATTCCTTTTTGTTCTGCCTGTTTCTTTATCTTTTCTGCTTCTGCCTCTGCCTTTTTAATCTCTTCAATTAAATCCATTTTACCTACCTTTTACCAAGAATCTCTTTTACCCTCATTAATCTGGTTAAATCTCCCCTCTCAATTTCTGATAATTTTAGATTGATATATTTTATTGTCTCTTCAATGGATGGAATAAGGATAAATTCAAGGGCATTTACCCGACGCCTGGTCTTTTCAATTTCAATCGCAAGTATCTCTAATGCCTTTTCCAGTTCTGCAATCCTGAGCAGACCTTCAAGCAAGCTATCAATCTTTTTCAATGATAGGTCAAGGTCTCCAGATGTGCTTAAAAATCCATAACTGAGCATTGTCCCAGAAATTTTTTTGGTAAACTTCGGAATGCGCACATTAAAGACCCGCTCTGAACTATAATCTATTTCAATTTTTTTATTCGCACCTAACAATGCCTCTTCTGTAGTATTTGGTGATTGCTTGCTTGAGGCAAAATAAAAATAGTTGTATGCAGATTGCAGTTCTTTTTCAACAGTGAGCCTCAATTCCTGAATCTGTTTTACCAATTCCATTATCTTTCTTATCAATTCATCTTGCTTGTCCTTTAATAATTTATGGCCACGCCGGGCAATCACATTCCTGCGCTTCAATCTCAGAAGTTGCATCCTGGTTGGAGGAATATCCAATTTCATATTATCTCAATTTAATTTTATTTTGTATCATAATATTTTTTCAGATACTCTTCTCTCACCCTTTTCATCTCTGCTCTTGGCACAAGCCTTAAGAGTTCCCAGCCTAAATTAAGGGTCTGTTCAATGGTTCGGTTTTCGTATTCATCCTGATTAATGTATCGCTGTTCAAATATTGTAGCAAACTTTAGATAAATCTTATCCATATCAGAGAGTGCTGCTTCGCCAAGAATTATGGCAAGCTCCTGCGCCTCTTTTCCTCTTGAATAACAGGCAATCAATTGATTGAATAAATCTGCATGGTCTTCACGGGTCTTGCCCTTACCAATACCCTTATCCTTTAATCGTGAGAGTGATTGCATCACATCCACTGGCGGTAGAATTTTTTTGCGATATAGTGCGCGGGAGAGGATGATCTGACCTTCAGTAATATAACCGGTCAAATCTGGAATAGGATGGGTCTTATCGTCCTCAGGCATAGTGAGAATAGGAATCAAAGTGATAGAACCCTTTTTTCCTTTAATCCTTCCTGACCGTTCATAGACTGTTGCGAGGTCTGTATAAAGATAGCCTGGATAGCCACGACGACCTGGAATCTCTTTTCTTGCTGCAGAGATTTCACGGAGTGCCTCAGCATAATTTGTCATATCACTGAGTATAACAAGGATATGATAACCTTTGGTAAAGGCGAGATATTCCGCAACCGTGAGCACCACCCTTGGCGTAGAGACCCTTTCTATTGCCGGGTCATCGGTCAGATTCAAAAACAACACAACCTTTTCCAGAGCACCAGTAGTAGTAAAATTACTGATGAAAAAGTTTGCCTCTTCAAATGTAATACCCATCGCACCAAAAACAATTGCAAACTCTTCACCTTTCTGTAGCACAGTTGCCTGACGCACAATCTGGGCGGCAAGCCGATTATGGGGAAGGCCAGAACCAGAAAATATAGGAAGTTTCTGGCCCCGCACAAGGGTATTAATACCATCTATTGCCGAGATACCGGTCTGGATAAATTCATTTGGATAATCGCGCGCAGTAGGATTAATTGGCGCACCATTAATATCAAGAAGTGCCTCTGGAACAATATCAGGACCTTCATCAATGGGTCTGCCCAGACCATCAAAGACCCGACCGAGCATCTTTGATGATACACCAATCTGCATTGTTTTTGCCAGAAACCGCACACGGCAATTTGCTACATCAATGCCAGACGAACCTTCAAAGATCTGAACCAATGCCTTATCACCATTAACTTCAAGAACCCTGCCCCTTTTCCTCTCACCGGTCTGGGTATAAATCTCAACAAGCTCTTCGTATTTGACACCTTCTGTTCCTTCAACAAGCAAAAGGGGACCACTTACATTTGCAATACTCGTATATTCCTTAATCATTTTGCAACTCCTGAAGAAGTTTTATTCAACAATTCATTGAAATTACTAATAATTTCTTTTTTTATCTCTTCAATGTGACTTAGATTCTTTTCTTCAATATATTTTGCGCGGGCTATCTTTTCCCGCACTGGCATACGAACAATTTCATTGAAAGGTGCACCTTTTTCCAATGCTGAACAGGCTTGATTATAATAAAATAGACAGAGGTCAAGCATCTTATACTGTTTCAGGAGTGAGGTATATGTATCAATTTCATGAAAGGCATTCTGATGAAGAAAATCTTCACGGATAGAGCGTGCACCTTCAAGTAATAATCGGTCCTGCGGTGATAATGCATCTATACCAATGAGACGCACAATCTCCTGTAGTTCAGCCTCTTCTTCCAGTATCCTCATCGCTTCTTTGGATAGAGCCATAAATCCTGGTGCAACACTATCAAGGTCATCGCTCAATTCATCAATATAAAGTGAATAAGAATTTAACCAGCTGATTGCCGGAAAATGGCGCTGGTATGCCAGACGGTCTTCAAGGCTCCAGAATACTTTAACCACACGCAGTGTCGCCTGGACCACTGGGTCAGAAAGGTCACCGCCAGGTGGTGATACAGCACCAATAACACTCAAGGCACCTTCACGCTCAGGATTACCAAGGGGCTTTACCCTACCTGCCCTTTCATAAAATGAACTTATCCTTGCTCCGAGATATGCTGGATAACCTTCTTCACCCGGCATCTCTTCAAGTCTCCCTGAAATCTCTCTCATTGCCTCTGCCCATCGTGATGTTGAATCAGCCATTAATGCTACAGAATAACCCATATCCCGGAAGTATTCAGCAATTGTTATTCCGGTATAGACTGACGCCTCTCTTGCTGCAACAGGCATATTTGAAGTATTTGCTACAAGCACTGTTCTTTTCATCAGTGGTTCACCACTCTTCGGGTCTTTTAGTTCAGGAAATTCTATGAGCACATCTGTCATCTCATTACCCCTTTCACCGCAACCCACATAAACGATTATCTCTGCATCAGCCCATTTTGCTAATTGATGTTGAATAACGGTCTTGCCTGAACCAAAAGGACCTGGACAACACGCAGTGCCACCGCGCGCAATAGGAAAGAATGTATCAACCACCCTCTGGCCAGTGCTGAGAATTGTGGTCGGTGCCAGACGCTGATTATATGGTCGGGGTAAACGCACAGGCCAGCGCTGGATAAGATTAAATTCTCTGATGCCATTTTCAGTCTCTATTTTGTATACTATATCTGTCACCTTAAACTTTCCTTGTTTTATCTCCTTAAGCACACCCTGCACCCCTGGTGGCACCATTATCTTATGAACCACGAGCACAGTCTCTTTTACCTCACCAATGATATCACCCGGTCCTACCTTCACACCCGCTTTTACCAGTGGTTTAAATTCCCAGATTCTTTCACGGTCAAGGGCAGGGACTTCTATACCACGGGAAATATTTGCACCACTCTTTTCACGAATGATATTCAATGGCCTTTGAATTCCATCATAGATTGATTCAATCAAACCCGGACCGAGTTCTACAAAGAGCGGCTGGTCAGTAAGAAATACCGGGTCACCAGGGCCTATGCCTGAAGTATCTTCATAGACTTGAATTGATGCATGGTCTCCATCAAGTCCGATGATTTCGCCGATAAGTCTCTCATTGCTCACGCGCACCACATCATACATCTTTGCCCCAGTTACATTCCGGGCAATGACAAGTGGTCCTGAAATCTTAAGAATTTCGCCCTGTTTCATAACTCCTCCAGAAACACATCAGCACCAACTGCTTTTTTAATAATACCCCTGAGCCTTTCAATTGCAATCCTGCTCTTTTTTTCTCCTGATGAGAATGGAATCAAGCAGGGAAAAGTTTCAGTCTGGTATCTTTTTAATACCTCTTTCAATTCATCAGTAAATTCCTCAGTGAAGAGAATTACCCTTACACCCTGATTAATAAGTTCCATAACCTTCTGCTCTGCTTCTCCTTTTTCAGTAAAACAGATGCGTGCACCAGTGGCAAGAAATGGCAGGATGTTCTCTTTTTTCCCCACAATTGCGAGGTCACCAGACATCAGGAATACTCTCCTTCAATTCTATGGCAGGGATATTATATTTTTTCCCCATATATATCTGACGCATCTTTTTTATTTCTGCTTTTCTAAATTCAAAATAACCGAACAAAGGCTCAATACCAAATGTATAAAATCTTGCCATCTTAAGAAATTGTAATTTCATCTCATCGCACAGGCGTTCCAGTTTTAAAAAAGAACCCTGGGACTTAAGATATGTGCTACCCTGTTCAATCAATTGTCCATATCGGGTATCACGAAATTCTCTGATTATTACATCGGAAGGTTTATCTAAGTTCTGAAAAAATTTTTCTTTTGGGATTGTGCCATATTTTATATAAACCTGCTTAAAAATTTCTGCAGGGTTTTCAAACTGCTGGGAACGGAAAAAACTCCTTATATTTTCCAGGTCAAAATAGAGTTGAAAATATTCGTAAAAAAACTGAGAGAGCCCTGATAACTCATATAACTTTTTACATAAGAATTTATCCAGTTCAGTACAGAGAAGAAAACTATCACGATGTTTAAGATATTCCGCAATAATTGTTACTATTTCAGCAGAAGATTCCAATTCCTTTGTTTCTATATCATATAAAAGACTTCCATCACCATTTTTCAATCTAACCTTTAAGTTGTGAATGGCTTCGGGCAGAGATACTATCTGTTTTATTTCTGGGTGGAGGCAGTATTTTTCAAAAAATTTTCTTTCTTCTATTTCAACCCTGCCTAAAATCTCAGAAAAATCGCCTGTGCCAGTATAGACAGTGTCACTGAGAATGGGTGCAAAATTCTCAATATTCGCCTCAATCAATCTTTCAAAATGGCTCTTTTTTAGCAATCTTGCCTCTTTTGCCCTGACAATACCATTCACAAAGGCATATCGGGTATCATTGGTTCCGTTAATCATATATAGACCATAATTATACTTAAAAAGAAATCCTTGTCAATGTTTTTAGACTTAAGTATCAAAACAGTGGTGGCTCTTATCTAATGAGCACTAATTTCTCAGTCACCCTCCTTCCTCCTGTAAAAATCTCCAGAAAATAGACTCCGGGCAATAGACCTTTGATGGTGATAACCTTAATTTTATTATCGGAGTCAAACGAGTATTCCCTTTCTAACTTTCCTATGATATTGAATATCCTTATTCTATTTAACACGGTAAAGGAATGGATGGTAAATTCATTCCTTGCTGGATTAGGAAAGATCTTAAATAATTGCCCATCTCCTTGCAGAGACTCCTCTACCATTCCGATATCGCTACCGACCTTGACAAGATATAAATCCACGGAATCCATTCCATAGGGAAGGGTAAACCCTGCAATGATATAACCGCTATCACTGGTCTGTTGAATAGCATAGGCTTCTTCTTCCCATAATCCACCTATGGTTTTATGCCATTTAAGGTTGCCCAGTGAATCAGTCTTTATCAGATAGATATCTCCTTCATTTGTTGATGTTATTGTATAACCAGCAATAATGTATCCATTATCAAAGGTCTCTTTGATTACATTACCTTCTGCGCCGCCAGGCATTCCTCCATAGGTCTTTGTCCATAATGTATCACCTGAAGAATTGATTTTAACCAGATATACATCACAACCCAGTCCGAATGACTCTGTATGGCCTGTGAAGATATAACCCCCATCCATAGTTCGGGATACTGACCGTGCATCATCCCAATTTGGACCACCAAATGTCTTTGTCCAGATGGTCTCACCAGAGGCATCGGTCTTAATTATATAGGCATCAGTATTTCCCGCACCAAAAGAAACCGTCATTCCGGCGATGATATAACCCCCATCCAATGTCTGTTGCACACTCCATCCATCATCAATCTCAGAGCCGCCAAAGGTCTTCGTCCATTCTACATTGCCCATAGAATCTGTCTTTACAAGGAAAACATCCCGTGCACCAGCACCATAAGATGTCGTCGTTCCGGTAATGATGTATCCTCCATCACCTGTCTGTCTTATGGACTCTGAACTGTTTAACCAGTCATCCCCATCCCCTCCAATAACATTACTCCAGAGGATATTGCCGAGCACATCAATTTTCAAAAGATAGATATCACTCCTTGAATCGGGGTCAAAAGACTGGGTATTTGCCCCTATGACATAACCACTTCCCGATTCAATTATACTCCAGCCTGCATCATTATTAAATCCTCCATAGGTCTTCGTCCATAGTGTTTCACCTGAGGCATTCGTTTTCAAAAGCCAGATATCAGAACCACCTATGCCAAATGAGCTTGTTAAACCAAGGACAAAATAGCCACCATCAGGGGTCTGAATAACTCCATGGCCAATATCGGTCGTCTCACCACCGTATTCTCTCGTCCATATTGTATCAGGAGCCTGGGCTGACAATGTAGTAAGATAACCTGAAATAATAGTCGCCCAGATTATTAAAGCATATCTAAAAACCATTGTATGGGTCCTTAACTAATTTTAATTAAAAAATCTTCGCTGTCAATGGGTTCAGACTTAAGACTAAAAGAATTGTCTTGACCATATCTTTATTTTTTTTATAATAAATATGGAGGCTAAAATGAAAAAATTTTTAGTGCTATTTTCACTTCTTATCGGATTTTGTGGGGCACAGGTATATAAAACCTTAATTACCAGCACATACTCATTTGATGCCACATCCTATAATAATAGCCACAAGATAGCAGTAAAAAATCTTACAAAATTAATGAATGATACAATCCATGTTGTTTACCATTCGTCTGATAGTCTATTTTATGTGCTATCTACTGATGAAGGTCTTCAGTGGCAGACACCACTTTATCTTGGTAAAGGAAGGCATCCAGCAATTGACCTGGATAAGTTCGGTCGTCCGCACATTGTCTGGGAATATTTTGATACAACCAGTGGTGGTATTGATATATATTATGATTGTTTGAATGACACAGTTTCCCCATTAAGAATTAATCTTTCTGATAGAGACGCAACCCTTCCTGATGTAGTAATTGATTCCAATCTTGTTGCCCATTTCGTTTGGCAGGAAGATATTAATGGAAAAAGACATATCTATTACCGCAATTATTCAATGGGTTCGTTGAGTGATACAATGAGATTGAGTAATTATAATGCTCCACTTGAAAATAATACAGGTCCAGGCATCAGTATTTTCAGACCGAATAACCGAATCTATGTGTTGTGGTCATCAGTTGACTCAAGTTCTTATACTCCATTTCGTATCTGCTATCGTTATAATGAGGCGGGAAATTGGTCAGGGATCAATTCAATATATGAACATTTTAGACCCTTACACAACATCTCCCTGGACTATAGTCATGGTAGTGATTCTTTATCTGCCTGCTGGGAAGATAGTTCATCGGGTAATCTTGAGGCACGATTCTATGGTGGCAACCCGGGTGGTGGTTATCCTACTCCTGGACTCTCCAGATATCCAGTAGTCTCTACTGTTGGTTCAACCTGGAGTTATCTATTCTGGGATGAGGACTCTTCAGGATTCAAAGATATCTATTATCATCTGTACTATTGTATGACCGGCTGGTATGCAAGAAATTCAATTAGAAATTTCTTTTCAATAAATGAATCAGTGCGTTTCCCCAATGCGTGCGGTGCTTATGTCATATGGACACAGGGTGATACACCACCTTACAAAATCTATTTTGCCAATTTCGGCTATCCAATTGGAGTTGAAGAAAATCAGCTGAAAAATAGTTTGGTATTTTCGGTCTATCCGAATCCATTCCAGAATGCTACAAACATTAAATTCCAAATTCCAAATCCCAAATCCCAAACAAATTCCAATTCCCAAATTCCAAATTACAAACTACAAATCTACGATGCGACAGGCAGATTGGTAAAGGATTTTTCCCGTTTAACGTTTAACGTTGAACGTTTAACGGTTCTTTGGGATGGTTCAGACGATTCAGGTCATAAGCTTCCCGCTGGTGTATATTTTGTGAGAGTGGAAAGCGAAGGGCTGAAACAGGTGGAGAAGGTGGTCTTGTTGAGATGATGGAAGTTGGTTGAAGAAGTGGGTATGGAGGAATAACCAAAACTACGAAACGGGCTTCGTAACCCAATAACGATAAACGAGTCTTTTAGGGTGTTTATTTTGTAAGATTAGATTGCCCTGAAAAGGTCTTAATGCAAAAGGTGGTCAAACTTAAATAGAAGTCCACTAGATTCATCTACATAATTGTAGTTGCCCGATTTATCGGGCATGGATGCTGGTAAGGTTTATTGCCTTCTTTAGTCTTTTTGAGCCATCTTTAGCCTTCTTGAAGATACGGGCTTCGCAACCGTATAACGATAAACTATCTTTATACTTTGTTATTGAGATGCTGAAATAACTTCAGCATGACTGCTCTCTTCTTATTGTCATTCTGAGGAGCGTAGTGACGAAGAATCTATAGGACTATAATGGAGAGAATAATTTAAGTAGATTTAGGAAAAAACTTAACCATTACTTTTGAAATTCTGCTATTATCCCTTGACTTATTTCAGTTCTGTATTATAATAATACAGAGGTGGAGATGAAACAACTTGCCAAATTATCTATTCGCAATATTTTGAAAATCATTTTTTCACTACCTACTACCTTCTGCTTATTCCGTCCTTCGGACGCGTTCCGTTTAAGAGACTTAAACGAGAATTCACGCAAAGCGGAAAACTCTCGCCTTTTCAAGGCGGAGCTACCTACTGTTCTTTTACTTCTTGCTTCTGTCTTATCTGCCCAGACCCCGGAGTGGGTGTATCAGCATGAGTCTCCGTATCCTAATGCGATTGCAGTGGATAGTGCAGGAAACACTTATACCACGGGTTGTATTGCCCGGGGTGATACTAATGGGATGGGTATAATCGCCTTAAACCCTGCGGGCACTTTAAAATGGTTTTATTTCAATGATACTTTAGCAGACTGGGCTTATGGGAATGATATAACTATGAAGCTAAATAGGATTTATGTTGCTGGATATGGGCAATTTCTTGATGGTAACAAGGATTTGATTGTTTTATGTGTTGATACTTTAGGAAATGCTGAATGGATATATAGGGATACAGCGGCATTCGAGGCAAATGCGGTAGCCGTGTCACAATCACACCATGTTTATGCTGCAGGATTTACCCGCATAAGTAGTTTAGATATTATTGTACTAAAGCTTGATTCTTTAGGTAATCTGAAGTGGCGTTATATCTACGATGGTCCTGCTGGGAGTTATGATGAGGCATTGGATATTGCGATAGACCGTAATGAAAACATTT
>JBBINQ010000036.1:5289-25110 GCA_037443805.1 Caldifarciminota bacterium | reverse complement strand
TTACTATCTCCTATCTCCCCATCTTCACAACCACACAACTTCAAATCCACATATCCCCCTATCCCTTGATTCCCCTAATACACCTTTATTATCCTTATCCTTTATTTACCCTTTTCGACCTTTAGCCCTCTTTCGCCTTTTTGAACCTTTTTGATCTCCTAAGGATGTATGTTTATATTTGCGGTGAATCCTTGACAAAGTCAGTTTTTTAAGTATAATTTACCATCGCGGGGTAGAGCAGCGGTAGCTCGTTGGGCTCATAACCCAAAGGTCGCTGGTTCGAATCCAGCCCCCGCTATTTTGTGCAAAAAAATAAACAAAAAAGGAACAAAATGGAAAGAAGAAAAAAAACAGAACGTAGAAAAAAAGAAAGAAGAAAACTTCTTACTGAAGCCGAATTTCGCAAGCTAATTGAAGAAGGAAAATTAGGTAAAAATGACCGACGCACCTGGACAGAGAGACGTAAGTCCAAGCGAAGAAAAAAACAGATTGGTATATAAATAGGGAAAAATTGGCGTAATTATGCCAGTATACGAATTTTGTTGCAAAAAATGTAAAAACAGATTTGAAGATTTAATTTTAAAAAAAAGTGAGCTGGACACTATAATATGTCCAAAATGTGGTGGCAAGGATATTGAACGATTATTTTCTGTTTTTGGTTTTTGTAGTAAAGGGTCAAATGGCGAAACAAGTAGTGCCACCAGTTCTTGTACTGGATGTCAACGCACGAGTTGTGCGGGATGCAAATAACATAGGAGGTTAAAATGCGTAGGGAATTTCTTATTGAAGCAATATCTGCAAAATTTGGGTCAATATATCCTAAGGTAGATATTGAAAAACTTATTGATGCATTTCTGGATTTGGTTATTGAAACATTAATAAAAGACAAAAGGGTTGAAATAAGAAAATTTGGAACTTTTGAACTGAGAAAAAGACCGGGTAGAACATCAAAAGCACCAAAGACCGGCAAGGTCTTCACGCTTCCTGATAGATATGTGCCATTTTTCAAACCATCAAAAATATTAAAGAATATGATAATGGAGAAGATAAAGCCGTAAGTAAAAGAAATGTCTGAGGCTGGATACCTTTAATCAACATCCGGCCCACAAATAACAAACAATCTATATGGATGTTTTTGAAACAATAAAATGGCGGAGAAGCGTCCGCGAATTTCTGCCAAAGAAAATTGAGCAAGAAAACATACGAAAAATTCTTGAAGCAGGCAGGCTTGCTCCATCATCAAGTAATCGCCAGGCATGGCATTTCGTCGTAGTTGATGATGAAAATTTAATAAAGAAAATCCCTGAAAAAGTTGTTATCGGAACAAAGAGTATCATCTCCTGGATTAAAGATGCGCCACTGGTCATTGTTGGTTGCTATACAAAAAAAATCACCCATTTTCTTGCTGGTCTGTATGGCCATGAAAACCATTTGATTGATATCTCCATCGCAATGACCCATATGGTCCTTGAGGCGACAGAACTCGGTATTGGAACCTGTTTTATCGGCTGGTTCAATGAAAAACATCTAAAGCATTTATTGAAAATTCCTGACCATTATCGCATAGCCATGCTTGTTGTCTTTGGTTATCCCAAAAATCCTTCCACTGCTGAAGGGATTGGTGGAATTAACCCAAGACCGCGCAAACAACTCAAAGAAATTGTATCACATAATCTCTGGGGCAGGGAATTAAAATTTTAGTAGTTATTTAAACAATATTATTTTACTCTGTCTTTCTCAATTTTTTTGAGCGCCGCATCGGGAATCTCAGTCGGATAATTACCAGTAAAACAGGCAGCACAAAAATCTTTTTTGCCGTTTCCAACACCTTTTACCAACCCATCAATAGTCTGGTAAACCAGTGCATCTGCGCCAATCTTCTCTTTTATAGCAGCGACTGATTTATTCCTTGCAATAAACTCACCTCTCGTCTGCATATCAATTCCATAAACACAGGGATATTTGAGAGGTGGTGAATAGACACCATAAAAGACCTTTTTTGCACCCGCACTGCGGACAAGTTCAATTATCTCTTTTGAGGTATTACCCCGAACAATTGAGTCATCAATCAATAATATTTTTTTATTTTTTATCTCAGATTTTATCGGATTCAATTTCATCCTTACTGCCTCAATCCGTTCTGCCTGTGTTGGCATAATAAAAGTTCTGTAAATATAACGATTCTTAATCAACCCTTCACGGTGTTTCACTCCAAGAATTTCGGCTACCATCTGTGCTGAACCCCTTGCTGTATCAGGAACCGGAATTACTACATCTGGTTTAATTCCGAGCCTCTTACACTCTTTTCCCAATTCCTCTCCAAGTCTTAACCTTGCTTCATAAACCCCAATTCCATCAATAACTGAATCAGGACGGGCAAAGTAAACATACTCAAAAATACAGGTCGCCTTTGTCCCCTCACAAATCTGCCTGCGAGAAAATTTACCAGACACATCTATAAAAATTGCTTCACCCGGTCTTACATCACTAAATTTTGGACAACCCAATACATCAAGGGCAACACTCTCAGAGGCGAAAATATAACCGCTGCTGTTCTTTCCATAGACCAGAGGTTTTATACCATTTTTGTCACGAAATGCAAATATACCCTTATTGGCAACGATGCCCACCACAGAAAAACTACCAATCAATCTCTTGTATACGCCATTCAGGGCATTGAAAAACATCTGCTCACTAAAATTCTGTAAATCCATCTTTGCTAACTCTATTGATAAGAGATTAAGAATTATTTCTGCATCGCAGTTTGAATTAAGATAACGGTGCTCTTTTTCAATAATTTCTTTTTTTAAGTCAAAGTAATTTACCAGATTGCCATTATGGGCAAGGGCAATACCATAGGGCATATAGATAATAAATGGCTGTGCATCTTCAATCGCTCCAGGTCCAATCGTTGGATAACGAACATGCCCAATTCCAATATTTCCATCCAATCTTGTTATATTCTTGGGATTGAAAACATTGGTTACAAGGCCCTGCCCTTTTTTCAGGTGGAAGGTATGGTCATAGGTGACTGCACCTGCAGCATCCTGGCCACGATGCTGAAGTGCAATCAGACCCGGGTAGATACTATCAATTATCCTGCTTTTAGCAATAATGCCAATTATACCGCACATATCATTCCCACTCAATAGTAGCAGGCGGTTTTGATGTAATATCAAAAACCACACGATTAATACCGCTCACTTCATTGGTTATTCTCCTTGATACACGACTCAAAAATTCATCAGGCAGTCTTACCCAATCCGCGGTCATGCCATCCTCGCTCTGGACTGCCCTGATTGCACATACTGACTCATAGGTGCGCCTGTCTCCCATCACACCCACAGTGCCAAGAGGCAGTAAAACTGCAAATATCTGCCAGATATCTTTATAGTGCTTCAATTTCATCGCTTCTTCCTGTAAAATTCTGTCCGCCTGTCGTAAAATATCTAATCTCTCTCTCGTCACCGCACCCACAATGCGGACCGCAAGTCCAGGACCGGGGAATGGTTTTCTTTCAATGAATATACCGGGAATTTTCAATTTTCTGCCGATCTTCCTGACCTCGTCTTTGAAAAGCATCCTCAATGGTTCCAAAATCTTCAAATCCATCTTCTCAGGAAGCCCGCCAACATTGTGATGGCTCTTTATCACTGCGGAAGGACCAATGCCTTTACCAGATTCAATGACATCAGGATAGAGCGTTCCCTGAATTAGGTATTCAATACCTTTTATTTTCTTTGCCTCGTTCTCAAATACCCGGATAAATTCATTACCAATAATTTTTCTTTTTTGTTCTGGGTCAGTTACATTTTTTAATTTCTCTAAAAATCTTTTTTTTGCATTCACAACTTTCAGATTAACGCGGCCTTTCAAATTTCTAACAACCTCTTCCCTCTCCCTGTAGCGCAACAATCCATTATCAACGAATATGCCAACAAAATTCTTACCGATCGCCCGTGCAGTAAGCACACCAGCAACTGTGGAATCAACACCACCACTTATTGCGCAGATTGCCTTCTTATCCCTGACCGTCTGTCTCATTTCCCGAATCTTTTCTTCAATAAATCTTTCCATTGACCAGGATTTTTTGGCTTCACATATCTTAAAAAGAAAATTTCTTATTATTTTAGTTCCGAATTGGGTATGCCTCACCTCAGGATGGAATTGGAGACAATAAAATTTTTTCAGCTGAAAACCTGCAATCGGATTTGTCTCAGTGGATGCAATGATTTTTGCTCCGGGGGGTAATTTTACTACAGAATCACCATGGCTCATCCAGACCTTAGAAATTAAGGGCATATTTAAAAATAATTGATTTTTGTTTATTTTGATCGCTGCGGGTCCGTATTCCCGTGTTCTGATATGTTGAACCCTACCGCCAAAGAGTTGAGCAGTCAATTGCATTCCATAGCATATTCCCATTACCGGGACACCATAGGAAAAGAAATGTTTAAAACGATTTATATTTGTTTTGTATACACTTCCAGGACCACCAGAGAGAATAATTCCTTCAAGACCAGCAATATCCAATTTATCAATAAAACAACTAAAAATTTCTGAATAAACACCACATTCGCGTACCCGACGAGCAATGAGTTGTGTGTATTGGGAACCAAAATCAATAACTGTAATCATATAAGTTGGAATGAATCGCCCTCTTTAGCCCTTTAATCAATATATCTCCAGATACTTATCAATCTCCCATTTTGAAACCTGCACAGAATATTCATTCCATTCGCGCAGTTTGATTTCATAATATTTTTCAAAGAGCGAATCCCCAAAGACATTCTTCACAAGTTTACTCTTATGATAATATTGTAATGCCTCCCATAGGGACCTGGGCAGAACATCAATCTTTTTATTCTTAAGGTCTACTTTCTCAATCTGATAAACATTTTCTTCCACTGGTTTCGGAGTTTTCAATTTATTATTTACACCATCCATACCCGCCTCAAGTATCACACTGAAGGCAAGATATGGATTTGTGCAGGGGTCAACCGACCTCAACTCAAGACGTGTGCTATTCAATCTATTTTTCGTAATCTGTGGAACACGCACCAGTGCTGAGCGATTCATCCTGCCCCAGCAAATATATACTGGCGCCTCAAAACCAGAAACGAGCCTTTTATAAGAATTTACTATCGGTGATATAACTGCTGAAAGTTCTTTTATATGCGTAAGGAGCCCTGATAGATAATGATATGCAAATTGCGATAAGCCATAACCATCTGCAGAATCAGCAAAGATATTTTTCTTATTTTTGAAAATACTTTGATGGGTATGCATACCACAACCTGCCATACCAAACAGAGGTTTGGGCATAAATGTTGCATAGAGGCTATGCTCTTCTGCAATCCTTTTTATCACCATTTTCGCGGTGAGGATATTATCTGCAAGGTGCAGTGCATCACAATATTGCAGATCAATTTCGTGCTGGCTTTTGCCCACTTCATGATGGCCTGCTTCTACAACAATCCCGAACTCAGCCAATTTCAAGCACATTTCTTTACGAACCCTCAATGCCAGGTCACCGCCAAGGTCAAAATATCCAACCTGGTCATGGAGTAACGGTGTAATCTTTGAACCATCGCGCTGAAAAAGATAGAACTCAAGTTCTGCACCAACCATAAATTTCATTCCATCTTTTTCAAGTTTATGCAGAACCCGCTTTAATAGACCTCTCGGGTCAACGACTGAGGGTTTGTGGTCAGGACCGTAAACATCACAGATAAAACGAGCTGTCTTTTCAGTCTTCCAGGGAATTATTGCAAAAGTATTTAAATCAGGTTTTAAGAACATATCGCTCTCGCAAATTCTGCCAAATCCTTCAACAGACGAACCGTCAAACCAGATCCCATCTGTCAATGCCTTATCAAGCTCATTGATGGTGATAGTAACATTCTTGATTGAACCAAGAATATCAGAAAACCAGAGGTCAATAAATTTTATATCGTGCTTCTTTATCTCCCTGAATAATTCTTGTTTGAGCATTACCTACCCCCTCTTTTTCTTTAATCCAACAAATTCTGCAATTGCCTTTGCTTGAGTAAAGAGTAAGAGATAATCCGGACCCCCGGCTTTTGAATCGGTCCCTGACATATTAAAACCACCGAATGGATGGACACCAACGAGTGCTCCAGTGCATTTACGATTGATATAAAGATTACCACAGAAGAATTCCTTTTTTGCCCTCTCTATCTTCTTGCGGTTCTTTGTATAAACAGCACCCGTTAAACCGTACTCTGAATCATTAGCAAGTTCTATGGCATGGTCATAATTCCTGGCACGGATTACAGCCAGAACCGGTCCAAAGATTTCTTCCTGGAAAATCCTCGCTTTTGGACTATCAATCTCAATCACAGTGGGCCTAATAAACCATCCCTGGTCGCCTGCTGGTTCACCACCGCAGACCAGCCTACCTTCTGATTTTCCAATCTTTATATATTCCATAATTGAATTGTAAGCACTCTGACTAATCACTGGTCCCATATAATTCTCAAAATATTTTACTGGGCCTACCTTAATTGCTTCTACCCGGGGAATGAATTTTTCCATAAATTTTTCGTAAACTTTATCATCAAGAATCAATCGTGAACAGGCAGAACATTTTTGCCCTTGATATCCAAATGCTGATGCCAGAACTCCTGTAACTGCACTATCAACATCTGCCTCTGAATCTACGATTATTGCATCCTTACCACCCATTTCTGCTACCACGCGCTTTATCCATATCTGCCCGGGCTGTGTCTTTGCTGCCTGTTCAACAATGCGTAACCCTACCTCTTTTGAACCAGTAAAGGCGATAAATCTGGTTTTGGGATGGCGCACCAGATAATCACCGGCAAGTGCTCCTGGCCCTGTCATAAAATTAACCACACCTGCAGGAACTTTTGCCTCTTCAACAATCTCCATAAATTTTTGAGCAATGGCAGGTGTATCACTTGATGGTTTTAAGATAACTGTATTGCCACTAACAAATGAGGCAGTGGTCATTCCCGTAAGAATTGCCATAGGGAAATTCCAGGGTGGAATAACAATACCTACGCCCAGAGGAATATAGACCTGTTCGTCCTTTTCTCCAGGATACTGGAGTAGTTTTGGACCTTTATCATATCTTATCGCTTCCCAGCCATAATATTCACAAAAATCAATCGCTTCTGCAATATCTGCATCAGCCTCAACCCAATTCTTACCTGCCTCAAATACTAACCAGGCATCAAGTTCAAGTCTTCTTTTACGCATAATATTTGCCATTTTAAATAGATAGTTTGCCCTTGTCTTTGCTGGAGTATATTGCCAGCTCTTAAATGTTTCAAGGGCAGCCTGCATTGCCTTTTCGGCAATCTTTTCATCGGCTTTCTGAAATACACCCACCACCTGATCTTTTTGTGATGGATTATATGAAATTAATTTATTATCAGTTTTTAATCTTTCACCACCAATTATAATATCATATTCTCTGCCGAACTGGGACTCTACTTCGGCAAGTGCCTTTTCCATCTTTTTTTTATTTTCCGGTTTGGTAAAATCCGTATATTTCTCATTTCTAAATGGTTTCATAGCAATAACCTCCTTACCAGCAATTATAATTAAAAAATTACCAAAGTCAAGGAATGGCAATCTCTGATATAATTTCCCCCTTGATAATAAATCATATCTGAGTATAATTTATAAAAAGGAGCAAATAAATGGAAGAGGAAAAAAGACAACCAATCAGCGTTGAAATCAGCCCTGAACATTCAGAAGGGGTATATTCTAATATTGTCTTGATTGCCCATTCTCCATCAGAGTTTATTCTTGATTTTGCACGAATGTTGCCCGGTCTACAAAAGGCAAAGGTATTCTCAAGAATAATAATGACGCCACAGAACGCACATTTATTAAAGGATGCGCTGGAAGAGAACCTTAAAAAATATGAAGAAAGATTTGGTAAGATTAAAATCTTTGGCAAAGAAGAAAAAGAGATCGGTTTTAAATAAAATTGTACATTTCTTCATCAACTCATCTAACAAAGCTTATCTCGTCGGTGGTGTAATAAGGGACATAATCTTAAAGCACAATACAAAGGATATTGATATCGTTGTTGAAGGAAATGCAATAAAAACTGGTTATGAATTGAATAAGATGTTAAACGGAACATTGCAGGTTCATAAAGAATTTGGGACAGTGTCTATATTGAAAGAGAATATGAGAATTGATCTGGCGACAGCGCGCAAAGAAATTTATCAATATCCTGGTGCCCTACCAACAGTTTTCAAATCTAATATCATTGAAGACCTAAAACGCAGGGATTTTACAATCAATGCAATTGCACTCTCTATTTCAAAAGAACATTGTGGCAAAATCCTTGACCCTTTTGATGGTATTGGTGATATTAGGAAAAAATTGGTCAGGATTTTACACAAAAAAAGTTTTATTGATGACCCAACGCGCATATTCCGTGCTCTCCGATATAAGAACCGCCTGAACTTTAAACTGGAAAAAAATACTGAAAATCTTATAAATGATGCTATTTCAAAAAAAATGTTAGAAAAAATTTCAAAGCAACGCATAATGAATGAATTGAAATTAGTCTTTGCAGAAAAATCTTATCAAAAAATATTGGCGGATTTGATAAAATATAAAATATTTAATCTGCCCCCAAATACATTACAAAAAATTAATAAAATGGGCAGTTTAAAATACTACTACTTTCTTAGTCTCATCGGTGCTGAAAACTTTCCTTTGAGCAGTCAGGAAAAAAAGATTATTAGTGACCTTAAAACTATTGAAGAATTAAGAAAAACCATAAAAAATGCCAAGACAAATAGTGCATTATTTTACATAATCAATAAAATTGATGAAAAAGTTATTAATGAAATTCCAAAAATCTTTCCTGACCTAAAAAGGTCGGTTAGACGTTATTATCTTTTGAAAAAAATCAAACCTTTGATAAATGGTGAAGACTTAAAAAAAATTGGCATCAGACCAGGCTCTGACTTCAAGAGAATCCTCTCCGAGATATATCAACTACAGCTTGATGGCAAAATCAAAAATAAAAAAACTGCGTTATCATATATAAAAAATGCCTGAACAAATTCTGGAATTAATATTATCTCTGCCGCCGCTTTTACTGGCATTGACCGTACATGAATATTTCCATGGCTATGTTGCATATCGTATGGGTGACCCCACTGCAAAATTTGCAGGAAGGCTTACATTTAATCCATTGAAACATATTGACCCCATAGGATTTATCGCCTTCATCATCTTCAGATTTGGTTGGGCAAAACCAGTGCCGATAAATCCATATAATTTTTATAACTATAAAAAGGGGATTATTTTCACTTCTATTGCTGGTCCATTATCAAATTTTTTTCTTGCCTTCATCTTTGGTTTATTATTAAGAATCTTTGCTCCTGGTACAGTACATATGGATCTGTCCCCTTTATGGTTTATGCTACAATTAGGAATAATCTATAATCTAATTCTCTGTGCTTTTAATCTCATCCCCATACCACCACTTGATGGCTCAAAAGTTTTATTCAACTTACTCCCCCCACGCTACAATAATCTTGAAATTTACCTTGAACGATATGGTTTTATCCTTTTGATCGGATTAATATTTATTGACAATCTTGGCGTTCCAATCTTATGGGGATGGATTGGCCCATTTGTGAACCTCTTCTCAAGACTATTTAGTGGAGGTGTAGCATCATATTTTTAAAAGGAGGTTAAAATGAAAAAAATGTTGAAAATACTTGCAGTGATAATAGCACTTATAATCGTATTAGTAATTATTGGTTATATCGCTATAAGTTCTTTCCTTACTCCTGCCTATCTCCGCTCGGTCGTTGAAAAAATGGCATCTGAAGCAATAAACTACCCCGTAGAAATAGGTAGTGTTTCATTAAAATTTGGATTTAAAATCTCAATTGGCATTGACCGTTTATCCATTCCCAATCCACCACAATTTTCTCAGGATAAAATGGTCTCCATAGAAAAAATAAGATTAAATCTTAAATTATTACCATTAATTAGAAGGCAGATTGTAGTCAGTAGCATTAGTATTGATGGCGCAAATGTAAAGATTGAAAAAAACAGAAACAATCAATACAATATAGCACTACCTCAGACCGAACAGAAAGGAGGAAAAGGATGGAACCTGGAGCTTGATGAGATAAATGTTTCACGAGGTAACATTTCATATAGCGACCCCGTTGCCGGTATTTACCTACAATTAAAAGATATCAAACAATCAATAAAATTCAGGCACCAGTTGATTGCATTAACTGGTAATCAATCACTCTACATCTTAAAAATCAAAAATGCCCCGGAACTAATTGTAAAGATAAATAACAATATAGAATATGATACAATTACAAAAAATATTTCTATCAAAGAATTAAAGGCAACATACGAACCAATAGAATTAGAGATTTCTGGTAATATTGAAAAATCTGAATTTTTGAATCTTAACGCAGAAGTGAAAATTTTTGAACTTAACAAGGCAATCGGATTGATACCCGCAAAATCAAGACCCCAGCAATTGAGTGGTTCTATTAAAATGGACATTTCCTGCCTCGGCACAATAAAGGAACCAAAGTTAAATGGCAAATGTGAGTTAACAAACATTAGTGTTAGACCGGCCGGGCTGAATCGCAATATTGAAAAAATTAACGGCAGTTTTGCCTTTGATTTGAATTCAATCAAAAATATTATTATCCAGGGAATTCTGGGCACATCCCACTTTGACATCAGTGGCTCAGTGAGTAATTTAAAAAATCCCTTGCTCGACTTAATGATAAAGATTGCCTGCAATTTAGAAGATATTAAAGATCTATCTGACCAAACCAAAGAAATAAAATTGCGTGGCACTGCTAATTTAAATATCACAATCAAAGGGGATGCAAGTAAACCAAATTATTTTGGTGATTATACAATAACAGACGCCACCATTGATGGAATTGGACTGAACAAACCCATCACGAATTTCAGAACCAGAGGAACAATCCAGAATGACGGTGCGAAAATTACAGAGTGTTCAGGCCATATCGGACATTCAGATTTTTCATTCAGTGGATATATTTCCAATTTTAAGAAACCGGTGATTCAAATAAATAATTCCTCAAACCTCATAGACCTTGACGAATTACTACCCAAAACAAAAACCGAAAAGAAAACAGAGCAGAAAGGTGTTCCAGTAACCGTCCAGGGGAATATTAAAATAAACAGATTAACCGGTATGGACATGGAATTTAGAAATGTTAATACCTCTTTTACCTATGAAAATGGTATTGTAGATTTAAAAAATTGTGTTGCTGAAACATTTGATGGTAAGGTTCAATTTGATTTCTATTATAATAGCCAGAGTCCAGAGCCTTATAGAATCAATACCAGGATGGAAAATATTTCCACTCAAAAGATACTCAAACGATTCCTGAAATTTGAAAATTTGCAAGGGAGACTATCAGGTGTTAATAATTTCCAGGGCAAAGGATTTACTCAAAAAGAAGTCATTGCCAACCTAAATGCTTCTGGTAATATAAAATTGGTCAATGGTGTGTTCACAAATTTTGAATTCTTGAATAAACTTTTTACCTGGATGGGGTTCAGTGATACCAAAACTATGCCGGTCAAGGATATTGTTTGCTCCTTTAAAATTGTTAATGGCAAAACAAATATTGAAGATTGGTCAATGTCTACAAACATTGGCAATTTTCTCACTAACGGCACAATCAGGCTTGATGGAATGATTAGTCTAAATATCGTTTTAACGCTCAACAAAAAAGAATCTGATTTATTAAAAAAATATCATGGCGATTGGCTATTATATTTTGATTCTAATGGAAGAGCAACACTTGACATAATTGCCACGGGAAAAATTCTATCACCCCAATTTAAATTGAATACGAATAAAATTAAGGAAAGGCTCAAGGGTAAGATAAAAGACGAATATGAAAAAAAGAAAAAGGAACTGGAAAATAAATTGAAGGATTTACTGAGAAAAAAATAAATACAAAACCATTACAATCTCGGTATCTGAAACTTTGAAAGTTTTATTATATCAAGTAAAGCAATATGCCTGAACTACCCGAAGTTGAAACAATAAGAAGAGAATTACAGGCTAAAATAATAAACCGTAAAATAATCGGTTGCAAAATATTGAGAAAGGATGTAATTGGCTATCCTGCGCCAGAAATTTTTTGTAAGGCAATATTGAATCAATCTATTATTGATATATGCCGCAGGGCAAAATATTTAATCCTGGAGCTATCTAACAAAAAGAAAATGGTCTTTCATTTACGACTTTCAGGTGCTTTAATCTATCAAAAAGATTCTTCTATCTTACGATCTGATAACAGAAAAAAATTGAATAAAAAATTTGTGCGGCTGATTGTTAGCTTGGACCGTGGTAGTATTATCTTCTATGAACCAAGGGCACTGGGCAGGGCATATCTTATAAAAGAAAATGAAACACCCTGTGCGCTAAAAGGACTCTTTAATCTCAGTTGCGAGCCATTATCGCCTGAATATGATTTCAATTATTTCAGAAATAAATTAAAAAATCGCAAAACTTCAATAAAACAGTTGCTCCTTGACCAATCAGTTTGTGCAGGAGTTGGAAATATTTATTCAGATGAGGCACTATTCAGGGCAGGTATAAAACCAACAAGAAAGGCAAATACATTAAATGCTGAAGAAGTCTTCAAACTGCTGATCGCCTTGAAAGATGTCTTAAAAAAAGGGATTGATGAATTCGGGACCACAGTATCTGATTACAAAAGGACTGATGGCAAATCTGGAAACTTCCAAAAATTTTTATATGTCTATGCACAAGAAGGTAAACCCTGTCGGTTATGTGGTAAAGAAATTGTAGTCAAAAAATTAGGTGGCCGTTCAACAAGATTCTGTCCCAGTTGCCAGAAATAATATTGACTTAGTAAAAAAAGTGTGTATATTTAATTATGGACGAAATTTCAAGCAGATATGACCCTACAGGAATTGAAGATAGGATATATGAGTTCTGGCTCAGAGAAAAACTATTCACGCCCGATATAAACTCAAAAAAGCCCACCTACACAATCACTATTCCTCCTCCAAATGTAACGGGCAGGCTCACACTCGGTCATATATTGAATAATACTATTCAGGATGTCATTATTAGATATAAAAAGATGAATGGCTATGAAACACTCTGGTTACCTGGTATGGACCACGCAGGTATTGCCACACAGGTAAAGGTAGAAGAAGATAGACTCTTGCCCAGAGGCATTAAAAAACATGACCTGGGCAGGGAAAAATTTCTTGAGGAAGTATGGAAATGGAAAGAGGAATACGCCAATGTAATCAGGATGCAGTTAAAGAAAATGGGCTGTGCCCTTGATTGGACAAGGGAGCAATTTACATTGAGCGAAGAATATTCTAAGAAAGTAATCAGAGTCTTTGTTGAACTCTATCATAAAGGATTAATATATCGTGGTGAGCGTATCATTAACTGGTGCCCAAGATGTTTAACTGCCCTATCTGATGAGCAGGTAGAGACCAGAGAAACTTCGGGAAAACTGTATTACATAAAATATCCAATAAAAAATTCAAAAGATTTTATTACTGTTGCTACTACAAGACCAGAAACAATGCTGGGTGATACTGCAATCTGCGTCAATCCCAAAGACAAAAGGTTCCAGTCCATTGTCGGAAAAACTGCAATTCTACCAATTATGAATAGAGAGATCCCTATTATTGCTGATGAGTATGTTGACCCTGAATTTGGCACTGGTGCTTTGAAGGTCACTCCTGCCCATGACCCATTTGACTTTGAACTTTCAAAGAAATATAACCTGACAATTATCAACATAATGAATCCTGACGGCACAATGAATGAAAATGCTGGTCCTTATCAGGGTCAGGAAAGATTTGAAACAAGAAAAAAAATTATTGAACATTTAAAATTATTGGATTTACTTGAAAAGATTGATAATTACACAGTTCCCATAGGAATATGTGAACGATGTGAAACACCGATAGAGCCAAGACTCTCAAAACAATGGTTTGTGAAAATGAAAGCCCTTGCTGGACCTGCACTTGAAGTTGTTAGGGATGGAAAAATAAAAATCTATCCGAAACGATGGGTAAATTTATATAATCACTGGCTGGAAAATGTAAGGGATTGGTGTATTTCAAGACAATTATGGTGGGGACACAGGATACCGATATACTACTGTAAAAACTGTTATCACGAAAATGAAAGTGAAATATCTAAAGGAATTATTGTGTCTGAAACAAAACCTGAGCAATGCCCCCAGTGCGGTTCAAGAGAAATATCTCAGGATGAAGATGTGCTTGACACCTGGTTCTCTTCCTGGCTCTGGCCATTTGCAACATTAGGTTGGCCTGAGCAGACCCAGGACTTCAAACGCTTTTACCCAACCCAGACCCTTGCCACAGGATGGGATATAATCTATCTATGGGTAGCGCGAATGATTATGGCTGGGCTGGAATTTACCAAAAATATTCCCTTCAGTAATGTTGTGTTCCATCCGATGATAAGAGATGAAAAAGGACGCAAAATGTCAAAGAGTCTTGGCAATTCACCAGAACCAATGGAGCTAATTGCAAAATATGGTGCAGATGCCCTGCGTTTCGGTTTGATGTTGATTACCCCGCGTGAACAGGATGTGCTCTACAGTGAAAAATCAATTGATGTAGGCAGAAAATTTTGTAACAAATTATGGAATGCTTCACGGCTCATAATGACCACATTTAATGATAGCCCGGAAACACTTCCCACTGAATTGACAGACTTTGACCTCTGGCTTGCTAATGAATTCAATCAGCTACTCAAAGATTTGGAATACTATCTTGAAAGATTTGAGCTCAACGCACTGGCGCGGCGGCTTTACGATTTTGTCTGGCATAAATTTTGCGACTGGTACCTTGAAATAATTAAAATTCCACCGTACAACAAACAGAATGCAAGTAAATATTTTTTAAGACAACTCTTAAAACTTTTACATCCATTCATCCCATTTATTACAGAAGAAATTTACCAGAAATTTTCGGATGATAGAAAAAAGAGTATTCTACTTGAAGAATATGCTAAGCCGATAGAAATAAAAAAATCAGTAAACATTGTAAATGAAACAATCACCCTTATTGAAGAGATAAGAAATATCCGTGGATTATTTTCTATTCCTGCCCAGGAAATGTTGAATATTATTATATCTACGGATGAAGAGCGACAGAAATTTATTGACAAAAACAATCTTCTATTCCAGAGATTGGCAAAGGTCAGCTCGATTATGTTTGATAGCAAACCACAGACATCTGTAGCAACTATTGTTCTTCCCCAATATGTCGTTTATGTTATTCTCAGGGGTATTGATGTAGAAAAAGAAAAGAAACGGCTTAAAAGTGAAATAGAGTTCCTGACACAGCGCATTGATGAACTAAAAAATCGTTTGAACAATCCCCGTTATCTCAATCAGGCGCATACAGAAATTCAACAAAAGGAAGCAAAAAGACTTGAAGAATCTTTGATTAAAATAGAATATATAAAAAAGGCAATTGCAAATTTATGAAGTATTTATCTTTGATAATAATTATTATTTTGCTACTGTGCGGGTATTATTTTTATCGCGTCCAGTATCTACCGCTGAAGCAGACCACTGATAAACTGAAAGAAGAGATTAAAATGTGGGAAGAAACAATTAAAAATCAAAAGGGCATACGCGGAGATTTTGAAAAACTACCAGCAAATAAATTTTTCCAGAATGATAAATTAACTCCTTATGGTGAGGTAGAAATAATGCGCAGATTTGACCGGCACTACAAAGGCGTTGAAATATATATTTCTGCACCAAATGCAATAAAGAGGATGGCAGACCTCTTAAGATTTTTTGACGAACAGAAGATAGATTATCTGACGATTTATTGCACAGCAGAGATTGACTCAGTAGAACGGTTTGATTATAAATATACTAAATAAATTAAAGTCTGGAGCGTAAAATGTTAAAGAATTCCCGCTTCTTATCTGTAGTAATAATCATAATTTTCTTATCAGTCAATTCTTTATTTGCGGAAAAAAAATCAGCAAAAATAGCAATGCTATTGTGCCTCTTACCTGGTGGTGGACAATTCTATACAGAAAGATATATCCCTGGTGTAGCAATCGGGGCAGGTGAAATAACCCTTGGTTATTATGCAATTAAAAATCATTTTGAAAAGAATTATTCTGAGAGGAATTCTTTTTTATGGTGGGAACTATTTTTATTTGGCTATTCTCTGGCTGATGCCTATGTTGGTGCAAAAATGTATGGTTTTGACATTGAAACAAACATTGACAAGGTGAGCATAAAATATAAATTAAAATTCTAATCTGACCCAATGAAGATTATACAGGTTTTTAAATATGAAGATTCTTGAAAAGAAATATCGTGGTTCATTGATCTGCCGAATCTTTGATTATCCAATTGCCTATGCAATCACAAAATTACTACTTGAAAATGGACCCATGGAGTTGGACAAAATTGTAAAGAAAGTTAAAATATCAAAACCAGGTGTTTCAGCCCATCTTAAAAAATTAAAAATTGCCCATATTGTAAGATATGAGAAAAAATGGCCCAAAACTATTTACCGCATAAAGTATCAAAAAGAAGTCAAAAATCTGTTAGATGCTGCTGAAAAATTGGCAACCCGCATTACCAAAAGAATAAAATTGGATTACTAATTAATGCATTAATTAATTATTTAATGCATTGCTACATTATTTTGAGTTTATAGTATTGTATTGTCTCTATTAATGACGGGGGTTCGTTTTAACCTTGTCAATTGCCTTTAGTAATTCAACGACAATCTGTGCCTGAAGCTGGTCTTTACTCAAATTGAACATCGTCATTATATGGCCAATATCACTTGATACATACATTGCTGGTAGATTGTTCAGCGTGAGGGTCATAATATCCTGGTAGCAATTAGGACAATGGCAGATCGTTTTATCCTGCTCAATCAGACGTTGTAGTTCCTCACGCACAATCTTTTCAATATAATTTTCAACTTTTGAATCCATCTAACCTCCTGTCTAATGTTTTATTAATTTTATAAACTCTTCTTCAGTTATTATTTTTACGCCCAATTTTTTTGCCTTCTCATACTTTGAACCTGGTTCTGCACCGACAACCACATAATCAGTATTTTTGGAAACTGATGAGGTTGGATGCCCACCCAATCTACGCACAATTGATTGTGCCTCTTCCCGGGTCATTGAAGATAATTCACCAGTAAAAACAAAGGTCTTGTTTTTTAATGGTCCTTCAGTAAATACCTTTGCAGTTTCAAATTTAAGACCGATTTTTTTCAAATTTTCAATCAACCGGCGATTTTTAGGACTTTTAAAATAGTTTATTATACTCTGAGCAACCACTTCACCGATTCCCTGAACTTTTGTCAGTTGCTCAAGATTGGCATTCATCAAATTATCAATATTTTTGAATTCCTGCACCAATAAATTTGACGCATTTATCCCAATATTGGGAATACCTAAGGCAAAAAGAACATTAACAAAATCCTTTTCCTTACTCTTTTCAATGGCATCAATAAGATTCTGGGCAGATTTTTCTCCCATCCTTTCTAAATCTGCAATCGTTTTTTTATCAAGTTTATAAATATCATCAAAACTCTTTACCATACCCATATCAACAAGTTTATTGACCAGGACATAACCGAGACCCTCAATGTCCATTGCCTGTCTTGAGGCAAAGTGTAGTATAGAACCTTTTATCTGAGCGGGGCAGGACGAATTAACACATCGCCAATCAGCCTCGTCCTCAAGTCGATAAATCCGCTCCCCGCATACCGGGCACTTTTCGGGAAATTTAAATACCCTTTCTTTGCCCGTTCTTCGGTCCTTTACCACACCCACTACTTTTGGAATTACCTCTCCCCCTTTTTCAATTATTACATAATCACCTATTCTTATATCTTTTCTTTTTATTTCATCTTCATTATGGAGTGTAGCACGGGAAATAGTTGTTCCGGATAAAGGAACTGGCTCAAGTATTGCCACCGGTGTAACCCTACCGGTCCTACCTACCTGGAGTTGAATATCCTCCAATTTAGTTACTGCCTGTCTTGCTGGATACTTATAGGCGATTGCCCAGCGTGGACTCTTTATTGTATAGCCCAGCAATTCCCGGTCTGCAAAACTATCAACCTTAACAACAAGGCCATCAACCTCATACTCAAGTGTATCCCTTTTTTCTTCCCATTCCTTCATATACTTAACAACTTCTGTAATATCATTACACAATTCAATATGGGGGATAACTTTAAATCCTGCCTCACCGAGTTCCTTTAAAACTTCGTAATGCGACGGGTGATGGGAACCCGGTTGTACTGGAATGGTATGGATAAACAGGTCAAGACCTCTCTTAGCCACCTCCTGTGGGTCAAGCAATTTTAATGTACCCGCTGCTGCATTGCGTGGATTGGCAAATAGGGGTTCACCATTTTCCTCTCTTTCTAAATTAATTTTTTCAAAATTCTTTTTTGAAAGATAGACCTCTCCCCTGACTTCAATATTTTTTAATTCTTCATCATCGGTCAGCAATTGTAAAGGAACTGATTTGATTGTTCTTATATTCTGAGTAATATCATCACCATGAATTCCATCGCCCCTTGTTGCGCCAAGCACAAGTCTACCATCTTTATAATGCAGAGTCACTGCCACACCATCAATCTTAAGAGTAACTTCATACTTTACCTGTTTACCCAAGCCTTTCTTTACGCGTCTATCAAATTCTAATAATTCTTCTTCTGAATAGGTATTATCAAGGCTCAACATCTTAATCTTGTGTTCAATAGATTTGAATTCTTTTAATGGTTCTCCACCAACCCGCTGGGTAGGTGAGTCAGGTGTGATAAGCTTGGGAAATTGGGTTTCCAGTTCAACGAGTCTTTTATATAATTTGTCATACTCATAATCAGATATTACAGGCTGATTTAAGACATAATAACGATAGTTATGATAATTTATCTCTTTTTTTAGTTTCTCTACCTCTTTTTTTGCTTCAGTAAGGGTCATACATAATATTATATAAATTTTCCGCTTATGTCAAGATGATTTGGTGGGTCCATTTTTGCATAAAAAACCGCTTTACAACTTAAAATTTTTGAATATAATAAATTTAATATGGATGTGGCACTTAAAATAGAAAATCTCTATCGCTCATTCAAAATTCATTTCTGGGAAAAAAAGAAGACAATTCTTAAAGGCATATCATTTGATATATTTGCTGGTGAGGTATTCGGTTTTTTAGGCCCTAATGGTGCAGGAAAAACTACAACGATTAAGATAATTACAGGGCTACTAAAAGCAGATACTGGAAAAGTTGAAATTTTTGGTTATCCACCAGATTCGCTTGAGGCAAAAAAGAGGATTGGTTTTTTACCTGAATCACCATATTTTTATGACCATCTCACCGGGTTTGAATTTTTAAAAATTCATGCCCAATTGAGTAATGAAAAAATTGAAAAGAATAAGATTATTGAACTTCTGGACAGAGTGGGGTTAAAAAATGCAATTACTTTACCATTAAGAAAGTATTCCAAAGGTATGCTACAGCGCATAGGTATTGCCCAGGCATTGGTAGGTGACCCTGAACTATTGATTCTTGATGAACCCCTAACTGGACTTGACCCGATAGGCAGAAAAGAGATTAAAGACTTAATACTGGAACAGAAAAATAGAGGGAAGACCATTTTCTTTTCATCACATATATTACCAGATGCAGAAGCAGTATGCGACCGTATTGGTATAATAATTGATGGCAAAATTATGGA
>JBBINQ010000036.1:0-5189 GCA_037443805.1 Caldifarciminota bacterium | reverse complement strand
ATGCAGAAGCAGTATGCGACCGTATTGGTATAATAATTGATGGCAAAATTATGGAAGTTGGTGAACTTGATAAATTACTGCAACGAGACACAAAAACAGATGAAATATCATTGGAAGACTGGTTCTTTAAACAGGTGATAGAAAGCACGAATGAACCGAAAAAATGAATAGAATCCTTGCAATTGCGGAAAATACATTTAAAGAGAGTCTGAGACAGAGGATTATGCTCCTGCTTATTGTATTCAGCATCATCCTGATTGTTATCTCTTTATTTCTTGAACCCTTTGCCCTCGGTGAGTCGCCTAAATTATTGCGTGATTTTGGAATGGCAGTCGCATCAATTTTTGGAGTGTTAGTCGTCATAATAATCGGTTCTACGCTAATTCACAAAGACATAGAAAAAAGAACAATCTACACAGTAATTGCCAAACCTGTTAAAAGGAGTGAGATCATACTGGGCAAATTTCTGGGTCTATTTCTGCTCGTGGCAATTCTGCAAGGAGCAATGGCAATTATCCATCAGTTTACTATTTTAATCTACGAAGGTAAATTTGATTTACCAATCCTCCTCAATCTTCCATTCTCATTGATTGAGATTATGGTTCTTTCTGGCATCCTCCTCCTGTTTTCATCTTTCTCCTCTACAACACTTACTTCAATTATGGGTGTTCTTTTTTATGTCATCGGCCATGCAAGCCCTGACCTAAAACTGTTTGCTGATACTGTAAAGGTTAGTTTAATAAAATACCTTGCCTATGGTTTCTATTATCTTTTACCCAATTTAGAGAATTTCAATCTCAGATTGGAACTTGTTCATAAATTACCAGTTTATCCTGACCAGTTGCTCTTTTCTATTTGCTATGGTTTGATATACACAATATTCCTGCTTTACCTTGCGATTATTGTCTTTGAGAAGAGGGAGTTTAAATGATACTGAAAACGCCAATGCATTATTCCATAAAACAATGAAGAAAATTATATTGATAATACTCCTACTCCTGCTCATCGCCAATTTTTCCTACCGCATTGACTCAAAAAAGACATCCCACGAACTCATTGGCGAACTGATGTATTTTCCCTCAGGATTTGCAGTTAGGGCATTATCCATAGGATTTTATGTCCCGCTTGCCGATGTGGTCTGGCTCAGATTCATTCAGTATTATGGTGAACACAGAATGACCGATGCGAGGTTTGACCTGATGTATCATATTCTTGATATTTTGACAACCCTTGACCCATACTTTGTCCATGCCTATACTCTCGGTGCATTAATGCTTACCCATGATGCGAATAGACCTGACCAGGCAATGGCACTTTTGAAAAAAGGTATGCAGGCAGACTATGATGAGTGGCGTATTCCATTTATCTATGGTTTTATCCACTATGTATTTTTAAGGGATTATAAGACCGCCCTTGCTTATCTACGCATTTCAAGTCAGAAACCCAATGCTACTGATATGCCAAAGAGATGGGCAGGTTATATCGCTCTGAAAAGACTTAGGGATACAAAAACTGCACTGGCATTGTGGGTTGATTTGTATAATAATGCCAAGAATCCTGAAGAGAAAAAGATTGCGGAGATGTATATCAAAGAAACCAGGATGGAGTTAGATATAGAGTTTTTAAATAATAGAATAGAGGAGTTCAAAAAGAAGTTTGGTCGTGTTCCATATTATCTGAATGAACTTGTCATTTCAGGATTAATTGACTCAATCCCTGCTGAACCACATGGTGAAAGATATATTATCAGAAATGGCAAGGCATATTCAACCTGGCAAAAGAAGAAGCCCTGAAAATACCGATTTTATATTGTCTCTAATAAATCCCTGAAGAACACATTACCAGAGGTAATGGTCCTTTCTTACCCATCCCTGTTATTCTATAGTAAATTGCCGGACCGTCTGAAGTTACTTCATTCCAGGGGTCACCATCAATTGGGTCGTCGCCGGGATTATTGCTCGCCTCGTAGCCAATGATACCTGGGGTATCCCCAGTTTCTGCCCGTTTATTCTGCAGAGCGGGAGAATTTGGGAAAAACGAATTCTTTATATTGTCCGGAAGTATGGAATTCGGTCCAAAGGGAGAAATCATCTGTTCCGCAATACACATATTCCCTTCAGGCGGTAAGATATTAGGATTCACGTCATGTATCGTCGTCTCTAAATTACCTGGATATGAACCATCAGCACGGATATTAAAGTCTTCTAATGTCACATGCAGAGTATGCATATTCTCTTTTGTGGATGCCTCTTTTGCCCTGATCTGCGTTACAATGAAATTCGGCACCGCAATTGCAGTTAAGATTCCAACAATCACAACGACAACCATCAACTCTATCAAAGTAAAACCTTTATTTTTAATATAAGATTCTTTTTTATTCAACATAAATCACCTCCCCTTTCCTGACATCTTCTTCTGTGATAAATATTTTTTTTCTCCACATGTTTTTTTCATTTAAGGCAAATGGAGAAACTCTTGGAAAATTCCTGATTGAATCAGGGGATAAAGAATCATTCCCGATTATCGCTTTACTTTTTATTCCTGTTATTTCTATAATATATGGTTTTAATGAATCTGTTCCGTATGGAACCGTGGTGGCAAATTCCCCTTTCTCATCTGCCGTCAGCGAGTCGTAGTAAACAAACGAAAACTGTCCAATCTTTACCGGTAATGTTAATCTAAACGAAGAACGTGGTTTGCTGCTACCTTTGATTACAGCCCCTTTTACATACTCAAAAATTTTTATTGAGCCATCATCGGAAACATAACGCAATCTATAATGGCGATATGGTGGAAAATAAACTCCTTCCATATAGGCACCTGAACCCAGAAAACGGTATAACCTTGAAATCGCAACTGAATAACCTTTTTCTTTAGGCACCATCATTCTGCGGGTCATTCCAGCCTTATCTTTTATGAAAAAGAAGTCAAAATATTCATCCAGCGATTTACTTGAATAAATAATGGCATCTTTCAATTCATACTGCCAGCATGCAAGATAGATGTATCTACAATTCAATTTATCTAATATCTCATTTGCCAGGGACTCAGATTCAGCAAGAAAAAAACTATTGTTATAATAGAAATTAGGCATATCATTTCCAAAATTGGACGCGGATACCGGGCGCCGCGCATGATATACTATATTATGACCATCATTCCAGGAGCACATTATACCGTATTCTGGCTTTTTATGTGGTTCAAAATAATATGAAGTCTTAGGTGTTGAATCATTTATCCACTGATAGGCAGCGAGTTCTTGTTCTGAATGTGCTATCCAATGCTCTTTCTTATAGCCATAATTTATTGCCGGCTCAATTATTATCGCTACAATTATGCTACAGACAGCTGTCCTGAGGAAAACATTTTTCGTAACTTTTGTAAGAAAAATATGTACTTTATAAATTATAAAACCTAAAATTATTGAATAATATGGCGCAAACCAAACTGCGTAACGTCTGGCAATAAAAGACATTACACCAGCAAAGATTACAAATATGCTGAAAATGTAATACCCTCTTTCTTTTCTATTTTCCCACAACAAAATAAAAAGAATAAGCGGCCAGACATAATAGCCATTTCCATAAAGACTTTTAAGAGTAACTGTTTCAATAAATTCAGGATGAATCATCAAAGGTTTGAATTCCAGTATTGAACTTAACCAGGGGTCTTTTTTTAGAATAAAAGAGATGCCTCCCAAAAATGATTTAGTCCGGAATAAAAAAAATAGTAAAAAAATCAATATAAAACCTGCCGTGAAAAAAAGTATCCTGTGTTTCTTCTTCAAGAACAAAAGGGTCGTCATTGCTAATACCGCAATAACCAATAGGGATAAATGTAATAACGATAAGCCACGGTAACTGAAAGGACTATCAACAAAATGGGTATTGATACTAAATGGCAGAATAATCAGTGTCGCAATTGAAAAGGATATTACCCCCATAAACTCTCTAAAAATTAATAATATCAAGAATATAAGACCGGCAAATAATATTGTTCCCTGCCAGAAAAGCATACCTGCTCCCATTATAATTCCTAAAATAATCCAATGACCCATTTTTTTGTTTCGTTTACCAATAAACAGGTAAGTTAATAAGATAAGGGTGATTGATTCAACAATATGGTGGTCATTATAACCAAGTGTTGACCACCATAAACTACAGGGTAAAATTGCAACAAAAAAAGTAGCAAGCAAACCTACAATTTCATTAAACAGGCACTTACCCACAAGATAAGTAACACAGAGTAAAAGGCAAGACCAGAGAATCGAGTATATAGCACATACCCATTCTACTCCCTTTTCTGACGATGTAATCCAAAAAACAGGATAGGCAATTATAGTACACAACAGGTCATAGCCAGGCGGCCAGATACAATAACCCCCGGTTGGATAGGAAAGATAACTGTCATACCCTGGAATATTAGGGAATTTTTTTACTCCCAATAAAACCCTGCGTGTATGATAATGGGAATCAGGTCCAAGGAGTGGTGGTTTTTCTATATTAAGATTGAAAGGCAAAAGGAAACGCAAGGAGAAATTTAGAACCAATAAACAAAATAGAATTACAATCTTAACACGCATTTTTTCAATAATCTAAACAAAAAGGGATGTGAAGATAAGTCCTCTCCACATCCCTATCTTCAGATGGCTATCGTTTATTTCGCTACACCAGCAGTTAGCATTAATGGCAACCGACCAAGGTTATATTTTGCACCCCAGCCAACAATGTAATAAGTCTGAGCAGCATCGCCAGTGGTTTGGTCATCAATGTAGCCCGTAATACCAGCCATAGTGCCTTGAGAGGTCATGGCTGTATCACCAATATCAGCATCCTCAAGTGCATCGTCGTTTGGATAGAATGGATTTTTGACATTGTCCGGGAGAATAGAATTAGGACCGTATGGAGGAGGGCCCGGTTGTTCTGCTACACACATATCTACATCAGGACCATTGTAAGCTGTATTTACTTCACCAATCGTAGTCGTTAAAGCGGCTGGGTATGCATCAGCACCCCTGGTATTGAAATCTTCAACTGCGGTCTGGAGTGTGTGCATATTATTCTTCACTGATGATTCCTTTGCCCTCTGCTGCATTGCCATGAAGTTGGGGATGGCGATGGCAGCGAGAATACCGATGATGACCACCACGACCATCAATTCAATCAGGGTAAAACCCTTTCTCATTGTGA
>JBBINQ010000035.1:0-25395 GCA_037443805.1 Caldifarciminota bacterium | reverse complement strand
TCACATCCAGATTGAATGGACCAGTAAACGAAGCAAGCAAATACGGCTCACTCCAGTTCGTGCCATCGTATCTTGAAAACCACAACTCACCACCACGACTCATTGGAGTAGGCTGAATATTCCGTTGCCAGATAGCACAGGGATTTCTACTTGCATCAAGGGCGATTGTAGGAAACTCGCCTTCACCGAGCAATTTTTTATTACGCCAGGTTGTTCCAACATTCACTGAAAAAGCGGTACAGATGCTATCCCGGCATTCATAAATAGCAAACAATTTATTAATATCCAGCGCAAATGCCAACTTCTGCTGTGAATATGCAGTACTATATTCTGTATTACTGAATAGAATTGTCGGTTGGACAACAAGGCTGTGTTTCCTAACAGAATGATAATGTAAACCAGCACTAACATCTTCCCATGTCCATCCACCATCCCAGCTTTTCTTTACACCACCTTCTTCTGGGATGTAAACGTCTCTAAATCCCGCATATATCAATCCAATACTCTCTGGGTCACAGGCAACAGAATATACCGAAACATCGTAGAGCGGAAGTTCATACCAGGAATTAAAGGCACCGCGGTCATTACTCTTCAGCATACCATTGAAGAAGGGACCGAGAGCATCATCCCAGACACCTGCATATACCGTATCAGGAGAATATGGGGTAAATTCCAAACAGGAAATTCCGAAGAGTTGTGCTGGAATAGATTCCTCCCAAGTATTTCCGCCATCTGTGGTTCGGTAAACAAAAGACCAATTCCGGGTGCCTGTGGAGTCTACGGCATCAATAAAGAAGACCAAATTCTCATCATGAGGCGAACAGGCAATGTCATCTGCCAAAGTGTATGGCAATAGAAAAGTGCGGGTTTCATACCATATTGAACTACTTGGCGGTCGTTTCAAAAGTGCTGCAAGTAAAGGCCAATAGCTCTTCAGGCAATAGAGCCACAGAGTTCCGTCTTTTGCTATATCAAATTGCTGACGGGAGCCTAGATAAAAATATCCCGGAGGCGGTGGAAAATAATTCCAGGTTGCCCCTTCATCGGTAGAATGATATATTGCCTGTCCCCTACAGACAAGAAAGACTTCATCTGTGTTAACTGGATTAACAACAATTTTGTATGCTATATCTGGAAGGGGAATTGGTAATCCGCTATTAATTGGTATCTATTAATTGGTATCCAAGAGTATCCGAGGTCAGTGCTTTTATAAATTCCATTCAAACCAGCACCTGCATAAAGAACATAATAACTTGGAGGCCCTTCCACGATAGTTCCAGTTATACAACTTACCACTGGTATCTCCTGTCCAATGGGTGTCCATCTCTCACCATAATCAGTGGACTTAAAAAGACCTCCACCTGCAACAGTGTATATCGCCTCGCCCGCATAAAGCAAGGCAAAGCACACAAAAATGTTCAAAATTCCTATAGATTTTTTCATTTTAATCCTCCTTTCAAGGCAAATGATTTTGGCTAAAAGCCCATTTTGATAAGGTCTTTGCCCGCCTTATCTCGGGCAACTCAGCCACCCGGTGCCTCCCCAGAAGGATTAATGAAGAATCGTAAGTAGAGTAGTTCTTTCCCCTTAAAGATAAATCTTCAAGCATAAGATTATCCTTTATTCCTAATTATATATATAATAATCAAAAATTGTCATTTGTCAAGGCCACGATTTAAATCAGAAACTGAACTTTACCTGAACAAATGCCTCGTCATTATCTTTTGCCTTGCCAAAGGTTGTAGTATTCTTTCCATCAATCAACCTTGCACCAAAAGAAATTTCAGTATTGTCAAATGGATAATAGGTTATTTGTGGTGAGTAAATAATCGCATAGTTATCTTTTAACTTTTTATAATCACCTATCTCCACACCAAGATTTGCCGGCATCAATTTCAATTTTTCACTAAATAATTTCCATTCCATACCGAACATTAAATAATCTTTTAATGCCTCATTGCCGCGTTCATTTATGAAACCATGAACATACTGACAATTTAGATAGATACCATTCCTGAAGGTGTAATCACTACCCAGCACATATTTAAAATAAGGTTTGTCTTCAAGCACTACAGAATCAATCTGGCCCATTCCGATGGCTGAGAGGTCAATCAACATATTTATTTGTTCAGGAAAGAACAATCCTGCTTCAGCCCAGATACCAAACCCTTTTATTTCACCTGCCAGGTCCGCACCAAAGATCTGTAATTTAGGATAAATCAACCGGGTATAAATATCAAACTTACCCGAATCACCTGCTGGTTGCAGAACTGTTAGATTTGGTATTGGCAGGTCATCCCTGCCATAGACATAACTCATTGAAAGGTCAAAACCAAAAAAGTTTTTTGATAATTTCAGACCGTATATCGGACTCTGTTTCAGACTAATTTCAGGTAGATCAATTGAATCGTAAATATTATCTATCACAATTCCAGGGGGCATAGAAAATTGAGGAGTGAATATTTTCTGCCATTGCCCAGAAGGAAGAACCGCTGGCGTAAAAACAGGAACAAAGACCCCTTCTATAGTAAATTTCCCCGGATAATAAGACAATTTAATACTATTTGAACCGAGATGCCGACCAAAATTCCATATGTCTTCAAGGTCATCAGGATTCAAATTGTCTGTGGGATTGAACTTATCAGCTGCTCCCCAGGCAATCCTCTGTCTCCCAATCTTTAAGTCAAGAGAACTTATCAATAGGCCTCTGATATCCACATACGCCTCGCGCAATTCCATTTTTATTGGTGTAATCTTTCCTTTATCTTCAAGGTCTGATGTAGTATTGATTGTAGAAAAGCCGTGTGAGCGTAGCCAGATTTCGCTGAAAAAATTCACATTGTCTGAAGGGCTTGCCTGTGCCTGCAAGGATACCATATAGTCCTGCCAGGATAAATCTAAATCTTCTTTCAGAAATACACGGTCATCGGTCTGAAGATAACCACCAAGTTCAAGACTTTGGCCCAGAACAAATCCAGGAATAATTATTAAAGTCAAAAGAATAATGCTTCTCATTGTTGCCTCCTCTATTTAGTTAAAAATCTTTCTGTAAATATATCATCAGAAAGGCCTGAATCAAATTTCACAGAATCAAGGGTGAGCGTGGTGCGGTTATTGGTTCTCAAATCCAGCATCTCTGCCTCACGGGCAATATAATATCCATTTATCTTTTCGGTCTTTAAATTTGTCATTATCTTTACCATGTTTCCCCTTTTATCAAAATGTTCAATCTTTTTCGGATAAAAATTATCTTTATCAATATACATTACAAGACCACCATATTCAGAGTTATTTTCTTTCTGGGGTGTTAATTTGAGAATGTAGATTGTATCATCAGCATTTAATAGTTGTGCCGACCATTGAGCCGAATATCGTTTTGGTTCCATATCTTCATAAGTAAAATCAGTGCCAGCAAATTTATTATTCTTCACATGGGAAGCAATCCGCCTGACCTTTTTGTATGCCGGTAAATAGACATAGATTATGTCTCCAGGCAAAGATAAGAAACCAATACCGCGTTGGTCAGCAGGTTGAACAACCTTTGCCAGCCGCTTATTATCGCCCTTTTGATAAATTAATACTTCCCGTTCTTTTCTGTTACCTTTTTTATCCACAATGAGTATTTTCATTACCATCTGCTGGTCCTTAGCATTGAGCAGGACCTCATCAACTTTATTTAATATTTCACGGGCATTCAAATCTTCAGCACAAAATATAAGTGCTGGAATAAAACACAATGCCCAGATGAATAGAGTGCTCTTTTTGAAAAGCATCATACCTCCTTTTCATTTCTTTTTTTAAATTTTATCTTTAACACAAGAATCAAAGAGGGCAAAATTAAAAGGGCAGAAAGACCAGAACTGAACATTGTCAGACAAACAAGAATACCAAAGTTTTCTAAGGGAATGAGATTGGCAAAGATTAGAATCAAAAATCCACTCATTACTGTAAGCATATTAATAACTATTGGTTTACCAGTGGTGCTGATTGTAGCAAGTATTGCTTCTTTTATATTATTATCCTTTAATTCCTGTCGCAGACGATTGATAAAATGGATTGTATAATCAATGCCGATACCAATAGAAACACTCCCAACCAGAACCGTCGCAACATCTAAAGGAATCTTTACCAAACCCATAAAACCGAAGACTATAAACAGTGTAAAACCGATGGGTACTAAACCGATAATTGCCACTGGTACTGAACCGACAAGAAAGATAAGACAGATGAATATTAACACTACTGCCATAATCAAACTCTGTGACTGACTGCGCAAAAGCGATTGGTCTAACCTGTCATATATCTTTGCTGTGCCGGTCAACTGGAAATGGCAGTAATCAGTATTATGTTTTTTAATATAATCTTCAATCTGCTTCATCATATCAGTGCTGTTTTTGGTATACAACCCTTTAACTGTAGCCTGCAATACACCCTCTGTTTTGTCTGCATTGATAAATTGGGCAATTGCCTCTTCACCCTCAATAAGAAAGAAGAGATTGGCAACCTTTTCTGGTGTATCAGGAATCTCTTTTCTGCCCACAACTGCATAGTTCATCTCTTTTATGTAATCAAGAATGGAGATGGGATTATTCACTTCACCAAGTGTATTGAGAAAATCGGTCAATTTCTGTAACTCAATCAGAACCTTTGGGTCCTGCAGGTCGCCATTGATAAGAATCTGTATTGGCACTGAACCGCCAAATTCTTTGATAATCAATTCTTCAGTCTTTTTTATACGACTATCAGGTTTAAAATAATCAAGGAAATCTACTTTTCTCTCAATCTTTGGAATCATCAATGCAAAGAATACTACAATTAAAATAGAGATAACGACAATCACTAACCGCCGGTTTAGAACAAATCTTGCGAGATGGGTAAGAAAGGACACTTCTTTTTTTGGAGAAATCTTTTGATTCATTGATTTTGCAGGCAGGACCGCGAGCACCGCTGGAATGAATATTATTGCATTGATAAAGGCAAAAAAGACTCCCAGGGCAGTAAAGATTCCAAATTCACGGATCATTGTAAGGTAGGAACCAAAAATAAAAGAGACAAAACCAATCATCGTTGTCACACAGGCAAGCAAAACTGGAACAAAGACCTTGCTCAGGCTATTTGATATAGCTTCAGATTGATTGACTCCATACTTTTCTTCCTGTAATTTACTTATTATATGTATTCCATAGGCACTACCCACTGCGATAAGTATTACCGGCATTATATTGGAGATTATGGTCAGTGGTATTTTCAAAAGGCTCATTAATCCAATAGTCCAGATAGTGCTTATTCCTACAGTAACCAAAGGAAGAAATACAAGAAAAAATGAACGATACGAAAACCAGAGCACTATGAGGAGCATAAAAATAATAAAAGGTATGAGTAATTTTATATCTTTGATTACAAGGTCGCTGATATCAAGCATTTGAAATGGTAAACCAGCAAAATAGTATTTTTCTTTTAGATTGCTATTTTCCACAATCTTTCTTAATTCACGAGCAATCTCCATTCCTCCACGGGTCAAACGACAAATAATCAAAGTAACCCTAACATCACGGGAAACAATGCCTTTATAGATATCTTTAGCAAGTGTATATTCTTTGAGTATTCTGAACTCTTCTTCTGTAGCCGGCAAATTATATTCATCAATCAAACGGACAATTTCCATCCCTTCTTCAGTAGATTTAATATCTAAGATATTGGTGAGACTCAATACATACTGCACCCCTGGCACCTGTTTAAATTCATTGGTGAGATGGCTTATTTGTTCAATTGTCCTGCGATTAAACACATCATCGGTTTCAAGGGCAATAATTGCCAGCAAATTTCCCCCATATTCATCACCGATATACCGTGCCAGTCTTACATATGGGTCAGTCTCTGGCAGATAACTTGTTAAATCTGGATTAATTTTTATGTTTTTTAAAAAATAGCTGAAAAATAATGTTATACATACTATCACCAAAATTATAAGAATACGAAATTTAATTATCAGCCTGCCCAATCCTGTCATTTTTTATTCTCCTTTTTAGAATTTTCAACCAAAAATGTTTTTTGGTCGAAAAATACAAAAAAATTTTTATTCATTTTTTCAGAATCCCGCGATACAGCATTTCCAGCATATCTTCAGTCTGCTTTTCAAGTTTTGTAATATTCTCTTCAGTTCCCCAGTAATATTCAAAACCCTTCAAGGCAACGACGATAGAATTTGCTGCAGTTGTGGGATCTTCAATAGAAAATATCTTTTTCCTTATACCATCGCGTAAAATATCAAGAATAATCTTTGTCTCATAGCGGTCAAGGTCTTCCCTAAATCGCTGAATAAAATCATACTCCTGCAAGTATTCTTCGCGAAAAGAACTGTAAAAATGGGCAATGCGATATAATACCCTCATTCGGGTAAGAACATATATCGTAAGTTTTTCCTTTGGGTCAGAGGTTGATGCAATGGCATTTCTGATCTCTTCTTTTACTACTGCTACTTCTTTATTGACGACCGCAAGAAAAATTTCCTCTTTATTTTTAAAATAATAATAGACCGAACTCTTTCCTTTTCGGGCGGCACGGGCAATAGCATCCATAGTTGTCTTGCGATATCCAAAACGCGCAAAAATATACCTGGCGGTATCAACGATTGCATCACGCACTGCCTTTTTAGAAACTGCCATATAATCCCTTATTTTGATTTTTCGACCAAAATAGTTTTTTGTTCAAAATCATACCCTATTATATTCAAAAAAAGAAAAATGTCAAGAGGCAAATGGTTATTGGGTACTGGAAGTGGATGCTGGTATGGTCATAGGGCATAGTCATTTTGGTTTTTCTGGTCTTTTTAGTATATTTTGTCTTTAAGCATTTTGGACTTTTAGGCACTTTAATTTAGTAGGACTTGCTCCTACAAAAAATATAAAGCCTCATAAATGAGGCAACTACATCCGCTAAGATTGAGCAAAATTGGTGGAGGCGGCGGGAATCGAACCCGCGTCCAGAGTGCTTCAGCGAAGAGGACTACATACTTATTCCCTTTATAAGTCTCCCCTTATCTTGACCAAAGGACAGGTTAATAAGGGCAAGCCTTTTTAGAAGACCCTATCAAACCCAAAGGCAGGGTATGATAAGGTTTTGCCCATTATGACGCCTGGCCCCGGGCCGGGCAAAACCCGGGCAGACGTGACTGCATTTATTTATGCAGCCAGTGCGTATCCTGTATTTGCAGGATGTTTTTTTCTCATGGTCGGATTAACGAGGTGGCCAGGAACCTCGGTATGCCCTCTTTCACCCCATTCACCCTGTCA
The DNA here is from genome assembly GCA_037443805.1 of Caldifarciminota bacterium. GTDB lineage: Bacteria > Hydrothermota > Tepidihabitantia > SM23-42 > JAOAFX01 > JAOAFX01. The sequence continues at coordinate 18,103 of JBBINQ010000035.1, read as the reverse complement.
AAACCGTTCGCCCCCTATGTTTTAGACAATAAATCCGTTCACTTATATTATACTCTTATTTAAATCTATGTCAAGACCTATTAAATTCATTTTCCCATCTGCAGCAAAGGTATAAAATTTTTATCATATGGTGCAATAACAATGGTATTATTGGGTGAATTGTAGAGATGTTGAAGATTTTCAAGGTATTTCCAGGATAGATATGCCCTGCCACGGTCACCAACAAGTGACTGAGCAATGATTTGCTGTGCCTCAGCAATACCACTTGCTTCTATCTTCTTTCGCTCTGCCTCTTTTTTCTCCTTTAATAAAACAAATTCCATTTTCTGTGCTTCCTGCTCTGCTTCAAGTTTTGCCTCAATTGCATTTTTGACCTTTGCTGGCAGGCTGATATTTCTCAAGAGCACCCTTTCTAAAATTATACCCCTTTTACTGAAATCAACCGCAAGTTGTTTTTCAATCTCCACTTCAAGGTCTTTTCGTTTTTCCGCATAAATTTCTATTGCCTGATAATTTGCCGTTGTGTTTCTTATTGCTGTTCGTGCTGCAGGTCTTACTATTTTTTCTATGTAATCCGAACCGATCTTTTGAAATACGATTGCAGCCTCTTCAGGATTTAAATGATACCAGACCGTCAGGTCCATCTTTACTTCAAGACCATCCCTGGTAAGGGCAGTAATGGCATCATCACCTTTTACCTGTCCTTCTTCGTATGCGATTGACATTGTATATGCCTGGGTCCTGATACTCATTATATGCAGGTCAACAAACGGATTTACAATATTCAATCCCTCGGATAGGGTTGCCTTCGTCAGAACACGACCAAAGAGAATTTGGACACCAACAGAACCAGGTGGCACTATTCTAAGCAGGGAAAAGAAAATCAACAATCCGGCAAGGATACCACTTCCCCAGGTAACATAATTCCTTATGCGCAGTTTATCATCCACCCTGCGGTCCTCTGCAGATACCCGATAGACCTTACGAAACACAAACAACGCAATTACCAGCAAAATTCCGAGTATGAACATAATAGCCTCCTTTGGAGATTATACACGCAAATTGAAAAACAATCAAGGAATAAAATCACATCCCATCTGTCTTGTAATTTATAATAACCTGTGTATATTTAAATAGATGGCTGAAGAAAAAGAATTGATTGAAAAGGCAATTAAAGGAGAAGAGTCTGCCTGTCAGAAGATAATGAATTTATATAAAGGAAGAATCTTCAGCTATGTTTTGCGCCTGGTGAAAAATTATGATGACGCAGAAGAGATTACATTTGAAGCATTTATACGATGTTTCAAATCATTAAAATCTTTTGATACATCAAAATCTCTATCATCCTATCTATTCACAATTGCCCATAATCTGACAATAGATTTTTTTCGGAAGCAGAAAATTGAATATGAATACCTTGATGAAAGTTATTCAGCCAGTGAAGACTTTAGAGAAAAATTTGAGGCGGAAAAAAGATTAAAAGAACTTGAAATTGCACTCGGTCAACTTGTGCCAATTGACCGCGAAATTGTTATCCTTTTTCACAGAGAAGAACTCTCTTATCAGGAAATAAGTTATATACTCAAATTACCTGTTTCAACGATCAAAACCAGATTACACAGGGCGCGAAAAAGATTGAAAAAGTTGTTAGAATAATATCTCTTTATCTGGATGTCTTCAAAAAAACGGTCAAACTTTCAGTCCACATTGAACCAAAAAGCCCCACTCCACCCGCAACACCGCAACGAGGTAATGAATCATAAGTTTCAAAAGCATAATAATTATAAACATTAGAATCAGATAACCCAATTCTAATAAGATATTTTCCATCAGCATACATAAGTATATAAGACACTGGGATTACAAACTCCAGGCTATCCAATGAGTTCCATAATCCCAGTTCTGCACTCGCAGTATCATTATAAGTAAAGCTAATAGAGCATAGCATATTGGGTTTTGACTTTCTTATTATCAATGTATCATCATAAGTTGTTGTATCTCCATTATGCAGACCAGATATCGCGAAAGTATCAGGGATATCTGTGCTCCCTATAAGTGTATCAAAACCTTTTGCCGAAACTTTTAAATTATAATTGGTGCCAGCATAGATAGGAAATGAATCTTCCGTAATAAAGATACCCATTGAATCGTATAACTGCACAAGGGTATCACACAATCCATTTCCTGATAGAATAACCTGAACATCTTCAAGGTCATACTGCTCTTTTTCCTCCATTTTATAGGTGCGGTCAACTATCACCTTTTGACAATTATTTTTGCTATTCAAAATACAGAAAACATTCAACTCGGGCTCGTATTCCTCTGATATTTCGTTACAATAAATTAGAATTAAAACAAAACATAACAGCCAAAAAATTTTTTTTGCCCGCTTGTTTTTCCTGTCATTAGCCATCTAAAACCTCATCTTTAAACCAAATGAAGGGATGGGAATAGCAATCGGTGGTATTGAATAACCAACCTTTTTCGGCGGGTTATATTCTTGACCCGTATTGTAATCAAAATATTCGTAATCATAAAATAGAATATTTTTTTGTGCATAAAGATTAACGACATCAAGATACCAGGTTGTTTTTAAACCAAAGAGTTTTGTGTCTTTTTCATAATGTAAATCAAGCCGGTGGGCAATCGGTAGTCTATGTGCGTCTCTTTTACCTTTTATGTTGTGCCAATCATAAATATAGACTGAATCCATTTCCATATAATAAAAATGACGGTAACGACCAATCTCAAGGGCATATGGTAGACCAGTCCCCAGATACCATCTCAAATCAAGTCTCCCTTTTTTGAAAACAGGGATTGAACCCGGAACAACAAGCCCAAAAACAATGTTGAGATTATGCCTACGGTCATATCTTGGATAATAAGAAATATTTTCCAGTTGTCTGCGCGTTATGCCAAATGTATAACTGAACCAGCCAGAGTAATCATTAATACTCTTCTTGAAGAAAATATCAAAACCAGCAGCATATCCCTGCCCCGTGCCCAGACTTTCAGTCGGTGTGCTAAAGAACATATCCTCTTCTTTCGGAATTAAAAGATTATAATATTTTTTATAATAAGGGCTGAATGTTAGATTTGTCTTTTCATCAAACCATCTTTCAATGCCACAAATAAAATGATAACTTACTGGTGGGCTATGGCTTGCATCAACTGGACGCCAGAAATCAAAGATAGAAAAATAGGATTCCTGACTATTAATGGTTACAAGAAACTGGTTATATTTTCCAAATGCAAGATTGAATGCAGAATTTTCTTGAAACCGATATTTCAATCCAAAGCGGGGATTATACACAAATCTTCTGCCTAAATTATAATAGATTCCACGAATGCCCGGCTGGACATATAAAATAGGTTTTATTAATTGCCATTTGTCCTGAACATAGATGGCGATGAGATTGGATTTTTGAATTGGTGGACCAAATTCTTGTTCCTCAATCTCCCATTGCTGTTCAACCCTGAGATTCTCTTCCTGCAGACCAAAATCAATTGTATGTTCTTCATTTAAAATATATGTTGCATCGCACTTACCTGTAAAACTTTTAATCTTTTCAAAAAGTTCTAAATTCTGGATTGTATCATAATAATGTTTATATTTAAAATCAGTGAAGAATTCACTGTAAACACCGAGAAATTCACAATACAATTTTGAAGTCAGAACCCTGCGCCACCTTGCTGAGATACCACGATTTCCCCATATCAGGTCTATCTTTTCACTCGGTGGCTCTCCTTCTTCAAAAGAAATAACATCTGCTCCGCCAAACCCGGTTATGGTAAACCTATTATCAATTGATGGATTATAATTTATCTTCGCAACACCATCATAAAAATAATAAGGCAAACTTACATCTTTATTAAAGATATGTGCATAACCCCATATCAGTGCATCAAAATATGTTCTCCTGCCACTGAATAAAAAAGAGCCCTTAGGTATCGGACCCTCAATCAATATCTTTGATGTAATAAGGCCAACACTTGCCTCACCCTCATATTTTTTTGAGTTACCTTCCTTTGTTGTTACATCAAGGACTGCAGAAAGTCTATCGCCATATTTCGCAGGAAATCCACCAGCAAAAAGTTCTGCCTCTTTCACTGCATCAGGCTGGAATGTAGAGAAAAGACCAAAAAGATGGGTTGCAGGATTATAGATTATTATCCCATCAAGCAGAACAAGATTTTCATCAGGACTTCCACCCCGGACATATAATTTATTGGAAAGGTCATGCATAGTACTGACGCCAGGCATCAATTGTAATGTTTTAATTAAATCTGATTCAAAAAATCCCGGAACCGACCTTATCTCCCTCTGGGTAAAAGTGATATGGCTCACTTCAACACTCTTTTCAAACCGTTCACGTTCTGAAGAAACGACAACTCCGGGCATTTCAATAGGCATTGGTTTTAATTCAATATTCATTGTCAAAACTTCGTTTGCCTTAATCTGAATCGTTTTTTCTACTGATTCATAACCAAGATATGAGAAAATAATCGTATATTCGCCAGGGATTATGTGCGAAATATAATAATAGCCTTTTTCATCAGCACTTGTGCCCATTGTCGTGTTCTTCAAAACAACATTTGCATAACCCAGTCCTTCACCATTTTCAGCATCTGATATAAAACCCTTGATCGTACCAGATTCAATTGGTCTGCCAGGCGATGGTATTAAAAACAATAAAAAGATTAAAAATTTGATTATTTTCTGAAAACCCATAAAACTCTAAGAAGATAATATATATAATATCTATTATCTGTCAATCTCCCCCGCATAACATAGCTGAATCCTGAAGTGAAACTTTTTATGAAATTTTGCGTATTACTTAATGATGGAGCACAGAGAAATTGAGAAATTAATCCAGAAAAAACTGGACAATGAAATAACCAGCCAGGAAGAAGAAATCCTCAACCAACACTTAAAGCAGTGTATGGAATGCCAGGGATATTTCTATGAAATGGAAAGGATTAAAAACGGATTAAAAGAACTGATTGAATATTTTCCTTCTCCTGGATTTAATGAACGGGTTATGGCTGAAATTGGTATTAAACCGCAAAAAGCATGGAAAAGGTTGGTCCCTTCAGTTATTGGTGCCTATGTCGCCACTTTAATAGTTCTTTTACTCACACCTGTGAAAACTTATCTATTATCAAAGATTCTGCTTATGGTTCCAGGAATTTTACACATCATTGAAAAGGCACGACCACTTGCCAATGGAATAACTATCTTTGCTCAATCTTTGTTAAAACTCAATCTGGTTCAGTTATTTACTGGATTAATACTTTTAGCACCAATTTTTTATATCTTTATCACAATCCTGAAAAAGGAGGAAAAATGGGAAATACAAAATTCATATTAGCCATATTCTTAATTCTTTTTTTGGCAATGCCTGGCACAAGCCTGGTATTAAGGACCGGCAAAGATATTGTTGTTGGTCCTGAAGAAATAATTGATGATGACCTCATTGCAATGGGTCGTTCAGTGAAAATTGAAGGCATTGTTAATGGCGACCTGTTCGCCTTTGCCCAGGAAGTTTTCATAGAGAACACGGTTAATGGTTCAATCTATACTGGAGGTGCGGAAATAAATCTCAATGTAAAGAAGTGTCGGAGTATCTGGGCATTCTGCGGTTCACTCAAGACAGATGCAAATATTGAGAATAATCTTTTGTTCTTTGGTGGAAAATTAAAGACCAGCAACACAAATCTTGTCAAAAAAGATGTGCTTGTCTTTGGTGGTGAGATTAAAATAAATGGTGAGGTTCAGGGCAAGGTCAAAGGAAATATGGGTAAACTCAATCTGAATGGCAAAATCCACCGTGTAGATATTGAGGCAGAAAATGTCTATGTAGATTCTGGCGCCACTGTGTTTGAAGATTTTATTGTTAAGAGCAAGAATGAGCCAGTAATTGATTCAAATGCTAAGATACTGGGAAAGACCGAATATAAGAAAATAGAGAAAAAGGCACAAAAGCCGAAAAAAGGAATAGCAGGGTTCTTTAAGACCATTTTTTTCCTAAGTAAACTCATCATCGGCATAATCCTTATTGCCATTTTAAAACCGTATATAAAGACGACCAATCAAATCCTTAAAGATTCCACCTGGAAGAGCCTGGGCATTGGATTCCTTACGATTATTATAATTCCTGTTGTTTCAGTGCTAACCCTTGCAACAATCATCGGTATTCCCATTGCCATATTCGGTGTCTTTGTCTTTCTTACGCTTGCATATATTTCCGGCATCATCTTCTCTGCAGGATTTGGTGAATGGATAATTAAATTGATAAAAAAAGAATCAATACCTTCACCCATACTTTCATTCATTCTCGGTTTTATTATTATTTCACTCATTGGGCTAATCCCTTATCTTGGATTCTTTGTCCGTATCATTGTGCTCTTCTTTGGAACCGGAATGATTATTCTTTTATTAAGTAAATTACAAAAGAATACATTAGCAACAGTGGAGGAAAAATGAATAGATTAACACTACTTTTATTAATTGTTCCGTGCGTTTTTGCCCAACAGGTTGAAGATAAAACAGAACCCTGTGCACAGACATTTGCTGGTGATTTCTATTTAAAATCTTCAGACACCCTTAATGAAGATGTTACAGTAAGCGGTGGCAATGCCACAATTGATGGATTGATTAATGGTGACCTCGCAGTAATGGGTGGTTCAGTAAAAATCAATGGAACAGTTGATGGCGATATTGCAGTCTTCGGCGGAGAGATTGAAAATTATGGTAAGATTACTGGCGATGTTGCAGTTGCTGGTGGTTCAGTTAAGAATATCAACCGAATTGAAGGTGATATTGCTGTTGCTGGTGGAAGTGTTGAACTTGATTCAGGTTCAGTTACAGAGGGCGATATCGCAATTATTGGTGGCAGTGTTGACCGCTCAGACTATGCAATTGTAAACGGCAAAATCACTGCCCTTGATATTGGCAAACTTGATAAAATAATGCCCAAAATTGGACCGCTATTGAGATTACAGCAGAAAACCTCTCCATTGAAGCGGATATTTGTTGGATTTGCCTCAATTGCCTTTCTTGTGGTTATGTATATTTTAAATCTACTCGCCCTTTTAATCTTTCCGCGTGCAATAGAAAAGATTGAAAAGATGATTCAAAAGAATATCTGGATTGCAATCGCCATTGGTATAGGGCTGGAAATACTATTTGTGCCGTTAATAATTCTCTTTGCTATTTCTATTATCGGTATTCCCATAATACCCGCATTTGTCCTGGCATTCTTTGTCGGCATAATCTTCGGGCTCACAGGCATTTCCACAATTCTTGGTGAAAGAATCTGTCAGGGTTTGAACTGGCAAATAAAAAATAGGCTCGGTCAATTTTCCATTGGCTGGCTCTGCCTGATGCTCATTCCTATCTTTGGCATTCTGCTCAATGGTATTGGATTTGTTGGCGTGCTCATCGCGATATTGTCCTTCACAATCCTGTTCGTTGCTGGAACAATCGGCATTGGCGGAGTGCTCTATGCAATTATAAAGAAAGAGCAGTAAGAATTTAATACCTGATAAATCTAAAAATTTTTGCTATTTGTTTATTCATTCAGATTAAATGGTGGATATTTATCCGTAAGAAAACTCATATAACCATTTACCCGATTCCACCAGCGCCAGTATCCAATCACAAAATCAAACATACCCTTAGGGTATTTGCCTGTGAATAGAACCGCAAAGAAAGCAATTATCTGAACAAAAAATATTGCAACCCCGAGACCTGCCAGACAAAGACCATGCGGTATACCCACATAAATCCAGCCAAAAAATAGTCTCAATATTAGTATTGCCCGGGACAACTTTTCCGGATAATCAACATTAAATTTTATTGGATATTGTTCCATTTCTGTCTCCTTTGAATATATAATAACCACCAATGATAAAAAGTCAATACAAATTATTAAGAATCAAATATTTTCTACACAGACAAAGTGCTCAATCAAATGCAATTATCTATCATCCATCCGCTGGTCACGACGAAAGTCCAGTCTCAATCCTGAACCATCCTGCAGATTGTCTTCAACAGGGAAGAAATCCATATGCACAACTGCCTGTTCATAGACAAGGGCAGAACCCTTACCATTATTGGATTCAATGGCCAGCAAATCACCGAGCCCGGGTGTGCCGACTGAAACAAACTTTGCATCTTCAAATATCTCTATAAAATCCTCTATATCGGTCTTTGTTATTGAACTCTTTTCTCCATTAATTGCATCCATTGCATAAGATTTGACCAACTTTTTCCAGAATTTATTCAACAAACTATTACTGGCAAAAAGGTCAAAACAGATAATCTTATCTCCAGTAGTAACGACAACACCGATTGTAGATTTTGATAATTGTGGAATCTTTTTAAATTTAGCAGTATAGTCTTCAATGGCTTTCTGAACTGACTTGTCTTCATAATTCGCCCTTACTGTGCCAGTTCCTGAAGAGATACCAAGTTTATCCTGTGTCCTTGCTACTTCATCCCACACTTCTGTCTGACTCTCACATATCTTTGCACGCTGTCTGACTGCATTTGGAACAGCAAGCCCTTCAGATTTGAACTCACTTGAAACTGAAACCCATCTTCCATGTTCAACACAATAGACTTCCACTTCTATCCAGCCACTATTTGGTGGCAGAAGCACATCAGCCTTAATCATTCTGTCCTGTTTTGCACCGGTTATCATCTCACCAGTAAGAATGAATACAGGTTGTTCACCATTATTTTTTATCTGGACTGTATTGACCACACCCGAACCAATCTCTTTTATCTTAAGCCAGCCCTTATCCATTGCTTCGTCAAGTGTCATAAAATCTTTAAATGTCAGGGCATTATTTATCTCAATCGGAAAGATTTTGAGATTCTTGTATTCAATCGGAGAACCCACCTTTATTCTTTTTAGATACTTTTCCACAACCTCTTCTGGTTCTTTTGCAAAAAAGAGCATTGCAAAAGTTATCAGACCAATCATTATCCTTTTCATTGTTACCTCCTCTATTTCAATATACAGAAAACAAGAAAAAATATTCCCGGAGATTTATATTGATTTAACTACTTTTAATAATTTTATTCTGTCTTAACTAAAAAAAACAGGGCACGCAGATGCGTGCCCTGTGTCTGCTTCTAAGTATCTTTAAAAACACCCTCCACCAAGACACCCACCACCACAGCCACCTTTTTTAGCCCTTGGTCTGTAGATAACACCGATACCAAGATTAATTGAACCGTGCGGACCCTGATAATTCGGAATATTAGCAGTATTTATCGCATACCTGGCATCAATAATTATATGGAAGTCATAAGTTCGCAAAATAACAAGCCCGCCACCTGCATTAAACCCCATACCAAAATTCGCACCAAATCCCTGATTACCTGCTTCCATCGCGATAAGTCGTGGCCCCAAACCACCGCCTACATAAGGACAAAAATCTCCCCTGGAAAACAAATAGAAGAAAGATATATTACCGCCGTAATCAACAACACTCGGCTCCTCTGTAATAGTACCAGTTGTCATTGCGCCAAGAGACCATAAATAACCACCACTAAATTCAACTGCAAAGTTTGGAGTCTCATACCAATTAACCCAGTTAAAACCCATAATACTCTTTGCCTCTGCATATCCGTGCACTGGTAACCCCCAGACAAAATTGCCGCCTGTTGCATAAAAAGATTCTTTTCTTTTAACCTCCTGGGTAACTTCCTGCTCTGTTATTGCCCCAACCTCAGCACCCGCCTCTACTTTTTTGCCCTCATGTATAGCCTTAGCTATCCGTTTAACAACTGTATCAAGGTCTTCGGCAGATTTTGCGGCAAGACTACCTGACCAAACGACTTCCCTTGTAGAAACATTAACCACAGAAACCTGCACCATATACTTTTCACCAAATTTTGATACCGAGCCAAATATCACCCTTTCCACCTGTGCTTTAAAACCGGCTTCTGCTGCGCAATTGGCTTCATAACATTGTAAAACCTCACCCACTGCATTATCCATAGCATCGGTATTCAATACTTTATGGCCTAAGCTTGAAAGTTCATTTGCGAGCAGTCCTGCGACCGCTTCAGAGGTTTCGGTTGCCACACCCACTGACTTCAGGTGCAGAACACCAACCTTTGCACCATTCAACACAAAAGGGCACAAAAGCAGCGATAGAACAAACAACCGCATCATTGTTTTAGCCACCTTGCCTCCTTGTTAGTTAATAATATTAATTATACATACAATTTGTTGTTTGTCAAGCAGAAATTTACTCTTCAGAACTTTGTATCTAACTGGACACCTATGTGCTGTTTTAAAGAATCCTTATCCATTCTAAAATATTTAAAAGAGAGGTTAATTGTTTTGATGGGTTTGAAAGAAATATAAGCAAATCCATAGTTCCCTTTTCCATAAAGAGTGCGATTATTAATAATACCTGGTAAATCTGGCTCATAAACATAAACACGCGCATTATATGAATCAGTATCAAACATTCCATATCTGACCTTTGCGCTAATACTTTTTGTTTCCAGACCCATCTCAATCGCACCGAAAATACCATTCTTTAAAGTATCTTCGTAGATATATTTATCTTCCAATCTCAAATCAAGATACAAAAATTTTTTTGGCTTTATCCTTAAGAAAACCCTTGAGCCTGATAGTTCTTTATTGGTCTCCTGATATAACCAGCGAAACTGAATTTCAGTTTCAGCAATACCCAATTGTCGGGATAGGTTCAATCTTATATCATAATTACTTGAATCAGCAGTATTATCTGTATAGATATTCAGCCCAGTACTTGCATTTATCAATCGTGAAGAATTCCCCAGCGCAAAATATGCACCAAGATAATCTTTCTCTGCCTCAACACCTTTGGGCGCATAGAATCCAGGATTGAAATATTTTGTTGCCAGATTAAATTCAAAATTATAAGGTAATAAACCAGTCCAGCCAAATAGGCCTCCCACACGGTTCTGGAATGACCTGCAGACCTCAGCAAAAACAAGAAATTGCTCTGCATAATATTTTGTCTCTATACCAGCCAGCCAGTAATTCCTGCCATAAAATCCTGTCATAGAATCCTCGCAAACAAATGGTGGTTCATACTCAGACCAGTAGGTGCGTTGACTCAACTGGATATTATTATTATGGTATTCAAGATTATAGCCAAATATCTCCTCGCCAATGCGGTCCTTGCGTGCAATTGATGCAGAATCAATATGATTACCTGATGGGTCAAAGGAATGGGCATAACCCGCAGTATCTATTCTGCCATCAAGTTTCTGATGCGAGTAGAATAAACAATAATTTAAAAACAATGAATCACTCAAGGCAGCGCCAAAAAAACCACCATTTTCTATTGCTGATGTATAAGGTATAATTCCACGCTCTTGTGTCAACAACCTGAACTCTGTACTCTGAAAAAAAGAACCGACAGAAGAGAGCATTACACCTGAACCATAATCAAGGTTGTATTTTCCAAGGGCAAATTTTCTCTTGTCTTCACTGATTAAGATGCCTGCACCATAGTAATCCAGAAAAGAATCTTCATAAGGGTCTTTTTCCGTGACCAAAAAAATTCTGTAATCATTTATATCAATGGTAGTGCGCGTGTAGTATTCCTCACTATGAGATTCATTAATATCTTTTTGCACACGGAGCCTATTCTGAATGCCTTTCCACTTCACCGGCTTTGTCTTCACTGCCACATAGGGCTTTATCTCATCAACAATGGCTCTATCCAGACCAGCAATCTTATAAAGGTCATCAACAGATTCAAATAACCCGAACTTTTCCCGATACCCTATAATTCTCAAACAATCTGCAACCTTCAAAAACGGAATCTTTACCAGTCCGTTCAAATCTGCAGTATTAATGTCTATTGGATTATGCTTTAAATTTTCCAAATCAAGCAGGAGGACTTCAAAATCCTTTTGCTCTTCTGTTTCCCAGAAATAAGTATTTATGATTGTAATAATAAAAATTAATGCCACTATCTCAAAAGATTAATAAAGAATGTATGGGATAATCCAAGTTGCCGATGCATTGTTCCTGCATAATCAAATGCAAGCCTGCGCAGACAAACCTTTAAACCATACTCAAAAACAAAATTTTCAGTATTTATTCCCGCATAAAATTCAGTCTCTTTTACCGGAATGGCGATCAATCCAAAATTGAAGAACGGAGTCCCTTTCTCAATTCCCATTATATTAAAAAATGTTTTAAGTTGTGCGTTTATTTTATATTGTAGTCCTGAGAGATAAGTGATAGGCAGATAATCAATTTCAGAAAATTTTGGGTTATTTATGTTATTCAGACACAAATAGAGTTTTAGATTCTGTAGTTCAGCCATTCCACCCAATTTAACTGTGTAGGTGAAGCGGTTTGTATAATCTTTAATCCAGTTATTCAGAACACCAATGCCAATACCCGCACTAAACATTTTGTATACAGTATAACCGCCTGCCAGTTCAAACATATTTTCCCGATAGAGTTCATTGCCAAATGTCTTACATACTAACTGGAATCTCTGCACCTGAACTCCTGCAGTCCAGGTGCGTAGACTGGATAGTCCAAAATTTTCATTACCACCAAAACAGACCAAAAATTTTTGTTCAGCTAAATTTGCCGGATTGAATTGAAGATAACTGTTATTAAAATCTAAAAAAAGGAATTTTTCAAAGATACTAAATAGAAAAAGGACTATCAAATCTGTTCAACTTTTAAAATCATTCCCTGAGAACCAATTACTTTAATCTTGGCACCCTTTTTTATCGGTGTATCACTCACTGCATTCCATAGTTCTCCATGAACAAAAACAGTGCCACCTTCACTATTAACCTCAGTCCTGGTAATCCCCTGTTCTCCAATCAAACCCTCTTTTCCTGCTGCTGGCTTTCTGAACTGTGCCTTTATACCCAGAAAAAGTAGAAGACCAACAAAAACGATTATGATAATTACAACAACCATGATAACCTCCCAGGATACCCTTAAAAATGGTAGGTCACTTTCAAAAAGTATTAAAGAACCTACAATTAAAGAAATAACACCACCAACGCTCAATAGTCCATGTGAAGTGATATAAATCTCCAGGATAAAAAATATTGCACTCAAGAGAATCAGTGCAAGCCCTGCATAATTGACGGGCAAAAGATGCAGGGCATAGAATCCCAAAATAAGGCAGATACCACCCACAACACCGGGAAATATCATTCCTGGATTCTGCAATTCAAAAAAAAGTCCATAAATTCCAAGGAGCAGCAAAATGTAAGCAATATTAGGATTTGTCAGAATCAGTAATAATTTTTCCCTTAAGGACATAGAGATTTTTTTCAATGGTGCAGATTTCGTATTCAATTTTATCGTCTCATCAAGAATCCTGACCTCTTTTCCATCAAGTTTATTTATTAAATCATCTTCGTCATCGGCAATGACTTCACAGACTCCTATTTTCAATGCAGTCTCATCGTCAATAGAGGCACTCTGCCGAACTGCCTTTTCTGCCCATTCTATATTACGATTCCGCGCCTTTGCCAGTGATTGCAAATATGCTACTGCATCATTGGTTACTTTACTCGCCATCACTGTATCAATCTTTTCACCACCCATGCCAACTGGATGCGCTGCACCAATATTTGTGCCCGGTGCCATTGCTGCAATATGGCTTGCATACAGAATAAAAACACCAGCAGACGCAGCCCTTGCACCCCTGGGTGCAACATATATAACAACCGGAACTTTGGCATTGAGAATTCTTTTTGTTATCTCCCTCATTGATTCATCAAGTCCACCTGGTGTATCAAGTTTGATAATCAAACACATCCCATTCTTTTCTTCAGCAATACTGATTGCACGCAAAATATAGGCACTACTTGCCGGACTGATCACACCACTCATCTCACCTAAATAAACTTCATTGGATTGTAGTAATAATAATGCACATAAAAAAGTCATACTAAATCATAACCAAATTTATTGATAAGTCAAGATAAAACATAGCACCCTCTCGACAGAAACGGGTAATCATTGACACGCTTAAGGCAGTATATATAATTCCAGGTATGGCAGACCGAAAAATTGTTGAATTAAAGATTGAAAAATTAAATCTTGGTGCACAGGGCATTGGCTATGTTGATGGCAAAGTCTGTTTTGTTGATTTTGTCATACCTGGAGAAGAGATCAAGGCAGAAATAATAACTGAAAAAAAGGATTATAATATAGCAAAGTGTATCACAATAAAAGAACCTTCGCCATATCGGATTGAGCCACGCTGCCCGGTCTTTATGTTATGCGGTGGTTGTCAGTTTCAACATATTGATTATCAACATCAGGTCCGATTAAAAAAAGAAATTCTGAATGATACACTCCGGCGTATCGGCAGGATTGAATGTAGTAATATTGAAGTTATTGCAGAACAACCCTGGTATTATCGCAATCGCGCTCAACTTCCAGTTCAGGATAAAAATGGAGCCAGGATTGGATATTTCAAAAAGAACACACACGAGGTAGTCAACCACGATATCTGTTATATCAACCAGAATGAAATTAATCAGGCACTCACTATTATCAGAAAACGGATTGCAGTATCCGGGATAAAAATCTATAACGAATTGAACCATTCAGGTAATTTACGGCACATAATCTTACGCAGAGGCACAAATACCGGTCAATTATATCTTATTTTTGTAACAAAAGAAAAAAACATTACCAAAAAACTCTATGATAATCTCATTGACGAGATCCCGGGGCTTGTGGGTATTAGCCAGAATATTAATAATCAAAAAACTAATCGTATATTGGGAAGCAAGAATATTCTGCTTGACGGCACTGATTTTTATGAAGAACTCATAGATAATAAACTCTTTCAAATCAGTCCAATTTCTTTCTTTCAGGTAAATATTAAAATATTTGGGAAAATAATAGAAAAGATAAAATCAGAAATCACGGGTTCAACAATCGTTGACCTTTATGCAGGGGTTGGTGCAATCGGAATATGCCTGGCTCAAGCTTGTAAAAAGGTAATAGCCATAGAAGAAAATTTGTATGCGGTCAAAGATGGCATTAAAAATGCACAAATTAACAGGGTAGAAAACATTGAATTCATTCAGGCCAGAGTAGAGCAAAAGATTGATATATTAAAGATCGGAGAAACTGTAATTATGGACCCGCCACGAAAAGGTGTAGAAAAATCCGTTATTGAAAGTGTATCAAAATTGAAGATAAAAAAAATAATCTATCTCTCGTGCAATCCTGCAACCCTTGCCCGTGATGCAAATCTATTAATTAATAATGGCTATACTATCAAAAATGTTTATCTTTTTGATATGTTTCCACAAACCTATCACATAGAAACCCTCATTGTCTTTGAATATTTTTAGATTAAAATTACATAAAACCATATCTCATTATTAGCCCTTAATACATTATCAGCAATATTGCATTTTTGATTGTAGTGATTATAATCTTCTGTGATACTCATATCCATACTGCTTTTTAACTGGTTTGACTGGCAGGTAATAAAAACAGAAAACTTTCAAATCATTTATAAACCCGGCTATGAATATGAAGCCCTGAAAGCATTGAAAAATCTTGAATACTATCGTCCATATATTGTCAATCTTACTGGCAATGATACAAGAGCGGTTCCCGTTGTCATTGAAGACATCGGCACATTGAGTAATGGATATGCCAATCCAGTATTTTATAACATCCATTTCTTTACCTATGCTCCGGGCGCGGGTATTTACCTTGAAGGAATTGAAGACTGGTACAGAATGCTCAGCGTCCATGAGTTCACCCATATTGCCCATATGACCCGCACAAATGGTGTACCCCGTTATTTCACCAGTATATTCGGCTCCTTATTTCAACCAAATATGTATTCTTCGGGCTGGGTAATAGAAGGAATTACTGTGTACAGCGAATCAAAAATTTCACCTTATGAAGGCAGACTCAATGATGGATTTTTTGATTCCTATATCAGTACCTGCATTGCTGAAAAAAAATTTCCCGATATTATTGATGCCACAAATGAACCGCTATCATTTCCGTACGGCAAAATGTATCTATATGGAGGCGAACTCTTTGATTTTCTTGCCGAACAATATGGAGAAGAAAGATTCAAAAAGTTTTTTTCAACCTATGGTTCATACCCCTGGGCACCAGTCTCAGCAATATTTCCTGGATTAGGGCTTGATATCGCAGCGAAGAAAGTATATGGAAAATCTTTTCCTGCATTGTTCAAAGAATGGACAAAACATAGTGCCACCAATAATTCAGTAAATCACATTGAAGGCGATAAAATAACAAACAGGGGCTGGTATATTTCTTCCCTTGTTGTGGATAATGGTAAGTTGTTCTATGTCTATGAGTCAGCGATTAAACTCAATTGTTTTAGATATAAAAATATATACCAGGTCATTGAGCTTGATTTGAACACGCACAAAGAAAAGGTTTTAATAAACCTCAACAGCCCAATCACATCCAGGATTAGGATTTATAATCGTCAACTCTATTATGCTACAGCTGAATTGAAACGCACTAAAAATACATATTATAATGGATATGGTATTACATCTACCCTGCGCAAATTAGATCTGCTAACAAAAAAAGAACATATTCTTTTTAATGATGACATCAGAAGTTTCTGCGTGCTGGACAATGATGTCGTCCTCTATGTGAAACAGAAACCGCATTGGTTCGGTTCAGAAATCTGGTTGTATACACCAGAATTAAAAAAACAAATCTGGGAGGGTGATCTGTTAATTGATGAAATTGAAACCAATGGCAATTGGATTGTAGTATGTGGACGTAATGAATTTGAAAACCCAGATCTATATCTTTTTGACCTTGAATCCTCTAAATTTACGCCCATCCTGCACACACCCTGGACCGAAGGTCATCTCTGTTTTGTGCAAAATGACTGGCTCGGATTTATTGCCAATTTTGATGGCAAACATCAGATTTATGCAATAAACCTTTCTGCACCTGAAAGTATTTTGTGTTATACAAAAAATGGCTTTAACAATTCCTTTGTTTTTGTTGAAGATACACTCTATTTCAGCAAGCTACAGATAAATGGGTTTGATATCTATAAAAAAATATCCTCACCGGAAAATTATACACTTCAGGAGTGGCAACCAAATCCAAAACCTGAACTCCGCGCACAGAAAATTGATATAAAAAATGGCAACTATCTAAATATTATGCAAACCACTTTTCCTACAATTAGATTGCCCGTATTTCTACCTGTGGACTCTACATTTAGAAAATGGCAATATGGTGTTCTCTTTGCAGGCAGTGATGTCACTGATGAAAACTTCTACATTAGTTACTTAGGCTATGACCAATTGACCAATAAATTTTTCTTACAATCAAATTTACAATCAAAATTTTTCAGTCCTGCACAGATTGATATGTTTTATAACAATGACGATTATTTTAAATTATCCTGCTCCTGCCCATTCTTTAATACACTGAACCCGGGTATTAAAAACATAATCTTGAATCTGAATGTTAAATCTTTTAATGAATACCAGAGAAAAGAATTTAATCCAGGCGTTATAATAACCTATGAAAAACCTGAATATAATTGCTATTGGAATTTTTCTATTCCTGTTGAGAGAAAATTTCTAAAATCAACCATTAACAGAGTCGGTTATTTCTGTGGCACAGGTTTGAATTATTTAATTTTTACTGGTGAACTGCGTGCGAAATTGATTGGTTTTTCAGACCCGCAAAATCCTGACTCAACCAGTATCCCAATACGTGGTTATGACCCGATTCTCGCACAAAAAGGAATATTATTCAACATTGAATACTCACACAGGTTATTAAAATTAAGAAAAGGGTTATGGAATCCCAATATCTATTTTGAGGACCTTTTTGCAATCATATTTTTTAATTATGCAGTAACTCAGAATGGCGAAAAATATTATAGCACTGGATTTGAAATGGCACTGGAATCAAAGAGTTGTTTTGGATTTATTCAGATTATTCCAAAAGTAGGCATAGCAGTCACCCGTGATAAAAAGGCAAAACTGCTAATAGGAATAACTTCGCCCCTTGACTTTTTGCGTTAAATATATATAATTATAGTAATG
>JBBINQ010000034.1:7029-25830 GCA_037443805.1 Caldifarciminota bacterium | reverse complement strand
TCTGGATAAACTATCACCGTATCAATTTTCGGCTCAATTTCCATCACTGACATAAAACCTCCTTATTAATCATTATCTATAAATTTTCAATTGTGTCAACTATTGCCACTAACAACAAAGAAATTATTCATAAATATATTCACCCTTACGGTTGACATAAAATTTAACCGGATTTTTTTGCTTCATAAAAATATCATAGCCCTGTTTAAGGTTATTCCAGAATTTAAGTAATGTTGTATCCTCTCCTGCAAATTGTTTGAGCATAACCATATTGGCACTATCCATCTGACAGGGAAAGATAAAGACAGGTATCTTCCTTTGATTTCTAAATTTTGTATCATAGCAAATAATATAAAGTTCTTCTATTGCTTCATCACCAATAGGGATACAACCTATGGTCACTGCCGAACCATGAATAGCAATATCACCACCAGGGTCTCTTTTACTACCAAGTATTCTATCTGATGCATTTGGATAATTTATGCCCATTGCAAGATGGAACCTGGAACGAGGATTAAAACAATTGATATGATAAAACCCTTCTGGAATCTGCAGGTCACCTCTTTTACGTTTTGGTCCTAATGCACCACAATAAGCAGTAAATTTGTATTCCTGCGCAAGCAAAAAAATACTATCATATTTTGATTTTGCCCATAATTGAAGAATCTGCTCCTTTTTATAGGCAGTAATCAAGACCTGTTCTGGTGGATACTCTATACCCAGACTATCAAACTGTGAATCAATCTGGGATTGATGTTTTTTTCTTGCTTCACTGACACGGTCAGATTCATTTGCAGTGCCATTCATTACCATCAATAAAATCCACAGTGTGGTATAAATCAGTTTCATTCTAAGCCAATTATAAAGAGTATATTACAGCATACTGGCATATAGTGACCCACTACACCCGATGAACCTCTGAAGACTTCATAAAACAGTTTCCACCAAGATGGTATATCAATTCTGCTCTATTTGTATCCCAGACGCCATCCTTGAAGAAATCTTCCTCTGCCTCAGCATAAAGCACCTCACCAAAGAACATAATGTGGTCACCAACTTCTATATAGTCTATTACTGAACATTCAATCGCGCCAATGCATTCTTTTATTTTCGGCGTATTTATCAACTTCTCTGCCTTTTGTGGAGTGAGCCCTGTTTCTTTAAATTTATCAACATCCCTGCCTGAATGTGTGCCGCAATATAGCATCGGTTCTAAAAGATTCCAGGAAGGAATATTAACAATGAATTCATTAGAATTTTTGATCAGTTCTGCAGAGAAACGTTCTTTTCCTATTGCAATGCCTAAGGCAGGTGGTTTAATAGAAATCGGACTGTGCCAGGCAATGGTAATAATACTTTTTTTATCTTTATAACAGGATGTTACAAGAATTACATTCCCTGAATTGACCAGCCTGTTTGCCCGTGAAACAGGCACTTCAATCTTTTGCGCAGGCATCAGTAACCTCCTTTCACCAATTTTTATTGCCTGTCCTTTCAGGCAAAGGGCAGGCCCAGTAATTAATCAGACTATAGATTATCCCTAATTTTCTATCCAAGTCAAGAGAATTTGAACCTCCATCCTCTCCAGTTTGCTGACTCATCATCTGCTTTTCTATCCCTTGACTTTGCGAAATTTCTTGGTATCATTAATAATAAACATTATTTCAAATCCTGGCATCTAAATATGGTATGCCAGATAATTTAAAGGGGGTTATTTATGAAAGAAAAGGTGGAAAAGATACTTGCCGAAATAAGGCCTAATCTACAGATGGATGGTGGTGATGTAGAGCTTGTTGAGGTCAGTAATGATGGTATTGTTAAAGTAAAACTTACCGGTGCCTGCGGTGGGTGTCCAATGAGCATGCTTACGCTCAAAATGGCAATTGAAAAAAGGCTTAAAGATGCAATACCTGAAGTAAAAGCAGTAGAGCAAGTATTTTAAATTGATTAAATTGTTGAATGGTAATTGAGTAAGAGAGATTATTAAGGAGACATTATGCCAGCAATACATTTAACTGATGAAAATTTTGACCAGGAAGTAAAAAATGCTACAACACCAGTCCTTGTGGATTTTTGGGCGGCATGGTGCGGTCCCTGCCGGATGATTGCACCAACCATAGATGAGATTGCTGATGAATATCAAGGGAAATTAAAGGTCGCAAAGATAAATGTGGATGAAAATCCAAATAAAACCGTGGAATACAAGATTATGTCTATCCCTAATATGAAAATATTCAAACAGGGTAAGGTTGTAGATGAAATAATCGGGGTCGTTCCAAAAGAGGAATTGATTAAACATATTGATAAAGTTCTATGAATATTAAAACATTACACAAAGTTTCATACGGTATCTATATTGTAAGTTCAAAAAAGGACGATAAAATTAATGGTCAGATTGTTAATACAGTATTCCAGGTCACTGCTGAACCACCCCAGATGGGAATTTCGGTCAATAAACAAAATCTCACACATCAATACATTGAAACGAGTAAAGTCTTTTCTATTGCAATACTTTCAAAAGACACACCGCCCAAATTTATTGGTCAATTCGGATTTAAATCAGGACGTGAACTGGACAAATTCAAAGGAGTCAATTATAAACTCGGAAAAACCGGAGCACCATTAATTCTTGAAAATACAATCGGCTACATTGAATGTGAAGTCATAGGTTCAATGGACTGTGGTACCCATACAATGTTTATTGGGAGGGTTGTTGATGCAGAAATAATAAATGAAAATCTGGAACCACTCACTTATGATTATTATCATAAAGAATTGAAATTAAAAGTTCCAAAGACTGCCACCACCTATATTAGCGACAAGTAGAGCAAAATTTTAATAAAAATTTTGGAGGTTTTATGCACATTAGAGAAATTAAAGAAAAAATTTATGCAGTAGGCACAAATCACTGGGATAGAAGACTCTTTGATGAGTTGATCCCTTTGCCTGATGGCACAAGTTATAATTCGTATCTAATCATAGGAAACGAAAAAACTGCACTCATAGATGCGGTTGACCCAGCCAAAGAGAATGAGTTGGTTGAAAATTTAAATAGACTCGGTATTAAAAAGATTGATTATGTCATTTCTCATCATGCAGAACAAGACCATTCAGGTGGAATACCAAAAGTATTAAATAAATATCCTATGGCAAAGGTTGTTACAAATTCCAAATGTAAAGGAATGCTGATGGATTTATTATTCATTCCTGAAGATAAATTTATTGAAGTAAAAGACAATGATACAGTTTCTCTTGGCAACCGCACACTCCAGTTCATCTTTGCGCCCTGGGTACACTGGCCCGAAACAATGTTAACTTATCTAAAAGAAGAACGGATTCTGTTCTCCTGCGATTTTTTTGGCTCACACCTTGCCACAAGTGATTTATATGCAACAGATGAAGCCAGGGTCTACGAATCGGCAAAAAGATATTATGCTGAGATTATGATGCCCTTTAGAAAAAATATCCAGAAACATCTTGAGCGATTAAAAGAATTTAACATTGAGATAATTGCTCCGAGCCATGGACCAGTCTACAATAGACCAAATTTTATTATTGATGCCTATAAAGACTGGACAAGTGATAATGTAAAAAATGAGGTTGTATTTGCCTATGTCTCTATGCACGGCAGTGTAGAAAAAATGGCAGAATATTTTATTGATGCAGTAATGAAACGGGGTATTACCATCAAACCATTCAATCTGACAAAGACTGATATTGGAGAATTGGCAATGGCACTCGTTGATACAGCAACCATTGTTATCGGCACGCCAACAGTGCTCACTGGTCCGCACCCTGCTGCAGTATATGCTGCATATCTTGTCAATGCCCTGAGGCCAAAAACAAGATTTATCTCAATTATTGGTTCTTATTCCTGGGGAGGAAAGATGCCGGAAACCCTGCAGAGTTTAATTCCTAATCTTAAAGTTGAAATAGTGACACCGGCCATTGCCCAGGGATATCCCAAAGAAGAAGATTTTCAGGAATTGGAAAGACTGGCAGATGATATTTTAGCAAAACACAAAGAGATTGGCATAGCATAGAAAATTTCCTTTGGCACTCTATTTTTTCATTTTTGTCATTGCGAGCGAACATAGTGAGCGTGGTAATCTCATAAGGTGAAGATAGTATTCTTTGTTTTTCGTTTTGATTTAAAAATATGAGATTGCTCGTAATAACAGTGATTATCAATAATGCGGGTTTAATGCCTATATTTTGTCTTTATTCCAGGTGTAAATACTTATGTACCTGTGGAATAATCCGCACATCACCCAATCTCTGCAGTGCCTTTTTCTGGATATCAAGCAGATTGGGAATTGTTCTACCAAAGACTGGCTGAATAATCAGTGGAATATTTTTATCAATCTTTTCAATTATTGAAAGCACCATATCAAGTTCTCTGGGTATAAGGTTCTCGTTAATCACCATTTTTACAAAAATATCTTTTTTATTCGCAATACGTAGTATCTCTTCATGTTTTTTCCACATGCCGGGACGACCGGTTGCAGTAGGAATTTTAAAATCAAGGGCAATAATATCAATATGTTTTAAAACCATTTCAAGTGCGCCGGGCAGTGTGCCATTGGTTTCCAGGTAAATTATCTTCCCTTGTTTCTTTAAATCTTCACATAACTGCAATAAAAATAATGGCTGGAGCAAAGGCTCGCCGCCAGTCATTGCGACAATCTTTTCAGAAATCTTATCAATGACAAAATTTGTCTCCACTGGATTATTAAATGTTTTATGATTATAGATAAATGGACCTTCCTTTTTCTGACACTCAGGAACATCGCAGTAATTACAGGAAAGATTACAACCCAAAAATCTAACAAAGGTCATTCTCTGCCCTACCCGAATACCTTCGCCCTGGATTGAAGTAAAGATCTCTCTTAAATAACCAGCCATATATTTTTAGTTGTTCGTAATCAGTTGTAAGGTTACGATGCCCGTTTCGTCGTCAGTCAATGGTTCACGGTTTTTAAAACGAATGACGAAAATATTTTATGATGCAAACGGCGATGACCTTTAACCATTGCTATGAACCTTTTCACTGCACCCATCTTACCTTGCACCTGACATTATTTATCTTTTCTATCTCCTTTGTATAACGGTCCATTATCATATTGGCGAACTCATAGGGTTCAATATCATAGTCTTTCAGACCTTTGGTCTTTACTGGCGTATTTGTTGAAGTGATGTTTACACCAAAATGGATGAGCGAAGAAAGGGGCGACACTGTTGCTACAGAAATAGTAATTTTCGCATCATCTTCGTATAAGTCTGAATTGACCCTTTTTACAATGAGTTTCCCTTTGATTTCATTTATTGCATCACGCACAATGCAGGTAAGTATCAGTTGTTTGAGAATAATCTTCTCAATATCTGTATCATAATGCTCCACAATGAAATGGAGCATATACTCAGAATAGATTGCCTTACCGGCTTTTAAATCTTCAATATCTACCATCTCCTTAAGTTTTACATCACAGGGACCACAAAAGGCAATTATTGAATCACCTACAATGCCAAAAGTAGTATAAGCAAAATTACTTCTCAATTGTTCGCCAGTATAAGCAATCTCATCCTTTATCAGTCTGTATCTCATTTACTTTCCCCCTTTTTTAATTGCAATCTTTTTTCTCAAATATGGTATTAACCCCCCTTCATTGAGAATCTCCAGAATGAATGGAGGTAATGGCAGAACTTTTATTGTCTCCCCTGTTTCCATATTTTTTATTATACCCTCTTTTAAATCAATTTCAAGGGTATCATTATGATTAATTTTTTTAGTAATTTCAGGAGCAATCAAAATTGGTAAGCCAAGATTTATTGCATTGCGATAAAATATACGGGCAAATGATTCAGCAATGACTGCACTGATGCCAAAATATTTTAAACAGGTTGCTGCTTGCTCCCTTGATGAACCACAACCAAAATTTTTACCAGCAACAATGATATCACCGGGTTTTGCATTTTTCAAAAAATCTGGATATGCCAGTTCAAAACAATGTTTTGCCATCTCTTCACGGTCTGTAGTAATAGAAAGATAACGACCCGGATAAATATCATCAGTATTTATGTTATCACCAAATTTGTAAACACGACCTTTTATCATAGTGGTTCTGTTATCTCTCCTCTTATTGCGGAAAATGCTGCAGTTGCCGGTGATGCAAGATAGATAAATGAATCAGGACTGCCCATCCTTCCCTTGAAATTCCGATTTGTCGTTGACAGACAGACCTCTCCTGCTGCAAGCAGACCTTGATGTGCTCCAAGACAGGGTCCACAACCTGGATTGAGGATTAACGCACCTGCCTTTAAAAATATTTCAATGTATCCTGCCTTTAATGCCTCAAGATAGACTGCTCTTGAAGCAGGGATAACAATCAAACGAACATCAGAATGAACTTTTTTCCCTTCCAGTATCTCTGCGGCAACCTGTAAATCTTCAAGTCTGCCATTGGTGCAGGAGCCAATAAGGACCTGGTGGACCTTTAATCCAGCAACATCCTTAACTGGTTTAACATTATCAACTGAGTGAGGACAGGCAATCTGGGCTCTTAAATTACTCACATCAAACTCAAATGTTTTTAAATACTCAGCATCGTCATCTGGCAATACCACTGCAAATTTTTTATCGGTTCTTTTCCGAACAAATTCAATCGTCTTTTCATCAGGCAAAACAAAGGCATTCTTTGCTCCCATCTCCATTGAGAGATTTGTCAGCACCATTCTTGAAGCAACAGACATTTCACTGATGGTCGGACCACAAAACTCCACTGATTTGTAATCCGCACCATCTGCCTTTAACTGTCCAATAATATACAGTATCAAGTCCTTAGCTGTAACATATTTTGCAAATTTACCCATAACTTTTATTTTGAAAGATTCAGGAACTTTTAACCATAGTTCTCCTGTTGCCCAGACACCAGCCATCTCTGTGCCACCAATCCCGGTAGCAAATGTGCCGAAGGCGCCGTGCGTCGTTGTGTGGGAATCAGTTCCAACAAGAACTTCACCAGGACGACAATGGCCAAATTCAGGCAGAACCTGATGGCATATCCCTTCTTTTAAGTCATAAAAGTGCTTGATACCCTGCTTTTTAACAAATTCTCTAATTCTTTTATGGGTCGTTGCAGACTTTTCTGATTCTGCAGGAATACGATGGTCAAAGAGAATCACTATCTTTTCCGGGTCCCAGACTCTTTCCACACCAATCTCCTGAAATGACTTTAAAACCACATCCGCATTTTCATGTGACATTGCAACATCCACCTTTGCCATCACAATTTCATTAGGCACGACGCTTGTTTTACCCGATGCCCGCGCCAATATTTTTTCAACGATAGTGGGCATACTAAAATCGCCTTTGGCTACTTTGTTTAAGCACGAAATTCAAAATTCGAAACAATGTTTAAATCCCATGGACCAAAACCACAAACAATATTCTATAGATTCGGATTTGAAATTTCGGATTTGTTTCGGATTTCGTATTTCGGATTTATGATTTATCAAGATTCTGCTCCCATGGTCCATCATATTCCACTTCCTGTTCGCACATCCGACGCATTGGCTTTTCCCTGCTCATCTCTTCATATACATGGGCAATGAGTCCAGCAGTTCTGCCGAGCAAAAAGAATGCCTTGCCCAGGCGCCAGTCAAAATTCATATCAGAAATAATCGCAGCAATTGCGCCATCAACATTCACGGGCAAAGGTTTTGCTCTGGCAAATTCTGATTCAATTGCCCTGGTCAATCTTATGTGGTCACCAGTAATATTCAGTTCATCAGCAAGCTGGAAAAGTTTCTTTGTTCTCGGGTCCTGGGTATGAATTCTGTGTCCAAAGCCGGGCATATATTTCCCTGCAGATTTTAGATTATTGAGCAGATTACGGGCAGTCTGTTCATAATCCCAGTTTTCTGTTTTCATCTTCTTAACCCATTCCTGCAAAAGCCGGGCAGATTCTTCAATCGCACCACCATGAACATCACCAACCGCAAGGATTCCTGCTGCCACTGCAGTAGGCAGCGGCACGCCAGCAGATGCCACAACCCTTGCTGAATGGGTAGAAGGAGGCGTTGTTCCATGGTCAATTGATGAAGTAATAATAGCATCAATCATTTTCGCCTCTTTCTGGTCCGGCATCCTGCCTTTGATTAACAGAAAAAAGACCGAGGCAAAGGGCACATTGCCAATCAAATCTTCCTGCCGATACCCCCTGGTCACAATATGATTGGGCTCAATTTTACTTATCCCGCTCTTCCAGACCAAGTCTTACCTCCTTTTAAAATTTTTTTAATTATATCACTCTGGCCAAATCTGTCAATGGATTTTAGCATAAATATTTTTTAAGAGGTCTTCCATTGAATATAAACCCGGTCTCTGTTTAGCGAGAAATTTAACTGCCTGAATCGTTCCCCAGGCAAAACACTGTCTGCTTGTAGCATAGTGTCGCAATTCAAGAAATTCACCCTGTCCTAAAAATAATATCCTGTGTTCACCAACTACATCACCACCCCTTATTGCATTGATACAAATTTCATTTTTAGTGCGCTCTCCTTTGAGCCCCTGCCTGCCGTAAATAAATTTGACATCGGGTCTGATTCTTTTTATCACATTTGCTATTTTTAGGGCAGTGCCAGATGGCGCATCTTTCTTCATCCGATGATGGGTCTCAACAATTTCAATATCATATTCAGGAAGTATTTCAACTGTATTCTTAACAAGATTAAAAAGGTGATTCACACCTACTGACATATTCGGGCTTAAAAATATGGGAATTTTTTTGGCAAACATTTTTATCTGTTTTATCTCTTTTTCAGTAAATCCGGTTGTGCCAATACAATAAGGCTTTTTAAACTTTGCGGTTTTTTTCAGGTTCTCCATTGTTCCCTTACTGCTCGTAAATTCTATAACTGCATCAGATTTTTCAATTACCTTCAGGATGTCATCAAAAACAGGAACATCCTCAATCTTTTTGCCCACAAAGGCATTTGTTTTTTCTTCTACACCCGCAATGACCTTTATGCCATTATCTTTCTGAGCAGCACTGATTATTTCCCTTCCCATCCTGCCTGCTGCGCCGCAAACCACGATTTTTAGCATATTTCCACTCCGTATTCAATAAGTTTCTTACGCAAGATTGCTACATTTTCTTCGCTCATCTGAACAAGTGGCAATCTGGGACTGCCCGCAGCAAGCCCCATCAATTCCATTGCCTTCTTAATAGGTATGGGGTTGGTCTCAATGAATAGCACCTTTATGACAGGGAACATTTTGAGATGTAGTTTTTTTGCCTCATCAATCTCGCTGTCAAAAAATAGCCGACACATATTTGCCACATCCTTAGGAAAGATATTAGCAATCACTGAGATCACGCCCTTTGCACCAATCGCCAGCATAGGCAAGGTTAGAGAATCGTCTCCTGATAAAATATCAAAATCATTGCCAAGAAGGGTTGCCAGTTCAGAGACCTGGTCAAGGTTACCACTTGCCTCTTTAATTGCAACAATATTTTTGCAGTCACGGGCGAGCCTTGCCACAGTCTGCGGCAGGATATTAACGCCTGTGCGACCAGGAACATTGTAGATAATTATGGGCAAATCCGTCTCATTACTTATCGCCCGATAATGCTGATACAATCCTTGCTGTGTGGGTTTATTGTAGTATGGAGTTACAATCAATAGACCCTGCACTCTTAATTTCTCTGCTCTATGAACCAGTTTAATTGTCTTGTTTGTAGAATTTGTGCCAGCGCCGGCTATCACCGGAATTTTGTTTCCAGTCTGCTCAAGGCAAATCTCTATTACCCGGTCATATTCATTATCATCAAGACTCGGGCTCTCTCCAGTAGTAGCACAGGCAACAATACCATTAGAACCATTATCAATAAGATAGCGTAAATTTTTTTTCAATCCTTGTTCATCAAGTATGTCATCTTTAAATGGCGTAATTATTGCAACATACGAACCTTGATACATTTAATAACCTCCTTTTGTCTTATGTCAAATATTTCCATTAAGTTCTTTTAATTTTACGCAAAAATTCATAAATGCGATTAAAATCTTCAAGGCTCAGACAATAAATGGTTATACTACCTTTGTTCCTTTTCCATTCAACTGACACCCTTGTTCTCAATATCTTTGAAAGTTCATCTTCAAGGATTAAAAGATTCGGTTCCTTTTCTTTACCCGGCCTTATTTTTGGTATCTTTGCCCATTTTTTGATAAGTTTCTCCGTCTCTCTGACCGAAAGATTATCCTGAACTATCTTATCTGCAATCTGAAGCATCTGTATTTCATTGTTAAGTGATAGAATCGCCCGTGCATGTCCTTCCTGAAGCAAACCCTTTTTTAAATATTCTTTAATTTTTTCAGGCAGGGTTAAAAGTCGTAAAACATTGGTGATTGTGGAGCGGTCCTTACCTACAAGTTGTGCAATCTGCTCATGGGTCAGGCTAAATTTTTTATTCAATTGCTCATAGGCAAGTGCTTCTTCAACCGGGTTCAAATCTTCACGGTGCAAATTTTCAATCAATCCTATTTCTAATAATTCCTGTTCAGATAGGTCCTTTACTATTGCCGGCACCTCTTTCAATCCGGCGAGTTTTGCCGCCTGAAATCTACGCTCACCCGCCGCAAGAATATATTGATTATTCCATTTTTTTACAATAATTGGCTCAATAATCCCTTTTTGTTTGATTGAATTGACCAATTCTTTTAAGCTATCCTCAGTTATCTTCTCCCGTGGTTGATAAGGGTTTGGTTTGATATCTGTAATCGGAAGCATTCTAAAACCTTCCTGCACAACAACCTTCTCTTCCTGAGAAATTAAGGCATCAATTCCTCTACCCAGTGCCCTTTTACGCATGGTTTAAAATCTCCTCTGTTAGCTGTAAATATGCCTGGGCACCCGATGAAGAAAGATTATAATGCAATACAGACTTTCCAAATGATGGTGCCTCAGCAATACGCACAGAACGGGGAATGATTGTGTTAAAAACAGAATTAGCAAAATGGCTTTTAATCTCTTCTACAACATCCTTTGAAAGGTTTAATCGTGCATCAAACATAGTTAAAAGGATGCCTTCTATTTTCAAATTTGGATTCAGATTCTCTTTTACGGTCTTCAATGTTTTTAATAACTTCTCAAGCCCCTCCAGGGCATAATATTCACACTGAATAGGCACAATAACACTATCACAGGAAACAAGGGCATTAAGCGTGAGTAAACCCAGTGAAGGTGGGCAATCAATGATTGCAAAATCATATTCTCCATCAATCAAACTGAGTGCAGTTTTCAGTTTCTGCTCACGATTATTTTCAGAAACGAGTTCAACCTCAGCCCCAACAAGGTCGGGTGTTGATGGCAGAATTGAAAAATAGAGCCATTTTGTTTTCATAATTGCCTGACGAATAAGTGTGGCATCAAAAAGACAATCATAGACTGAAATTTCCAGATTCTTATAATCAACCCCTATACCACTTGTGGCATTTGCCTGCGGGTCAAAATCAACAAGCAGGGTTCGCTTCTCAGCAAGAGATAGACCTGCACTCAAATTAACGGCAGTGGCGGTCTTACCCACCCCACCTTTTTGATTGCAGATTGCTATCTTTCGCATAAAGTATTTTAACAAAATTTCGTCTAAAGTCAACATTTAATATTTTTCTCTTGTTCCGTTGACTTAATCTTTTATCTGAATAAAATATGTAAATGGAAGAATTGATAGAAAGAGTCAAATCTAACCAATACATCAAGCAGATTGCAACACTGAAACGGAGACAGAAATTATTTCTTGTCGGTGGCACCATAAGGGATATTCTGCTTGATATAATACCAAAAGATTATGATTTTACAGTTGAGGGCTCAGGTGTATATTTTGCCCGTCGGGTCGCCAAAAAAATCCAGGGTTCTTTTGTCTTATTAAGCAAAAAAGATGATGAAGCACGAGTGGTCAAAGATGAAATTATTTATGATTTTGTCGGTTATAAAGATGATATCTTAAAGGACCTGAAACGACGCGATTTTACAATTAATGCAATGGCTGTGGATTTGGATACATTTGAATTCCTTGACCCTTTTAATGGCGTAAAAGACCTCAAACACAAAATAATCCGTCTGACTACTGATGACACACTCATTGATGACCCGCTCCGTGTGCTGCGGGCATTTAGATTTGCCCTGGAATTAAATTTTAAGATTGATAAAAAATTTTTTGAAAAAGCAAAACAGGTAAATCTAAAGAATGTTGCAGCAGAAAGAATTGGATACGAATTTATGAGAATAATCTCTACACCTGATTCATATAAACAGATATTGAAAATGAATGAACTCGGCTTACTATCCCAGATTTTTCCCGAGGCAAAAAAGATAATTGAAGATAGTTTTTTATGGGGACATTCACTCAATACCTATTATGCAGTTGAAAGGCTGATGCAGGAAGGATTCTTTACTACACTGGAACCAGAATTTTCTCAATATTTTTCTGTTGAACGCCGCAAGCCGCTGCTCAAACTCTCCGCACTTTTTCATGATGTCGCAAAACCTGATACATTCTTGCTGAAAAATGGAGATGTGCACTTTTATGGCCATGATACAAAGGGTGCAAAGATTGTTGAAATTTTAGGTTATAAACGTATGAAACTTTCACGCAATGATGTTTCAATGGTAAGAAAACTGGTAAAAGAACATATGAGACCACACTTGCTTGCAACAAATGGTGAATTAACAGACCGCGCAATCCGCAGATTTTTCCGTGATTTAGGAGACGATTACTTTGGCGCAATGATGATTGCCTGGGCAGATGGCTATGCAACTGCAGGTCACACTAAACACCTTGAAGAGAAATTTTTAAAAATGCTCGCATTAAAACGGGCTGACGATGCAAAACCAAAGATTGAAAGATTAATTAACGGCTATGACCTCATTGCCCTGGGTCTGAAACCAGGACCAGTATTTAAAATAATTTTACAGGAACTACTTGATATGCAACTTGAAGGTAAAATAAAAACAAAAGAAGAGGGATTAAGATTAGCAAAGGAGATATATGAAAAAAATAAAAATATTAAAACCAACGCCGATTGAAGAAATTAGAGAACTGCCTGTTAAATCTCGTATTTTTTTGAAACGTGATGACCTGAATGGCTTGCTCGTTTCGGGCAATAAGGCGCGAAAACTTGAATATTTAATCGCTGATGCGAAAAATAAAAAATGTGATACATTGCTCACCTGTGGCCCTGTTCAATCCAATCACTGCCGAACAACCGCAGCATTTGCCCGTATGTTCGGTTTTGAATGCCATTTATTATTGAGGAAAAAGGGTGGTGAAGAACATACCGGCAATCTCTTACTTGATGAACTCCTTGGTGCGAATATAAAATTTATCACCCCTGAAGAATACCAGCATCGTATGGAATTAATGGCAGATTATGCAAAAAGATTAAAAGGAAGAAAACCTTATCTTATTCCTGAAGGGGGTTCCAATGAAATTGGTGCTATGGGATATCTTGACTGTATGGCAGAAATGAAAAATTTTATCAAAGAAAACAAAATAGAGGCAATCTATTGTGCTGTTGGCTCTGGTGGCACATATGCCGGATTACTATTGGGAAAAAAATTGCTAAAATTAGATATTGATTTAAATGGTGTAATAATCTGTGATACAGTAGAATATTTTAAAAATAAAATCTCGGAAATCTGTGATAAGGCAATTGCAAAATTTAATATAAAGACTAAAATCCAGAACAATGAAATCACACTCATTGATGGTTTTGTTGGTGATGGCTACGGTATACCATATCCCGAAGAGATTAAAACAATAAAAGATATTGCAAAAAAAGGAATCATTCTTGAGCCTGTCTATACGGGTAAGGCATTTTATGGAATGCTTGAGGATTTAAAAAAGAAAAAATATAAACGAGTTATCTTCATCCACACTGGTGGAATCTTCAGTATCTTTGCTTATAATAAAGAACTTATGTAATTCGCAGATTACTACTTCTTAACCCTTATCAATGCTGTCTTGAGGATTTCAAATATCAGTTCATCGTAATTCAATCCAATTGCCCTTGCCTCAAGGGGCAGATTGGATTCAGGAAGTAGTCCAGGGATTGTATTCACTTCCAGGACATATGGTGTATGGTCTAAATCAAATACAAAATCAACCCGGGAAAAACCATAAGCGCCAATTGATTGATGGGCAGCCAATGCTATTGCCTGGGTCTTTTTGTATTGTTCTTCAGGAATCCTTGCCGGCACAATATATTCTGTCATCCCTTTTGTATATTTGGACTTATAATCATAAAATTTCTTTTTCCTGGGCACAATTTCAAGGATTGGTAGAGGCACCTCATTAAGAATACCGCAGGTTGCCATCATCCCAGGAATATATTTTTCAAAAAATATGTCCGGGTATTTATTTCTGACGGTCTTTATTTTTTTGACCAATTCTGCCCTGCTCTCCACAATGAATACACCGACACTTGAACCTTCAGCCCTTGGTTTAATCACAACTGGCAAAGAAAGTTTTTCAATAATTTTATCCACATCAATCTCTTTTTCATAATAGTATGGAGGTGTTGGTATACCACGGGACTCAAATATATACTTAGAAATTATCTTATCCATTCCAATCGCAGAGCCTATAACACCCGAACCAGTATAAGGAATATCCATAAATTCCAGTATTCCCTGCACAACTCCATCTTCGCCCGGTTTACCATGCAGGGCAATAAAAGCAATGTCTATATTCTTCAATTTTTTGATAAAATCACGGTCCACATCAATACCTTTTACCTGAAAACCCTGCCTTTTAAGCGATTCAATAACTGTCTGGCCTGAACCGATGGAAATCTCTCTTTCTGAAGACCAGCCACCATATAATACACCAATCACTTTTTTGAGAAAAAAATCTCGTTCTTTTTGCATAGCACTATATTAATCAAAAAATTCGCATTGTCAAGCAGCCCAGAAAGGCTTAAGTCTTTAAAAAATTTTATAAAACCTATTGACAAATTTTATTTGTTGAGTAAAATTCTATGTATGAGAAAAACAAGTATATTAGTAATCTGTTTTACAATTTTTGCTCAAGCCATAAATATTGATGTGCTTGCTCATAACCCGGACAACCTCTTTTATGTGAATCACTGGATGGGTGAGATAAGATTAAAAGCCGCAAGAGGTGCAGTCACTGAAGCCTTTATTTTATATTCGGGCAAAAGAACAAAGATGACCATCAGTTATCAGGACGCCAAATTTGACTATTTTACTGCAGACATTGGACGCTTTGATACATCACTCACCTATCAATTTTTAGTGCGCGATAGAACAGATTCATTATTTATGCCACAGACAGGAACATATAAGAGTACAATACTACCTTTTTCAATACCTGAATGGACATATGGTAAAATATATTATAGTATCTTTCCAGATGGTTTTTACAATGCCAATAACTTGAATGACCCGCCCAATGTAGTATCCTGGGACAAACAACCTGATAAAGAGTATTCATATGGTGGGGATTTAGCAGGCATTATTGCAAAACTTCCTTATCTTGACTCTTTGAATTTTGATATATTATTATTACAACCAATACATTCTGCAAGTTCAAATCACAAATACAATCCCCGAGATTATGGCAATATGGACCCAACATTTGGTGATACCACCCAGTTAAAAGAATTAATAAATGAACTACATAAGACCGGCAAAAAAATTATTTTAAAATTTGTTGCCACACATACGGGCAATGATTTTCCTGCTTTTATTGATGTAGTAAAAAATGGCACATCTTCAAAGTATTATTCCTGGTATAATATTCAAGGGTTGCCGGTTAAAACTTCTCCACCCAATTATGATTGCTGGCTGGGTGATGCTCGCTTCCCTAAGTTAAATCTTAAAGATAATTCAGTTAGGGCATTTATGTATGGCTATATTGACTACTGGCTACACTTTGGATTTGACGGTATATATATTGGTGAAGACAGTAAGATTGACCCGGACTTTGTGCGGGAACTAAAAAACTTTTTAAAAAAGAAATATCCATTGATAGTTATTCTGGGCAGTGCTGAAAATATTGGAGTAAATGGATTTGATGGCACAACAAACAAAAAAATGGCTGACCTGATAATAAACTACTTTGTTCACAAAACCATTGTCACAAGTGATTTTGATAACGAACTGAGAAAGTTATTGTTCTTTAATCCTGCACAGGTCAATTTAACTAATCTGATAGACCTGACTGACTTTGACCAGAGGATTGCAGGTATCACCGATGTAAATAGTCTAATATTGGTCTATGCATTTCTCTTTACATCCTGTGGTTCGCCAGTAATAACCTTTGGCGATGAATTAGGAATGGTTACTGGCAAAAAATTCAATATGGGCAGTTTTCCCTGGGCTCTTGAAAAACAGAATAGGGTAATATTTGAGGAGATTAAAAAATTGCTCAATATCCGCAAATCAAATCCCATCCTATCCAATAAATATTTCTTCACACTGTATGTGAATGATATAAATCGGGTCTATGCCTTTGACCGTGGCGGAATTATTGTTGTGATTAATAGTGATAATGCACCAAGTTTCGTGGTTCTGTCTGCCTGGAATGGCACTTATACAGACCTGATAACAGGTGATAAGCATATTGTTGCAAACCAGCAATTGAGATTATCCATTCCTGCAAGGTCATACAAAATCTTCCGGCGTGAATTTTAAACTCGTCTCCAATTTCAAACCTGCAGGTGACCAACCCGAGGCAATACAAAAATTAGTTCAGGGCATTAGAGCAGGCAATAAATACCAAACCCTGCTTGGTGTGACCGGTTCAGGTAAAACCTTTACCATCGCCAATGTCATAGAACAGGTTCAAAAACCCACGCTTGTAATATCACATAATAAATCCCTCGCTGCCCAGTTATACAGTGAATTTAAATCTTTTTTTCCGGACAATGCAGTTGAATATTTTATTTCTTATTATGATTATTATCAACCAGAGGCATATGTCCCTGAGACAGATCTATACATTGAAAAGGATGCCTCAATCAATGAAGAAATTGAGCGTCTTAGATTAAAGGCAACATCATCCCTTTTAACAAGGAATGATGTAATAATTGTTGCCTCTGTTTCCTGTATTTATAATATCGGCTCGCCTGATGAGGTCAAAGAATTGGTCGTTTTTTTAAAAAAAGGTGCAGGGCAAAGTAGAGAATCACTGATGGATATGCTCGTCAGTATCCAGTACCAGCGTAATGATATTCAATTTACACAGGGAACATTCAGGGTCAGGGGTGAAATCATTGATATATTCCCTGCTGATGAAAAAAATGGCATCCGCGTTGAAATTTGCGATGATACTATCCATAAGATTCAGATTTTTGACCCGCTCACCGGTCATATTATTGATGACCTTGATGAGACGATAATCTTTCCTGCCAAACATTTCATTACCACAAAGCCCAAAATTGAAATCGCTATTGCCAATATCAAGAATGAACTTGAACAAAGGGTTGCTGAATTGGAGAAAAATGGCAAATTACTTGAAGCACAGCGATTACTACAACGCACACTCTTTGATTGTGAAATGTTGCTTGAACTTGGTTATTGTCCGGGCATAGAAAATTACTCAATGCATCTATCCGGTAGAAGACCGGGCGAAAGACCATTCTGTTTGATTGATTATTTTCCTAAAGATTTTTTACTTGTAATTGATGAATCCCATGTCACTATTCCCCAGATTGAAGGAATGTATGAAGGCGACCATTCACGGAAACTGACCCTTGTGGAATATGGTTTTCGTCTACCTTCAGCCCTGGAGAATAGACCATTGAAGTTTGTAGAATTTGAATCATTGATTAATCAGGCAATCTGTGTTTCTGCCACACCAGCAGAATGGGAAATTAAAAAATCCAATAACCGGATTATTGAACAGATTGTCCGCCCCACTGGTATTGTTGATCCCATAGTTACAATAAAACCTGCATCCAATCAGGTAGATGACCTTATCAATGAAATTCAAAAGAGGATTATAAATAAAGAAAGGGTTCTGGTCACAACATTGACAAAGAAGATGGCAGAGGACCTCGCCCAGTATCTTAATGAGCTCGGCATAAAGGTGCGCTATCTCCATTCTGAAATTGATGCAATCCAGAGGGTAGAAATCTTGCGCGGTCTGAGACTTGGTGAATTTGATGTGCTGGTGGGGATTAATCTTTTAAGGGAAGGGCTTGATCTTCCTGAAGTGGCTTTAGTAGCAATCCTTGACGCTGACCGTGAAGGTTTTTTGAGAAGCGAGCGCTCATTGATTCAAACTGCGGGCAGGGCAGCAAGAAATGTTCGCAGTGAAGTCATCCTTTATGCTGATGAAGTCACAGATTCAATGAAAAGGGCGCTTGCGGAAATGGAACGGCGCCGTAACAAACAGGTGGAATATAATAAATTACACAATATCACGCCCCAGAGTATTGTAAAAACCAGGGAAGAAATCTTAAAGGCAACATCAGTAGCAGACCGATTATTCCCTGATGAAAAAAAGGAGGAAGCAAGCTTTGAAGAGATTGAGCGATTATACAAAGAAATGGCAGATGCGGTTTCATTGATGGAGTTTGAGCGGGCTGCTGAACTTCGTGATAAGATAAAAAAAATCAAAAATAAGATTGAAGCAAATGACAAAAGGAGCGCACAAAAGCGATTTTAATATGGAACAATATTCTTTTGATTTAAAAACGACCCTATTAACCCGCACCTTATGAGATTGCCACGCTCACTCTGTTCGCTCGCAATGACAAAAAGAAAAAAGCAGATTG
>JBBINQ010000034.1:0-6929 GCA_037443805.1 Caldifarciminota bacterium | reverse complement strand
AGATTGCCACGCTCACTCTGTTCGCTCGCAATGACAAAAAGAAAAAAGCAGATTGTTCAAAATTTTTCATGCTGAAAAGGAGGCAACATTAAAAACCCTGAAAACAAATTCAGAAAGATTGTCCGCATGGCAATAAAAGAAGACCTGGGCAAAGGCGATATTACCACTGATTCCATCATACCGCCGGATGCCCAGACCCTGGGAATTATATTTCCCAAAGAAGATGGAGTGCTATGTGGAGTCAATATTGCCCGATATGTATTTGAAGAAATTGATAAAAAAATAAATTTTGAGGCAAAAATGGAAGACGGAGCAGAATTCAGCCCCGGGATGACAATCGCAACAATCATTGGACCTGCTGGTAGTTGTTTGAAAGCAGAACGCACTGCGCTCAATTTCCTACAGCAACTCAGTGGTATTGCGACACTGACGCGAAAATTTGTCAAACTTGTCAATAACAGTAGAATAAAAATTATGGATACGAGAAAGACCACACCCGGATTGCGCATTATGGAAAAATATGCAGTAAAAACTGGCGGCGGATACAATCACAGATTTGGCTTGTATGATATGGTTTTAATAAAAGACAACCACATTGAAATCGCGGGAAGCATTACCAATGCAGTAAATGCGGTCAGAAAGAATAGCAAAAAGAAAAAGATATTCATTGAGGTTGAAGTAAAAACAATGGATGAGCTGAAAGAAGCAATTGAGCTTGGTGTAAATCGGGTGATGCTTGACAATATGCACCTGGAACAAATTGACCAGGCAATAAAATATGTGCGCACATCAAAAAAGAAGATTGAAATTGAAGTAAGCGGCGGAATAAATATTGATAATATCGTCAATTATGCAGAACTGGATATTGATTGTATATCAATAGGCGCCCTGACCCATTCTGCGCCAGCAATTGACATTGCTTTAAAAATGAAACCGATAGGGCAAGTGGAAAAATAAAAATATTTTTAATGTCGTCTGGTCACATCCGTAACCATTACTACTATTAATGCGATATTTCCTTTTTCATCTTTAATGGGTCGGGCATCAATTTCACCAATATAAGTTTTTCCATCCTTAGCAATAAATTCAAGTTCATAAGGTGGTATAAATTTTCCTGACAATCTTTGAATAAATTTCTTAATAGCAACAATTTTGCCTGATTTTGTAAGAAAGGGATATAATATATGGTCCTTGCCAATCATATCTTCAGGCTTATATCCTAACCATTCACATATTTTTTTATTAACATCTACTATTTTACCTTCTGCATCAAGGATAATCAAGCCCTGAGGTGATTGTTCAAATATCTCACGATACTTCTTTTCACTACGGGCAATTGCCTTCTCCATCTCTACCCGATGCGTAATATCACGGATAACCACAGCCGTTCCGATAATATTACTATCCCTGTCACGCACAGGTGCCACCCTTATATTAAAACAATAAGATTCTTTATGCACAGTCCATGAACATTCTATCTGTTGTATCTTTCCTGTCTTCATACACTGTCCGATAACCTTTTCAATCTCTCCACATGTTGATTTTGGAATAATAGATTTAATTGGCTTTCCGATATACTTGTCAAAGTCATTAGTTAGAAAAAAATCACCCTGAGCTTGAGCTCTGTAGTATTCAATAATCTGATAATCTTTATTTAGAATAAAAACTGCATCTTCAATTGATGAAAGAACAGCCCGTAATTTCTCTTGCTCTTCATATAGTTTTGTATCAGTCTGAACCTGTTTTGTCATATCCCTGAGCACAATGACTGCTCCCTCAATCTCTTCTTCGCTCTTTAATAATCTTATGCTCGCATCAAGCCATAACTTCTCTCCATCTCTTTTTTTAAATTCCAATTTCATTATATCTTTGCCAATACCTTTCGTAATTGCTAAATTGAATCTATCTATCAACTTGGGCACCTCTTTTTCAGCAATAACACCGGCCTTGGCAAAATGTTTACTTTTTAATTCATCAGGCTCATAACCTAAGATTTCTTTTACACTTTTATTAATATCAACGATTGTCCCGTATTTATTGATATATAAAATGATATCTTTACTATTATCAAAAATTTTTTTTAATCTTATTGTAGTAATTAAAGTCTGGCGATTTTCATCTCTCAGTTCATCAACCATAATTTTCAATTTGCGTGTCATATTATTGAATGCCTGAGCAATTGCTATGATATCTGGGTCATCAGTTGATAAACGCATCTCCGTAGCAAAGTCGCCACTGGCAACACGACCCAAACCTTCAATAATTTTTTGATGGTCATTCTCTTTTTCTGTTTTGCCCTTAGCCATAGTAAATTATACGGTAAAAACAGGATTTTGTCAATAATACCAATCACGATAAATTGCCTTGAAATCTTGAAATATTTGAATATAATGCAAGAAGACAAATGGAAAAAATCTTGCAACCTGAAGAATTTTTAAACTCACTTATTAACTACGAAAAAATTCCTGGTTATAAGTATGACCTTAAGGCATATAAGATGTTTTTGGAAAAACTTGGTGCACCGCAAAAAAAACTAAAGAATGTTATTTTAATTGCGGGAACAAAAGGTAAGGGCTCTACCGCCACAATCATCAACTCCTGTTTGATTGCAAATGGCTACAAAGTTGGGCTCTTCACCTCACCCCATCTTTTACGCATTACCGAGAGAATAAGGATTAATAATCAAGAAATTACCAAAAAACAAATGGAGAAATATATCAAATTAATCAAACGCCATATCAATTTTAAAACCCGCATTGGTGCACGCACATTCTTTGAAGTTTTAACCGCAATCGCCTTTATGCACTTTGCAGAAAACCAGGTGGACTTTGCAGTCCTTGAGGTTGGTCTTGGTGGCAGGCTTGATGCCACAAATGTTGTTGATGCCCGAATTCCGGTAATTACCAGAATTGGCTATGACCACACAAATCTGCTTGGAAATAAATTATCACAGATTGCCTATGAAAAGGCAGGAATTATCAGGAAAGCAATCCCCCTCAAACCCCCTTTTATAAAGGGGGAAACAGGGGGATTTTTTATCACCATCCACCAACATCCAAGTGTAGAAAAAGTTTTTAAAAGAATTGCCCGGGAGCGAAAAAATAAAATTATATATGCTGATGAACTGCACCGAATAAAAATTAAAAATATTCAGCTTTCAGGAACCAAAATGTATATCAAAGGTTTATTGGGAGAGTTTGACATATCCCTGCCCCTTGTAGGTGCACATCAGAATGAAAATTTAAAGATTGCACTTGCTGTATTATACGAATTAAAGAACAGAGGTTTTCAGATTTATAATTCTGCAATAAAAAGAGGGCTTGCAAAGGTTACATTATCAGGCAGATTTGAAATCATTTCACAGAAACCTCTGGTCATATATGATGTTGCGCATAATGAAGACTCTTTCCAGGCATTAAATAATAATTTGAAAAATTTTTTCATTGGCTCAGATTTAAAAAAACAAAAAGAACTCTATATTATTTTTGGTTGTAGCAGAGATAAAGATATAAATTATGCAATAAAATACATTTTCCCTGAAGCAAAACAAGTTCTCCTTGTCAGGGTTGACAATCCCAGAGCAATGGAACCCATAGAAATTTATAAGCGGGCAAAAAAATACCAAAAAAATCTCTTGATTGCAGGCTCAATCAAACGAGCACTGGAATATATCAGTGCAAAAAATATGGACAATTTAATCACCCTCATCTTTGGCTCATTCTATCTCTATCCTGATGTCTATTCATTTTATCACCACCATTTTATTCATCGCAACCCTTAAACTAATTTAAATTCCCCAAAATACAGCATAATTAAAAAAAAGCTGAAATTGTTCTTGACTTTTTACTTGTATTGAATACAATTCAATAGTAATAGGTTAGCCATTCTAAAAAATGGAATTAAATCAATGTCGTTGCCCAATTTCCCGAAGGGACTCTTGTCCCATTGGGACGGAGCATTGGGCTCTTTTTGGTGCTTGATAAATCAAGCAACTACATTTCACGGTGGCTAAGCTATTACAAATAGAAAGGGGGTTATATGGTTTCCTTACCATTTTTAATACCGATTTTGTTCAATGCCAGTTTTGGAGTATGCACTGATACCGCAAACCAGTATTACACAGCTACTATTTTTGCGAATAATCAGTACTATGTTTTCTGGGCAGACTATCGGTATTATGGTTCAACAGGTCTATACGCCTTGTTTGGTGCCCGTGTGACCACCACTGGTAATGTCCTTGACCCAAATGGTAAATGTCTGTTTAACAGACAGGCTGCCTATGAACCGCGCGTTGCTTTTGATGGCACTAACTTTCTGGTTGCCTTGCGCGATAGTTGCTGAAGTACTGGGAATATTGTCGGAGTGCGTGTCACTCCTACTTGTGATTCAATAAATTCGTTTTATATTTCCAATGCAACAGGTGTGCAATGGTCGCCAGACATTGCATTTGGTGCTGGTTATTACCTTGCAGTCTGGTCAGATGCGCGGTCTGGTTATTACCAGATATACGGCGCAAGGGTAACGCCATCAGGAAGTGTTATGGAACCCAATGGGCTACTAATCGGTTATGGAACAAATCCATACTATTATTATCCTGCAGTTGTGTTTAATGGAACAAATTTTCTTGTTGTCTGGGCAAATAGTTCCTCGCCTTACCAGATAAACGGCAGATTTGTTAATCCAAATGGCTCATTCGGCTCTGACACTTTAAAACTGGCAAATGCTTCAAATTATCTCTATCGGGTTAGATTAGCCTACAGTGGAACCAACTACCTTCTTACCTGGACTGAATACTCTTCAATTACTTATACCTATTCGGTAAAGGGACAAATAGTATCAAATTCAGGTGCACCAGTAGGTTCGCCTTTTACTATTGCGGATTCAGTAGACTATTATTCTCTATCTGTGCGGTTTGCTGGCACTAATTATCTCGTAACATTCTCAAAGTCCGTTGGCTCTACCTATCAAATATGTGGAAGATTCGTTAATACATCAGGCCAACCCGTGGGCAACATCTTCAATATTTCTAACGAAAGTTATACTTGTTATTACAATGATTTATATCTGGGAACCAGTAATCGCTTCCTGAATGTCTGGTGTGAGTATCGTAATAATAGCTATGATATATACGGGAATCTTGATGTGGTAATCGGAATTGAAGAAAATAATGCAGAAAAAAATCTTGACGGTTCATTGAAATCAACAATAGTTACAAAAGCAATTGAATTCTCAAAAAAGACTACTTCAGGAACAATCTATGACATTTCAGGAAGGCGCATAGATTCCTTAAGAAACGGACATTATGATTGTTCACACCTGAGTACGGGTATCTACATCATTAGAACCAATAATGGCAACCAATACCGGGTGATAAAGATTAAATAGCTAAAGAGTAAATTTTGCATTATCAGCTGAAGACCACGAGAACGAATTATCTCGCGTGCATCACCCGAAAGCTGATTTTGATAAGAATCGTAGCGTTCTTCTTAAAAGAATCTTAAAATCTACCTGCTCGCTTAAAATTATACCAAAATGACTTTGATAATATTTTTTATGAAGATGAACAAAGTCTCTTATATTGTGCGTTAATATCGCCCTCTCTTTACTTATTTCCTGTAATAATTGTTGCTCATCACTCAACCCGATTAACCCCTCTTCAACACAACTTATTACATATATGCCTCCTTTTACATTATAAAATTGACACCTGCTCTTACTTCAAATTATATCTTTCATTAGATTTGTCATTATTTTAAAGTTTACCAGCACTCAGCGGTAAACGCATTATTATTTCTGGTTGGCTTTTAAATTTTCTCTTAATTGCTCTGAATCCAGCAATTTGTCCAGCTACCCAACCCAATTCTATTTTCCCTGATTCATATCGCAATGTTTTTCCTGTGAAATCAAAATTACCTTCTAAAATATTTTTTTCACGACGATAAATTATAAAACTCCCTTGAAGCTCGTCACTGAATTCCACCAAAAATTCAGGAGTTGTTTGACCATAATAAAAAAAAATCTTACTGTTGTCGGAACTGAGAAGTAATAATGTATCATTAATCTCAGATTTATCTAAGGCAAAAGATATAATATACTTTTTAAGATCGCCATTTAGATAAACTTGGCGAAAAGGACCTCTAAATACAAATACATATTTACTTCCTTTAATTATTTTTAGATAATATTCAATAATTTTCTGGGCGCTATAGTTCTTAGCAATTGAGTCGATTTTCAAGTCGGCATTTTCATAGCAATCTACTTGTATTTCAATTGTATTAATAATACTGTTTGTCTCTCTAATATAATAATTGTGCTTTACCTTCAGTCTTGTGCTAACATTTGTATAATAATAAGGAACACAACATTGTAAAAATAGCGCAATTAGTGGCACAATGATTTTTACAAGTTCTTTGTTCTTGAAATTCAGAAAGCGGATAACTGCAAGCATTTTTCGATGTATCATAAATGATAAATATATTATTTCTTCTCCTGCATTTAGCGTTTCGAATTCTATGGCTTTGGCAGGTTAATAGAAAATCCAGGTGCGCCATTAAACCACCCCATCGCCGCCCATTCATTTCGCATGCTCGGTGACAAATTGTGTTGAAACATAAAACCGGTTAGATAAGCAATATCCTCTTGAAAGTCTGCGTATGGTGGCACTCCTGCTCTTAGTAAGAGGTGATGGGTAGCTTCGTGCGCAATTACTTCCATGAAGTCCCAAACATTACTTTTACCGGCGTATTTTCTTATATTATCGGGATTAATAAGAATTCTTAGTACGTTGTAAAAAATATAATTTTTATCAATCTTGTAAGGAACACAACCAAAACCATGACCGAAATATTGATTTATTTCTATTCCTTGCGCTTTAATCCACTCTCCAATATTAATAAATTGCCAGCCATTCTCAGTAAGAATTTCCCATT
>JBBINQ010000033.1:0-26310 GCA_037443805.1 Caldifarciminota bacterium | reverse complement strand
TTCCTCTGATTGGCAGAATCCTTGCGGTTGCTGATGCTTACGATGCAATGACCTCGGCGAGGCCATACAGAAAAGCAAAGACCAAAAACGAGGCGATTGAGGAACTAAAACGCTGTGCTGGGACCGAGTTCGACCCCAAAATTGTTAAGGCATTTTTAAAGGCTATTGGAGCTGGTTGCTAACAAATCATTAACAACCCCTCAAATATTTGTATCATTTAGTGTGAAAATAGTAGGAATAGAAAAATATCAAAATTGTCCGAAGGCATTTTCTGCCTAAAAGACGTATATCCTCATTAAACGGAACTCGTCCATCGGGACGGAACAGCCGGACGGAATAAATCGCCCATTTGAAAATGGATGCTACAAGTAAGAAATCACGCTTTGTTCCTTTTCGGCAAGAGCGGGATGTGTATCATTCGCATAAATGTATTGACTTCCTGTTAATTTTAAGTATAATTTGCTCAATAAGGGAGGAAATAATGATTGAGAGAATTAAGGGAATCCTGTTCAGCCCCAAGACTGAATGGGATAAGATAAAATCAGAAACAACAGGAATCGGTCAGGTTCTGACCGGGTATGCAATACCTCTGGCACTGATTCCTACTATATTTGGATTTTTAGGCTATGTGCTCATTGGAATAAATGTCGGAATGTTTGGCACAATCAGGTATCCATTTACTTCAGCCATTGTCTGGGCAATTGTCTGGTTCATTATGACCCTGGTGGGACTTTATATAGAAGGGATTGTTATTAATGCCCTGGCACCTTCTTTTGATTCGGTCCAGAACAGCACAAATGCGTACAAACTCGCAGTATATTCTATGACCCCTTATTTTGTTGCAGGAATACTCTATATCTTTCCTGTTCTGGGCATACTTGTTACTTTAATCTCCCTTTATGGACTTTATCTGATGTATGTGGGTATGCCAGTAATGATGTCCACACCCAAGGAAAAGGTTATT
Source organism: Caldifarciminota bacterium (assembly GCA_037443805.1). Classification (GTDB taxonomy): domain Bacteria; phylum Hydrothermota; class Tepidihabitantia; order SM23-42; family JAOAFX01; genus JAOAFX01. The sequence goes on along the minus strand of JBBINQ010000033.1, from coordinate 25,346 downwards.
GGTTATATGATTGTTTCCATTATCGTGATGATTGTCATCAATATTATTGTAGGTGCGATTGCCGGAGCAATTATGGCTGCTACTTATAGACCTTTATGGAGGTTTTAAGGAGCAATTAACCAGGCACAATTTTAGTTCCAAAATCGCCAAAAAAGGCTTCTTTTGCCTTCTGTAGTGAAGTAATAATTACTTCACTACCACCCGATTCTAAAAATTTTATTGCAGATTCAATTTTGGGACCCATACTACCTGCGGGAAAGTGTCCTTCATTTAAATATCTCTTTACCTCAGTTACGGTTATCTTTTCTAATTTTTGCTGATTTGGTTTATTATAATGGAGATACACATAGTCAACACCAGTTAAAATGGCTAAAGTCTGGGCTTTTATATCACAGGCAAGTACTGCTGACGCCAGGTCCTTGTCAATAACACCATCAATACCTTCATATGTGCCATCAATTTCAATATAAACAGGAATGCCACCGCCACCAGCAGCAATTACAATAATACCCTGGTCAACAAGATGTTTTATAATCCTTGAATTTACAATCTTTATGGGTTTTGGCGAAGGAACAACACGGCGAAAACCACGACCCGGGTCCTCTTTTATTACCCAGTTAAATAATTCTGAAAGTTTCTTTGCCTGTTTTTCATTGTAGAATGGACCAACAAATTTTGTGGGATTAACAATTGATGGATCATCCGGGTCAACAATAACCTGGGTCACAATTGTCACAACATCCCTTTCAATCCCCAATTTTTTCAATTTATTTTGCAGACTCTGTTCAATCATATATCCCATTCCACCTTCAGTATCAGCAACAATGACTCCCAGTGGCAACGCAGGAATCTCCTGCGCAGTCTTTTCCACACGCAAAAGAGCATTGCCTACCTGTGGTCCATTACCATGGGTAATTGCAAGGTTATAATTGTTTTTTACAAGTTCTATAACGACTTCCAGACTCTTTCTTGTATTCGCAAACTGGACATGGATATCATCGCGACCCGTGCTTGATATTGCATTTCCGCCGAGTGCAATTACTGCCTTCTTCATTTTATATTATATTCGTTAAAGATTTTTGGTCAAGACTTGACTTTATCAAATTTTTATTTATAATTTATACTAGTTATGAAAATAATCCTTGACCACACTGATATTAAAAGAATCATTACAAGAATTGCCCGTGAAATTGTTGAAAGAAATAAAGGAACAAAGAATCTGGCTCTTATCGGCATTAAACGTCGTGGTGATATCATTGCCCAGCGGATTGGTGCAGAAATTTCCGAATGCGAAAAAACCAGAATTCCTATCGGTGCTCTGGATATTACCCTTTACCGGGATGATTTACAGCTCGTTTCAGAAACACCGATAATAGAAGGCACTGATATCAATTTTGATGTAAACAATATGGTGATTGTGCTGGTTGATGATGTGCTTTATACGGGCAGAACCATCCGCGCTGCACTTGAAGAGATCTTAGATTTTGGAAGACCAAATGCAATCCAGCTTGCAGTGCTCATTGATAGAGGGCATCGGGAATTGCCAATCCAGGCGGATTATGTCGGAAAAAAGATTACAACCTCAAAAAAAGAGATTGTGGATGTATATGTGAAGGAACTGGATGGTCAGGATCTGGTATTTATTCACCAGAAGGCAAAAATAAAAAAGATTAAGATAAAACGCGGAAGGATAAAAATGTCCGGTACACAAAAACCGAAAATTAAGCAATTAACAATTACAGATAAAGAATGAACCCCAAAAAAGACCTTTTAGGGATTGAAGGATTGGGAAGTAAAGAGATATTACACTATCTGGACACTGCAGAGAAATTTGTTGAAGTGATGGAAAGGCCCATCCCCATAATTCCTGCCTTACGTGGCAAAACAATATTGACCCTATTCTTTGAGCCATCAACAAGGACCCAGATTTCATTCAGCATTGCCGCAAAAAGATTGTCTGCCGATGTGGTCAATTTTTCTGCCAGTGCCTCAAGTGTTAAAAAAGGTGAAACGCTTCTGGATACTGCAAAGAATATTGAGGCAATGAAGGTGGATGGTGTCGTGGTTCGCCATTTTGCCTCTGGCGCACCTAAGATACTTGCAGACAATCTTAATGCCTTTGTCATTAATGCTGGTGATGGAACCCATGAACATCCCACCCAGGCATTGCTGGATATGATGACTATGCGCCAGCACTTTGGGAATATAAAAAATTTGAATGTATTGATTATTGGCGATATATTACACTCTCGGGTTGCCCGCTCAAATATCTTTGGTTTGAGGGCACTCGGTGCCAATGTTGCAATATGCGCACCTCCAACTTTAATTCCTACAGATATTGAAAGACTCAATGTTGAAGTTTTTTATAATCTGGATGAAATTATTGGAGATTTTGATGTGGTGATGGCTTTGCGAATCCAGATGGAAAGGCAGGAATCAGGACTTTTTCCTTCAGCAAGGGAGTATCGTGAATTATATGGTCTAACCCAGGAACGAGTAAAAAAACTGAAGCCGAATAGTATTATAATGCATCCAGGACCAACAAATCGTGGCTTAGAGATAGACCCCGAAGTGGCAGATGGTCCAAGGTCAGTGATCTTAAAACAGGTAAAGAATGGGGTTGCAATGAGAATGGCGATTCTATTTATCCATGCAGGGGGTAAGATTGAGTAGTCTATTAATAAAGAATGGACGGGTCATTGACCCAAAAACGAGGTTTGACCGCATTGCCGATGTTTTGATAGAAGGTAATAAAATTCAAAAAATTGAACGAAATATAAAAATAGAAAATGCAAAAACCATTGATGCCACGGGGATGATTGTTTGTCCGGGATTGATTGACCTCCATTGCCATCTGCGTGACCCTGGTAGGCCCGATGAAGAAACAATAGCGAGTGGAGCAAAGGCTGCAGTGGCAGGTGGTTTTACCACAATATGCTGTATGCCCAATACAGAACCACCAATTGATAATGAAGGGATTGTGCAGTACATAATTAAAGAGGCGGAAAAGGCAAATCTGTGCCGTGTTTTTCCTATTGCTACAATAACCAAAAAAAGAGAAGGTAAAGAGATTGCCGAATTTGGTGAATTGGTTAAGGCAGGTGTAAAAGGATTTTCTGATGATGGAAATACAGTGAGCGATGCACGGATTATGCGCTATGCCCTTGAATATTCAAAAATTTTTGAAGTTCCCATATTTGACCATGCCCTGGATGAATCTCTGAGTAAAGGTGGAGTGATGAATGAAGGAGAGGTATCTACCAGGCTCGGACTTGCTGGTTCACCAGCAATTGCCGAAGAGATTATTGTAGCAAGGGATATTATGCTCAGCAGGTTCACTGGAGCAAAGGTCCATCTCTGCCACATTTCAACGAAAGGCTCAGTTGAACTCATCCGCAAAGCGAAAAAAGAAGGACTTGATATAACCTGTGAAACCTGCCCCCATTACTTCTTTTTCAATGATACAGTCATTGAAACATACAATACAAATTACAAAGTCAATCCGCCTTTAAGAAGTGAGATTGATAGAAGGGCAATTATTGAAGGGTTGCGTGATGGAACGATTGACTGTATCAGCACAGACCATGCACCGCATACCCAGGCTGAAAAAGAATTGGAGTTTGCCTCAGCACCATTCGGTATGACCGGACTTGAGACAGCGCTCTCCCTGACAATTATGCAATTGGTCAATATTGAAAAATTTTCCTGGCTTGAGATTCTGGATAAATTTACGATAAAACCAGCACAAATTTTAAAAGAGAAGCTGGGTATAATAAAAGAAGGAGCAGTTGCTGACTTAGTAATAATAAATCCCGATGTGAAATGGCCCCTCACCTTAGAAACAATAAAATCAAAATCTAAAAATACCCCATTTTTAAATAAAGAGCTTATTGGTCGTGCTGAATATGTTGTTGTAAATGGTGAATTAAAGTATCAGTCCGGTGCTTAAATTCTTTTGCTCAATTTTTTAATCTTTATTCCCTTTTTGCCTAACTCTCTTTTGATAAAATTGCATAAATTAGGAACCATCCCTAAATATTCAGGCGGAATCACGCCATTTTCTGGATAGTCTTTAATGCACCGGGCAATTGTTGCACAGGAATAGGCAGTCATCCTCGCCATTGAAGTTATTCTGTTCTTCTTATCATAATAATCAATAATTTGATATTGTCTGAATTCTTTTTTGCCTTTTATGTGGATTAAAAGTATAGTTAAATCATTTTCAGGACCCTTTGTAAGTTCGTCTTTTAAATATCTGAAGGTAAATTCTCGGCAGGGAATCTGAAGATTGTTAATTCTAATCGGTCTTTCAGAAAAGAATCCGGCATCAATCAGTGTTTTAAATATCATTGCATGCCCTGGATAGCGAATCGTCTTTTCTTCCATATTTCTAATCTGACGCATTGTTTTCAACAATGTGCGCAAACCGTCTGTATAAAATGCCTCAAGTTTTCCAATAGCAGGAACAAAAATTTCTTCTATGCCGCTCAGGGCAGGAACAATTACTATTTTATAATTCTTATAGATTCTTGCTGGCCTGGTATATTCTTCAATCAAATCCTGGGGTGACCAGGTAATACGATAATTGAATCGTGGCATCGGTTTTTCAGGAATACCACCTACCATAATCTTCAGATAATCAATCTTTTCCATCTGTGTCCAGGCTTCGCCAATCAACACATTACTCAAACCCGGGGCATAACCTGCGTCAGGCACAATCTTTATGCCCGCCTGTTTCGCCTCTCTATGTAGCAAAAATGGGTCATCAGCAGAATATGACATATCAACAATGTCAACACCAGCTTTCAGTGCACATTCCCAGGAATAGAATCCAAACTTTGCTGGCAGGGCACCAATAATCAGGTCGTAATTACTCATCAGATTTATTAATTTTTTTTGATTGGTAATATCAAACTGGATTTTTTTAATATTCGTAATTTTTAATTGCGCCAGATTATTTTTATCAATATCCAGCACTGTGATTTTATTCTTAAAACCGGACAGGTCCTGGGCTACAACCCTGCCCTGCATACCACAACCGAGTATTAAAACTTTCACATCAATCTCCTTATTTTACCAAAATTAAATTTCATAGTAAGGATACGCTCTGAAGAGAAGATTTTTGTGGCAATAATAAGCAATCCTATAGCAAATAAAAAGAGATAGATTATTCCTAAAATTACCGGTAGCCTCTGTCCTAAGATTAAAAATTTAAAGGCAAAAAATGTATGAGAGAAGGGAATCAAAAAAGTGAAGATTTTTAAACCCAGACTCATAAGACCGGGGTCAAACATCAGGGCAAAGAAATAAGGTATAAGAATCATTAAGGTTAAAGGCATTATTGTAGTCTGGGCATCCTTAACATCCTGGGCAAATAGTGCTAAAAGCGTTGCCAGGGCAAGGGCGGTCACAATAGAAAGAAATATGCTCAATCCCAGTAAAATCTTTGCACCTGTATCAAGGCTCAGTTGGCCAAAATTCTGCATATCTGCTGGAATATTTTGTGTGGGGGTGCTTAAAGGCATCATAAAACTTCCCATTGCGACCATAAAGAAAAAGGCAAAGGCAATGGCAAGGATAACAGCAGCAAGCATCTTGGCAAGAACAATTGTGAATCTGGAAACAGGAACTGTGAGTATGGTCTCAAGGGTCTTGTTTTCTTTTTCCTGGGCAATGGATGAGGCAATCATTGTGCCGGTAATAATAATCAACATTAAAAGGGCAACCGGCACTATTACGGTCTGGGTAGAAATATAGGCAATGATAAATGCAGCGCTTCCTGGTTGAATCATATCCTTTAGTACAACAAACTCTTTCGCCTTTATTGGCTCACGCAATACATCAGGTTTTAAATCCGGGTTCATCTCTTTTATGAATGATTCTGCTACCTGTTCATTTATTGTTCTGAGAATATTCCTGATACTTACCCTTTGGGCAGATGAAGCAATACTCAATGAAGTAATAATTGAATATACTCTTATTTCGGCAGTCCTTTTATTATGCAAATTCAATTCGTAATTTTCAGGAATAATTACACACATTGCATATTTTTCTTTCTTGGCAATCTTCACTGCCTGGGTGTCGTCAACTGCATCAACCAGATGGATAATATAGTTTGTATCTTTTAGTCCATTTACCAGGTATTGAGAAGATGGAGTTTTATCATTATCAACAATCAAAATATTAGCGGGTTTTGTAACACTGCCTATCTCTCTCTGCATTATTTGCCCGACAAAGAGAAGGATAAATATGGACATAATAAATGGCAGGAGCATCTTTAAGGTCAGCAGGTCTTTTATCTCTTTTTGTAAGATATTGAAAAATTTTTGCATATTATTTATTTATACTCTTCACAAATACCTGCTCTAAGTTTTCAGCATTATATTTTTCGCGCAATTTTGCTGGTGTACCCGATTCAATGATTTTACCCTGATGTATAAATGCCACACGATGAGACAGAAATTCTATCTCCAGCATATTGTGGGAAGAGACAATGGCTGTAGTACCAGTCTGAGCATATTCAATAACCAGATTCCTCACTTCAAGGGAATTCATTACATCAAGACCTGAGGTTGGTTCATCAAGAATCACAAACTTTGGATTATGCATCAGGGCACGGGCAACAAGCAATTTTCTTACCATCCCTTTGCTATAATTTCTAATGCGGTCATTTATTCTCTCACCCAATTTCGCAATTTCAATTGCCCTTTCTATCATCTCTTTTTTTACCGCATTGTCAGTGGCATAAAGCCCTGCCATAAATTTGAGGTAATCAATACCTTTAAGACTTTTATAGGCACCGGCTTCTTCGGGTAGATAACTTATCAATTCCCTTATCTTCGCATCTTCTTTTATTATATTATAACCAAAGATTTCAATTGTGCCAGCACTGGGTTTAAGCAGTGTCGCAATCATTCTTAAAGTCGTTGTCTTACCTGCGCCATTAGGTCCGATCAGTCCAAAGATCTCTCCTTCATTTATGTCAAAAGAGATTCCATCAACCGCTCTAATTTGACCAAAATTTTTGTATAAATCTCTGACTACTATTGCCGGCATAATCAAATTGATTATACTAAAAAAAATATGCCCGTCAAGAATGTGTTATTCTGACTACTCCCCACTTTTTCCTCCCCATACTTACTACATACTACTTATTCCGTCCCTCGGACGCGTTCCGTTTAAGAGACTTAAACGAGATTTCACGCAAAGTGGAAAACTCTCGCCTTTTCAAGGCGGAGCTATCTCCTATTTCCCCATCTTCACATCCACGCAACCACGCAACTTCAAATCCACATATCCTCTTGTCTTCCCACCCTTGACTTTTTAAATGATACAATTATAATATTATATAGGATTGAGTATGTCTTATCTTATCTTATCTTATCTTATCTTAGAAAATCTGAAGGTTGTTTCTTTGCCGAGTTTATAAGGTTTGTTTGAGTCTGCTCCGGCTGACATCGGAGCAGAAAAATATAATGTCAGACTTTCACTTGTCGTTCTCTCTTCTGAGGGAGAGATTTCCACTCCTTATAATTCCTCTCCCTTAAAGGGAGAGGATAGAGGTGAGGGTGAAATAGATTCGTTGGGACAGGGCTCGTCCCTGTCCGTCAAGCAGTAGTTGCGTGATTTATCACGCAAAATGTCTTATCCCTGTAGAAGATACAGGGAATAAAATGGAGGAAAAAATGAGAAATATTATAACTTGCCTTTTAATGGTTTTAGTTCTGAGTGTTGCGTGTTCACTATAGTATGTCTGATTATACCGCTTCCAACTGGACACCCTATCATATCATTGAAGACCCGGAGACCCATAAAAAAGACGAAGGCTGGTATCCAACCATTGGTCTGGTTCCGGGTTGGCTTATAGCAAAGATGCCCTGCATTGTTTATTGCTCGGGTCAGGGCGAGGTAAAGTATCGCTGGCTTGAGGATGGCACGCTACAGTGGCATGGTTTTACGCTTCTACCCGCTACTACCGGGCTTGACCCTGGTCCGCCATCGGTATATACTTATGGAGATTCTGTCTATGTGGTATTTTCAGTGAATTTTTTAGAAGGCGGTGAACAACTCTGGAGTGCGATTTATTATTACCAGTTTCCTTTTTATGCAACTGAAGCCTGGCCAGAAGAACTTGATTACTCACCAGGGCCGCTCCTCGCCTATAGAAATGCCTCAATCGTTGTTGATGGCAATCGTAATCCACATGTAGTGTGGGATAAGTGGGATCCCTTGACTGGTGATTATGAAATCTACTATCGGTGGCGTGAGAATGGAAATTGGGGACCGATTGAATTGGTTTCTAACTATCCTTCTACAGAGTATGTTGATAAATCACCCCATATAGATTGGTATGGCGATTCGCTTTCCGTCGTGTGGTATGATGAAATTTCTGGCGTTCCAAACGAGATTTTGCGGAGACGAAAAGATATTTCATTAAATCGGTGGGCTTCCGTAGACCCATCGTACAGCCAATCACCCGGAATTCGTTCTGAGTTTCCCGTAAATTCCGCCCATGATTTTTCAGTCTGGTGTGAAATCGGTAATGCATCTGATTACGACATCCGCTACCGTAGTGATACCTATGGTTTTGGCTGGGTTTCTCAAGAGCCTGAAAGAGAATATTACTGCCACAGTCAATTGCAGAGAGACTGGTCGCCCTGGGACCTCTATACCATCTTCACCAAAGGTAACACCACACCTTATCAGATTGTCTGTGTTCATCAACAGTTTGGTAGTGGTCCTCCAGGCGGTGAATCACCTCTATACATTGTAGAGACAGGTCAGGATTCTATCTCTCCATTCTGTCTGCACCGTGATGGCGAAATCACATACACCAATTACTCAGTTGACTATGGCACAAATGAACTCACCTATGAACTCTCTTTCCTTGACCCAACATTCCCTTTCCATAAGATAAAAGGCACTGCCTATTTTGAGGGTAATAGCAACAGAACCTATGAACTCTGGGTAAATGGTGAAAAGAAACATGTCTTTACGGTAAGACCAAATAAAGTTTATGATTTTGATGTCTTGATTCCCCGTGAATTATATCAACAAACGCAGCGGATTAACCTTTCAATAAAGAATCCTGCTAATAATGGGGTCTGTCTTGCAGGGCTGAGTGTCTATCGTAAGATTGATGCGAAATCTGGTGGTCCGCAGTCATTAAGTGATGACAGATTAAAATCAAAGAACGGGTTAATTGTAACACCCAATCCATTCAGCAAGAAAACAGATATCAGATTGCAGATAGCAGATAGCGGTCCAAAAACCTCGCTTAAAATCTACGATGCTTCTGGTCGGTTGGTTAAGAATTTTTTACTACCTACTACTTACTCCCTACTACCTGCTGTTTTATCCTGGGACGGCACCGATGATTCAGGCAGGCAACTTCCTGATGGCATTTACTTTGTTGAATTGAAGTCGGTTTCAGGAATGATTACCGAGAAGGTGATATTGGTGCATTGAAATGCAATTGGGGATGGCAAGAAAAACCTTGCCATCCCCATTATGAGGAGGCACGATGATAACTTTTCTCTTGCTACCATTAATTTTGCTCCCAAACCGTGCAGACAGCATAAGTTTCCGCCAGGTTGCAATCCTCCCTGATGTCAATGCCTGGCAGCGTGTCCTCTGTTTTGATACTGACCACGATGGCAAAATGAATCTCATTTTTGATACAAATCCTCCTAATTATCATCTAATCACCATCTGGGAATATAATGACTATGAGCGATACCTTCTTGAAGATACTGTTGTATCTCCTATTCCCTATGCTCTTGCGATATATGATGTTGGTTATTTGGATGGTGATTCATTAGTGGATATGGTCGGTAATCATAATGGTTACTGGCCTTATCCGTTATGTGTTTATGAATCACCCACTTATAACTCTAATCCCACAAATGTCGTTTGGCAGGATACTGGGTTTCACAATATAAGTGAGAGCAGTAGCACCGACCTTGACCAGGATGGATTAAAGGAAATCCTGTTTGGATACACTCCTGTTACCAATAGGCGACGTATCTGTGTTTATGAAAATACAGGTGACAATCAATATACTTTGGTATGGCAGGATACAACTCGTAGTATTGACACATATGTAGATGGTGATTTTGACCAGGACGGCAGAATTGAGTTTATTGCACCAGGTGGTGGCACTATCTCTGTTTATGAGTGTGTAGGAGATAATAATTATGAATTTATACTTACAGACACATTGCCCACACAGAGTAACAATTATGATATTTTTGCCGCAAATGATATGGATGGTAATGGCAAGCCCGAATTTTTGAATACTCCTGTAACTCATCTTTATGGCAAGGCCTGGCTCTATCTTTGTGAGGCAAATGGTGACAACAGTTATGATTTCTTCTTAATTGACTCGGTCACAAATTTACCAATAAGTATGTGGGCACAGAGTAGTATGTGTGGTGATGTGGATGGTGATGGAGTTGAGGAGATTGTCTGGGGAACTTTCAACAGCTGGCATGTATATAAAGCAACTGGCATTCATCAGTATGAGAAGATCTGCGATTGCGGGTCTGGTTTCACAGCTTCAATGATGAGTGTCTATGATTTAAATGGCAATGGTTATTCCGAGGTGATTGAATCAGGTTTTTTTACCGTCATCTGGGAAATTGAAGGTGTGCGTCTCAAGACATTTGATGGTTATGATATTTACCATCCTGGTGAGATCCATCCCATCATCTGGCAGAAGTTTGACCCACCTGGTGCAGACTCATTCAGCATCTTATTTTCTTCAGATAGTGGGGTTACCTATGATACGATTGTCACTGGTCTGGGTGCAGATGATACTGTTTATATGTGGACGATTCCTGATGTGATTTCGGAAAACTGCAAGATAATGATCTGGGCTTATGGACCGCCCAGGCCTGGTGAGCAGGTGCCCCGTGGTGTTGCCTGGGATATCTCCATGAATGTCTTTGCCATCAGACCCCAGACAGGGATTGAAGCCGATACTAAATATCAGATAAAGGATTATAGTCTGAAAATTTCACCAAATCCATTCAAGAATCACCTCACAATCAAATACGAAATACGAATCCGCCACGATGCATGGCGGACGAAATCCGAAACAAATTCTAATTCCCAAATTGCCCCCTCTCCTTTTTCCTCTCCCCACAGGGGAGAGGGTTGGGGTGAGGGGGAATCCCAAATCCGGGGTAGTGTAGCCCTTTATGGCCGTGATTCACGGGGACAAGCCCCTACACTACAAATTTATGATGTCACAGGTAGATTGGTGAAACAATTTAACCATTTAACCAATTACCAATTTAATTATGTTTTGTGGTATGGTGACGACGATTCCGGTCGCAAACTTCCCGCCGGTGTCTATTTTGTGAGACTGGAAAACGAAGGATTCAAACAGGTGGAGAAGGTAATTCTTTTAAGATAAAAGCATCGTCCATCTAAAGATGGACGCTACAAGAAAGATTAAATAGAAATTACACAAACTGATTTCAACCATACAAACGAACTGTAGTTGCCCGATTCATCGGGCATAGATAAATTTTCTAATCTATACAAAAAGCCTCATAAATGAGGCGACTACAAAAATTTTTAAAATATAAGCGAAAGCAAAAGTGGGGAGGACTCAGTGCTCTTCCATATTGACTTATCCGAAAATATATGAATAATTAATTTGGGAAAGGAGTAAAAATGGATATAAATAAGGTTGTCAAAACTATTTTTATATTATTATTTTTTATCATCACTACCAATCTAATTAAGGCATCAAATCTTACAGAATTATTGGCAATAAGCAAAGGTGATATGGCTTCAATACAACTCAACCTTTATGCTCCAGCAAACTGGCAGGTCTCTTTACTACAATATGATGTTTATCTTTATAGTTTTTTTGACCGCAAAGATTCCACAATTGTTATTGAACTCTATGGTATGAAAGAGAAACCAGACGATGCCCAGAAGGCGATAGAGCATTTTCGTGGACTTCTCAAGAATGAATTCATTAATTTTTTCAAAAATAATTATGGTATTCCAATTGATGAAATGAGTGAAATTGAATTTGTATATCGCAATCGGAGTGAGGAAGGTAGGAAAGAAATCTATTTGTGGAAGCAGGGTAAATATTATTACCCGCTAAAATAATAAAGATTAGATCTTAAATTTCCAGCCCAGGTATAATTCCCGCGCCTTGGAGTCATTAATCAGAGTCTGGGCATCTCCAGACAATAAAATTTGTGATTCATATATGAGATATGCGCGGTCAGTTATCTCCAGGGTCTCTCTTACATTATGGTCAGAGATTAATATTCCAATCCCTTTATTTTTCAAACTTAGAATTATGTCCTGAAGTTCAGCCCTTGCAATCGGGTCAATACCGGTAAATGGTTCATCAAGGAGTAAAAACTTAGGACTACTGATCAAAGCGCGGGCAATTTCAACCCTGCGCCTCTCACCACCAGAAAGCGTGTATGCCTTCTGGTCTTTCAAATCCAGAAGTCTAAAATCTTCAAGCGTCTTTAATGCCTTCGGTTTTGCCTCACTGGTCTTTACACCAAGTATTTCATAGATAGCAACAAGATTATCCATAACTGTCATCTTTCTGAAGACACTTGATTCCTGGCACAAAAATGATATACCCATACGTGCCCTTTTGAACATCGGCAGGTCAGTAATTATATTATTGTTCAATAAAATATCACCTGCATCACTAAGAATCAATCCCACAATCATATTGAATGTAGTAGTCTTTCCTGCACCATTGGGACCGAGCAAACCCACAATTTCTCCAGCATTGATCTTAATATTGACCTTATTTACTACAATCCTTTTTCCGTAGACCTTTGTGAGGTCTTTAGTCTCCAGCATTTTCTTCTTGCTCCTTCAAGTATAGTTTCCCCTTTGGGTTACCCTCAACCTGAACTCTGAATGCCCTTCCTTCCTGAAAAAGAATCTTTATACTATTACCCTCAATAATATTGTGGGAACCCTGTTCTGTCCAATAACTTGCCATACCAGAAAAAATTTTGAAATAATCAATGGTTTTGTTCTTTAATCCAAATTCTCCAGTCATCCCTTTTAATTCATTATTTTTCTCAGTCACTACGGGTTTAATCATAGCCCCATTATCCTTTTTGATATTATAAGAAATTGTATCACACAATAGATTAATACTATCAATCACACCCACAACCGAATCATATCCATAGCATAATTCTTCTCTATTTTTAATCAGAAACTCTTTTGCAGTAATGGTCATTGGTGTTTTATTTTCTCTTAATATTTCAAGCCTTGGCATCTTTATCAAATTTCCAATCTCTGTGTTTAAATCGTATGAACCTTCACCACCATAGGCAATCAGGTTATTTTTTAAATCTTCCAGCCGAACATTATGATACATCTTCACAAAACGCTTTTCTCCATCATAATTGAGGGAATCTGCTGAAATGATTCGGTCTTCAGAGAGCAATCTTACATTACCCCGAAGCACACTTATTTTTTCATCAAGATAATATACTGCATTTCCTGCCCTTATCTCTCCGTTATTATCTTTAATCAAAACACTATCTTTCAATATTACTATTCCTCTGGTCTCATTTAACCGTGCCTCATTACAGGAAATTTTTGTATCTTCTTGTTGAATCTCTACATTTCCTAAAAGATAGACAATATTTTCACCATTCTCCTTAACAATTTCTACACGCTCAGCATTAAAAGGAGTTGTAATAAATAACATCAGTATTACTATCATTTTATTTTAGGAAATTTAATGGGTGATGCACCTTTTATATCACCGATGATTTCAATTTTTTGCAAATCCGGTCCAGTTTTCAAACCATTGCCTTCAATTACCGTGCTATCTTTTTTGATTATCTTTACCCTTGCATCAGTGAGAATTGATTGCGAATCATTGAGCCAGAACAATGAATCAGTATACAGGTAGGTAGAATCATCGGTTATCAAAATCACACTATCGCGCACCAGGATATTATGGGTTTTGGTGCTTAGTTGTCCAGCATTACCTCGGAGTAATGCATATTCTTTTTCAGACTCGTCGTAAAATTTTATTATCACAGAATCAACATCTATCATTTCTTCATAGACATATGCTGATACTGCCATCAGGTTCCATTTTTTCTTTCCTTCCTGTGTTTCTGTCAAAGTAAAATTGGAAAGGGTAATACGCGGAAGATGTTTTTCAATATTTTGTGGAAGTGATTCCTCCTTGCACGCGAGAATGCCAAGGATTAAAAAAATTAAGATTTTTTTCATAGATTAGACACCATCCTGCGCGATCTATAAAACCACCAGTAATCATAAGGTCTTTCACTCACCAATGTTTCAAGATTACATCCCATTTTCATAACCGTAGTTCCATTTTCGCAATACACAGCAAATGGTATTAAAGGGACCTGACATAAGCGGGCAAGTTTTTCAATCTTTTGATATTTAGTAAAGAGGTGATTTCCATCAACAAGCACAGCAAATATACCACCATTTTTAATGAATTTTACAATCTGGAATACCTGGTCAGGGTAGAAAACCTTGACATTATGTCGTGAACGCCAGCAATAAAAAAATCTGTCCATTAATTTGCCCACGAGGAAATTATTATTATCTGTATAACGGTTTACAAGCACTCCAATATCTTTATTCAAATAACTACGGAGAATCTGCGGCATTAATTCCCAGACGCCAAAATGCACAGAATAAAGAACTGCACCATTTTTTATGAAGTCTGTATCTCCGATGATTGTCCATTTTTTATCATAGTATAACATTCGGGCAATATTCTTTGCAGCCGTCTTAAGATTACTACTGATATTTTTATCCGTTCTCTGTATAAAATACTGACGCCGACCGTGATTCAACCAGTAAATCATAATTAGTGTCAAAAAAATTGAAATTTCTAAAACTGTTTGCACTGGTTTATTTTATCCAGATTTCCTCAAAGATGCTGCAATAAAATGATAAAATATCGGGTTGGGTGCCAATGGTCTTGAAGTAAATTCAGGATGGAATTGAGTGCCAATGAAGAATGGGTGGTCAGTCAATTCAGCAATTTCAACAAGCCTGGCATCCGGTGATTTACCCGAAAAAACCAACCCTTTTTCGTTTAACATCTTAAAATATTTGGGATTTACTTCATATCGGTGTCTATGCCTTTCTTCAATCAAATCTTTCATATATATTTTACGCGCCAGTGTTTTCGGCTCAATCTGACAGGGCCAGTTTCCGAGGCGCATTGTGCCACCCATATTCTTTATCTTTTTCTGCTCGGGCAAAATATCAATAACCGGATATTCTGTCTTGTCATCAAATTCTGTAGAATTTGCCCCTTTCATATTACAAACATTGCGCGCAAACTCTATCACCATACATTGCATTCCAAGGCAGATACCGAAAAATGGTTTTTTATTTTCGCGGGCATACTTTACCACACGCACCTTGCCTTCAACACCCCTCATTCCAAAGCCACCCGGGATAAGGATACCATCAACATGTGAAAGCACATTGGAGAGCACAATATCATCAATTCTATCAGTATCTACCCATTTAATCTTGAGCCGTGCATCATTGGCAACTGCTGCATGATAAAGTGCCTCAATGATACTCTTGTATGCATCCCTTAATTCTACATATTTTCCACAAATTGCAATCTCAACACTTTTTAAAGGATTCTTTGCCTTATCTACAAAAATTTTCCATTCGGTTAAATCATAATCCTTCTTTTCAATGCCAAAATATTCTAAAATCAATTGGTCAAGTTTCTGTTGATGGAAGATCAATGGAATTTCATAAATGCATTCAACATCAACCGCATCAATTACCGCGCGGGTCGGCACATTGCAAAACAGTGAAATCTTTTTTCTTTCATCCTCAGCGAGCCAGGAGTCACTACGGCACAAAAGAATATCAGGTTGTATCCCCATTGAAAGTAAAACGCGAACCGAATGCTGGGTCGGTTTTGTTTTAAACTCTCGCGTGCTCTTGATAAAGGGCACCAGGGTCAGATGGATATACAGGACATTATTCCTTCCCAGGTCAAGCCTCATCTGCCTTGCCGCTTCCAAAAATGGCTGCCCTTCAATATCACCGACTGTTCCACCAATCTCTGTTATCACTATATCAACCTTATTCTGATTTGCAAGCTTTTTGATCCTTGATTTTATTTCATCGGTAATATGGGGAACAACCTGAACAGTCTTGCCTAAGTATTCACCCTGCCTTTCTTTGTTGATGACTGAATAATATACCTGACCGGTCGTAATATTATTATCACGACTCAACTGCTCATTTAAAAATCTTTCATAATGGCCAAGGTCTAAATCGCATTCTGCACCATCAGCAGTAACAAACACCTCACCGTGCTGGTATGGGTTCATTGTTCCAGGGTCAACATTTATATATGGATCAATCTTTTGTAATGTAACTTTAAATCCATAAGATTTTAAAAGTAGACCAATAGAAGCGGTTGCAACTCCTTTTCCAAGCGAAGAAACCACTCCTCCGGTAACAAAAATATACTTTGTATCCATGGGTTTAAGTATAACTAAAAAATTAGTAAAGTCAAGATGTTTTGCTTGTGGTTCGGTTTAGATTATACTCTTTTATCTTTCTTCTCAGTGTATTGCGGTGGATTCCCAGCTGGCTTGCTGAAGCACCAAGATTCCAGTTGTTCTTTTCCAGAACCTCTTTAATATGATTTTTTTCCAGTTCTCTCAAATCCCCATTTTTTAAATTTTTAGAAACCGGTGCTGATTGTAAGGGGACATCTTTAATATCAATCCAATCTCCACGGCACAAAACCAATGCCCGTTCAATAACATTTTCCAGTTCCCGAATATTACCGGGCCAATCATATCTTAAAAGAATGTTGAGTGCCTCTTTTGTTATTCCTTTTACCTGTTTACGACCCTTTGCCGCAAATTTTTTGATAAAGAGTTCAACCAGTGGTTTTATATCTTCTTTTCGTTCGCGCAGAGGCGGTAGTGTCACGGTAACAACATTGAGACGGTAATAGAGGTCCTCACGAAATGTTCCTTCAGCAATCTTTTTCTTTAAATCCTGATTTGTGGCACAGATTAAGCGAACATCTACTTTAATAGGAATATTTCCACCCAACCTTTCAAAAGTAAACTCCTGTAAAACTCTTAATAATTTTACCTGCACGGTTAAGGGCAGGTCGCCAATTTCATCAAGAAAAAGTGTGCCTTTATCAGCGAGCTCAAATTTACCAATCTTTCTTTTTTCCGCACCAGAGAATGCTCCACGCTCATAACCAAACAATTCACTTTCAATCAATGTCTCAGGCAGAGCAGCACAGGATATAGGAACAAATCTAAAGTTCTTGCGTGGACTCGCTTCGTGAATAAGTCGGGCAACCATCTCTTTGCCTGTCCCTGATTCACCAAGAATCAAAACCGAAGCATCAGCTTGAGAGACCCTGGGAATGAGTGCAACAATATCCTGCATTTTGGGGCTCTGGGCGACGAATTGCTCAAAATTGAATTTTTCATTAACCTGCTCTTTTAATGTAGCAATCTCCTGACGGATTATCTCATCTTCATAAATATGATTAATTAAAAGTTCAAGTTTTTTTAAATCAATCGGTTTGGTAAGATAATCAAAAGCCCCAAGTTTTATTGCCTGCACTGCAGATTCTACAGTACCAAAACCAGTCAGAATAATAAAATATGTTTGCGGGTCAATCTCCTTCATCTGTTTCATCGTTTCAATGCCATCAATCTCCGGCATCTTTAAATCAAGGATAGCAAGGTCAAAACTTGTGGTGCGATTTTTTTCTATTGCCTCCTTGCCATTGCCTGCAGTCGTCACAGTATAACCACAATTTCGCAAAAAACCTGCAAGCAATTCGCGCTGTGATTCTTCATCATCGCAAACAAGGATGTGCATAGTCTAATTATATAAATCTTAAATCAAAAATCAATAATGGATATTTTGAGATAATTAAATTTTTAATAATCTTCTATGTCTTCAAAATTATTCTCTTCTACAACGGGTCTCTTCTGTTCTGCACGGTAGTTGTTAAAATTGTAACTCAGGCCAAACATAATTACTGGGGATTTTCGCGTAAATTCATTATGAGTATAAAAATTTGTTCCTGTTGTCGTATTATCAAAACCAGCAGTTTTTAAAAGGTCACGCACCTGAATTGTCAGATTTAAAACTTTCGGAACCAATTCCTGCCTCAAGCCGGTATTGACCATAAAGAATGGCTTACGCTCTCCCTGTGCCATAACTTCAGCACCCTGATATATACCTGTTATCTGTAATCTTGTGGTTTTACCTATCCTTAATGTGTTCATACTGCGCAACCCCCAGGTTCGGTTCTTTTGTGAAAGAACCTCACCATCAATTAACCCTTCAATACGGTGTTCGTATAGATTTGCAGAAAGATTAAGATTTAACCATCTAAAAGGGGCAAGGTCCAGTGTGGGTTCAAAACCATAGGCATAGTCCTTACCTATGTTTTCTACGGTAAAAAGCATTATTTCGCTGTTGTACACACTGGTAATATGTTCAATTTTATTGTGGGTGACACGATAATAGCCATCAATGGCAAAAAGATTACTGCCCCATTGCCTTTGATAACCAAGTTCAAATGCATCAACAAATTCTGGTAATAGACCCGGATTACCTCTGCTTATGTGATACGGGTCACGCTTCATTTCAAATGGCTCAAGGTCAAAATTCCGTGGCCGATTTACCCGCCGTGTATAACTTAACATTATCTGGTCGGCAGGAGGAAATTTATATGAAATATGCAGGGTGGGGTAAATATCAAATCTACGAATATTTGTATTTATGTTTGTATCTGAGACATCAATAAAACGGTATGTATATTCTTCTCGTAATCCAAATTGGTATCCAAAATTTCCTGCCTCACCAGAATATGTTGTATAAACAGAATAGATATTATGGATAAAATCAGCACTGTGGTGATATTCTTCTTTGTATTCATATTGTTGAGAAATTGTGTCATATATATAGACATCCTGATACCCATTACTATAATGAACACTACCCTGTGCACCTGTGTCTAATTTACCATTTTTGCTTCCCAAAATATTGGTGGGTCGTGTATAATCAAGATTAAAGATAAGCATTTTCATTGGACCACTCTCTTCTGATCTCCAGCCACTTGTAATCATTGAATCTAAATTACGCATTTCATAAGTTGATTTATCATCTCCATCATTCAAATTCATTGTCAATCGTGCTGACAATTTATGTTCTTTACTAAAGTTATAAAGATAGTCACTATTCAATGAATATAAGAATCCGCCGCGCTTTATCTGGTTATAAGAAAAATACATTGCGGTATCTCCAGGTACTGACCATCTATTATATTCAGCATCGTCAGTATGTTCCATTCCTCTTTTTCTCAACTCAAAATTTACACCCAACTTACTTTTGGGGCTGGCTAAATATTCAATACCCGTCTTAATGCCATAAAACTTTCTTAACCAGGAATTACTTCCTTCAGTAGTAGAATAATAAATTGTATCAGGGGTCCAGGTCTGAGTGCTTTCCTGACGTGTGCCTGGATTCTTAAAATTGTTATAATCAATACCAAAAAATGTGCGTAATTTTTTATAACGATAGTTTATCAAAAAATCACCAGCATATCTTTGTCCAAATCCTAAATTTGCATTTGCAATTCCATTGACTCCTGATTGGAAATTTTTCTTGGTAATTATATTTATGATACCTGCCAGTCCTTCCGGGTCATAACGGGCAGATGGATTCGTGATAATCTCAATCCGGTCAATTGTGCTTGCTGGAATCTGCTGTAAGGCATCACTGGGTTCAAGTATTGATGGTCTGTTATCAATTAGCACACGAAAATTTGTGCTACCGCGCAGGCTCACATTGCCTTCAACATCAACTGAGATAGAAGGGATATTTTGTAAAACATCAACCGCAGTTCCAGATTGGCTTGTATAATTTTCTTTTACATTTATTACTTTTTTATCAATCTTGAATTCAATTGGCGGTCTTTCAGCAGTTACTTCCACACCCTCAACAAAGATTGGTTTTGGCTCAAGTTTTATGATACCTAAATTAATAGTGGGTTCCTGCGAAGTAATAACTACAGTATCTATCTTTGTTTCAAAACCAACAAAAGAGAATTCAATAATATAATCTCCTGTATTCACACCAGCAAGATAAAACTTTCCCATTTCATTCGTTGCCGTGCCGGTAATCTGTTTATGTGCTTTATCATAAAGAATGACATTTACGAGTTCAAGTGGCTCTTCACCTGCTGATTCTACAACCGTGCCCATTATCCTACCTGGTCCAGACAGATTACTATTCTGGGCAAAGAGAAAAAAGTTAGTAATTAGTGATATCAATGGTATTATATAATTTTTAGTCATATAAATAATAAGACGCAAAAAAGCAGTAAAAGGTTTACAATATCTTAAACTCACTTTTTGTTATGAAAATCTCTAAGCCATTTTTTAGCATATTCTGCTTCATTAATGCGGTTGATTGCAATGAGATAATTGATATTATTGACCACCATTTTTTTCACAAAATCTGCATTGTACTTCAGACGCTCGTCATTTACAAATTCTGGTAGTGCAAGTTCCAATTTTGAAAAGTCAAATAGCACTGGTGTTCTATCTTTTGTGATAAGATAGTTCAAGCCATAAGGAATGCGCAAGTAATCAGGTTTTACCTGGTTTAAATCATTATCTGGAAAGGGTATGGCAAAGAATACGCCGGTCGTCTCTTTTATTTCTACAAATTTTTCAATCATTCTTATGTATCTTTCCTGAATTTTGAATGGCTCATAAGGTTTGCCGTACTCAAACTTATAAAGTTCAACCAGATAATCATTTATTTCTTTTTCTGCTTTTTTGTAAAATTCTGGGTATTCATTCCTCAGATATTTTATATACCAGGTGCGCCTGAGCAGTTCTTTATCAATGATGACCAGGTCAGTGCGCACCTTTTTTGCCTTTCTTAAATAGATGGTCGGAGAATAGATATCCCAGTAAGAACAGATTAAAAGGCTATTCTGTTGTAAATGTGCAATATGGGCATAACTGTAATCAAAACCAAATGTATTATTTCTCAGTGTGCAGTGTGAATAATTTAATAAAGGTATAATCAAACTCAAGGGAATTGTGATGAACCATTTCAAATATTTCCCGAATAATCTCAGGCCGTATATACTGACAACCAATAACGAAATAAAACCCGGAATATAGTATGATTCAATATCAGGTATTGCATAATTGATTGTATATATAAAATTTAAAACAATGATTATCAAAAATAGCCAGAATTTTTTTCTTTCGTTTTTAAATAACCAGTAAAATCCAGCAAAAACAATAACTATAAAAAAATACAAAAAATTAGCAGTTATCAAAGATATACCCTGTTTTGCATTATTCAGCATTTCGTTCATAGATAATGAAAACATCCAGACCTGATACTGCTTACCAGTTAAATGCCATAATAGACGCTGTAGATTACAGGTATTGCCCCAGGCAATCTCTGCATTGCCCAATGTGCGGAATATGAGATAAAGATATGCAGATATACCAATACAGGCAAAGGCAAGCCCTGAAGCAATCTTTTTTATATTGAGTTTGTAATTGATGATTGAATATACAAAGATTGGAATCGCAAGCGAAAAGATTATAATATGGTTTGTAAATGCCAGCCCCATAAAAAACATCAAACCATAGTAAATTTTATTGTTTTTGAGATTGAACAGGAAATATAACAAAAGTATACAGAATAGTGTTGTAAGTGGATAGACTTCATTTGTGATTGCATTTCGCCAGATTACTGGAGAAAAGGCAAACAATGAAATGGCAAGCACAGAAAAATGGAATCTGTTATCCAGAATTTTGTTGGCAATAAGATATAAAAATAGTCCTGCAATAACCGAGAAGATTGCAGAAAGTAGGTTCAAATTTATGATTGGCTCACCTGGTAAATGGGCAAAAAAATAAGATATCAATGTATACAAAGGATAACCTGTAGGATGGGCAACACCTAATGTATAACTTACTGCTGCAAGTTCTCCAGAATCAATGAGATAAACCGTTGGACATAATGAATATAGATAGACCAGAAATATCAAAATTATTGGGCAACAAATCCAGGCCCAGAAGTTTATACGATTGGCAGACAACATCAATATTAAAAAATAAATTTTATGTCTTCACAAAGTTCAATCTCAGGTTCGTCAGACGGGTCTGGATATCTTTTTTTTCTTCGTCATTGAGCAAAGATTCCATTAGTTTAAATAGTGCTTCAATAGAATCAATTGCCAGTCTGGCTTCATTCAAATCTTTTTTCAGCTTCTTTGTCTCAGGATGACCGATCAAACCAAGATATGCCCATGCCTTTGCTTCAAGCGATAGAATGGTCATAATCAAAATATCTTTTACTGGAACCGGTTCTTCAAGTAAAGGTGCTTCTTGATTATGTTTTTCCTCAGCCATAAAATTATTATATAAATACCTGCCTTAAAATCAAGTATTAATTCTGAGTTTTACCCACATCTTTTGATCCATTAACCCGCATTATTCATATTCAATGCTTGGCCTGACGCCAGGTCAGGGTCATTGCGAGCCCACCACGATTCTTGGCGGGCGTGGCAATCCCAATTGAGATCTCTCGTTGCACTCGGGATGACCCTCTGGGTCAGATTGTAGCATCCATTTTTAAATGGACGAAAGATTCCCTCAAACTATTCCTTATTTCAATTGAAAAAATTAAAGTACTTCAGGGAACAATCAAACACTTAAACAATTATTTAATTGTTTAATTATTAAAGTGAATCCTTTTCTTCTGTAATTTTTAAAAATATTTTTACCACACCCTTATCAAACTGAATACCGGAAAGTCTTTTTAATTCCGCAATCGCCTCTTCCTTTGTTTTAATTTTCGGATATAGTCTTTTTGTGGCCATCGCTTAGAAATTTTTAATAACTACATATTTTTATTGTTTATTATTTGTTAAGATCTGTTCCAGGGGCATCATCGGCAGGGCATCACCATTGTGTTCGCTGAGAAATTTGAGATAACGCATAAATTCAAGATAATCATTATTGGCATTGATCAGTTTTGGTTGCAAAATATCAGGAGAGAATAATTGGGGTTTTGGTAATTCCACAATTTTCACCTCAGCATCCTTTGGAATCCCTGCCTTTTCTTTAGCAATCATAATTGCCATCTCCAGTCCACCCAGTGTATCAACCAATCCAATCTTTTTGCCACTCGTGCCTGACCAGACCCTGCCCTGAGCAATCTCTTCAATCTCTTCAGTCTTCATATTTCTGCCTTGTGCAACCTTGAATACAAATTCCTTGTATAGTGTCTTTATCATTGTTTCCATCTTCTGTCTTTCAATGTCAGTAAGATTGCGGTCAGGCAACTGCCCGATAAATGGAAAGACAAATCCAAAACCAAGGTCTGCATGTTCACCCTTTTTGACTAAATCTGTAGAAAAACCCAATCTCTCTTTTAAATCTTTGTTATAGAGCCAGACACCAATTACACCAATAGAACCGGTAATGGTAAGTGGTGAGGCAATGATGGTATCACCGTACATTGAAAGCCAGTAACCACCAGAACCTGCCACTGCACCCTGAGTTACAATCACTGGTTTTTTCTTCTGGCACTTTTTAATTGCTTCGGCAATTATATCTGATGCAAGGGCACTACCACCTGGTGAATCTACCCTGAACACAACTGCCTTAATATCTTTTCTCTCAGTTGCATATTCAAAATCCTTGACCAGACTCCGTGCCTTTATGCCTGTATCCATAGCACATTCGCCAATGCCATAAATAATCGCAATCTTTGGTTTTTCACCCCAGTAATTGTCCTTTGGCAATTGATAATATTCAAGATTTTCTGCAGAAACAAATCTTTGTTTCTTACCTTCAATGGATTTTACCAATTCTTTTACTTCATCCCATCTACCAATCTTATCAACCAGATGTTTTTTTAGGGCATCTTCGGGCAATAAAAAAGTTTCCTGGTCTATCAGCGCATCAAATTGCTCCGGGGTAAATTTTCTTGCATTACAGATATCTATTTTTAGTGTATTGTAGAAATCATCAATGATTGCCTGGCGCTGTTCACGGTCTGCATCTGACATCTTATCACGAGAGAGTGCCTCTGCCGCAGATTTGTATTTAAAGAATCGCCACTCATCAACACCAATACCCAGTTTATCAAGCGCATTCTTAAAATACATTCTTCCCATAAGCAGACCGGGTAGGACAATACTACCTTCAGGGTCAATAACGATGTGGTCCGCGATTGTTGCGAGGTAATAGGTCAGCATTTCTGCCTCGTCAATATATACTACAATCTGTTTATCAGCAGATTTAAAATCTTTTAATTTTTCTCGCAGTTCCCATAATAGTTCAGCATTAATCTCCATACCCGATGTATTGATGGCAATGCCATTGATTGCCGGGTCATTTTTGGCACAGTCAATTATCTTGAGCAATGATAATAGGGTATTGCTCTTATCAAATAATAAATAGCGCTGATAATGGAAAGGACCATTAAGGTCAAGTTCCAGATATTGTTTTTCCCATGCCCTGAAGATGTTACGGTCATAACCACCCATTCTCAAACCATAAGTATTATAACTATGCTGTTGTTCATTGTCAAAGTGGAGTTGATTAATCGCACCAATCCTTCCAAAACTGAAATTCAAACCAGTGGTGAAAGAACGATTATGGAAGTATCTTGCAGTAAACCTTATACCAGGCAAAGGCTCAATTGCAATACCTGTGCTCCAGGGAGCATCTTTCATTTCTATACCTCTGTGAAGGGCATAGTCAATAAACAGTGTGAGTTTTTCATTGCCCAATGGTCTTATACCTGCATCAATATATCCTTCCCGCTCTCCACCTGAACTTGCAAATGAACCGACTATGCCGAGGGAAAAGAATCTTACAGGACGGGACAACCAACCGATTTTCCAGATAGCAGGCTGTGAAAGAAGGCTGGTATTACTCTTTGACCATTCATAACCAATACCAAGGCTCTGCCTTTTATTCCCCAGTGCAGAAGAGAAATTATAATTAGTTATTGTACCTTCAGTAATTTTGTTGTGATTAATGGAAAAGCCCAGATAGGGCAAAGCAGTGAACAAAGCCCAGTGGTCAAAATCCTTCCATTCACCAGATTCATCTGACCACATAAATGCAAGGTCAAACTGGTGCACATATGATAATAGGGCAGGATTGTCATAGCCATAGAGCCCAACTCCCATAGCACCAGGTGAAGTTAAGAGAAACCTGTTATGTTCATAAAAAGATGGCACCTGGCTATAACAGAAAAAC
>JBBINQ010000032.1:22526-26383 GCA_037443805.1 Caldifarciminota bacterium | reverse complement strand
CAGTATTTTTTTGGCGATGTCAATACTGTTGGAAAGTATATAATCCTGCATAGCAGGATTTGTATGGTAGCCCGAATTCTTTGTGGTAGTTTGTCGAATAATAAGCACATCTGCCTCGCTACTGTTTTCTGTCTCAATGGTCAATTTGTTTAAAGTAACAGGCTTATATTTTTCCAATAATTTAAATGATGGTCGGGCAATAATAACACTGTAGCAATAAGGATATACTTTTCCCTGAACAGTATTTATGGAAATCTGATATTGCAGACCAATAAAATCATGGGGCGCATCTTTGAATCTGACCAGAATTCGTGTATCATTGGGAAATGAACCTTCCTTGGTCTCGCCTATCTCTAAATACGGTATTATTTTTAAAGATGGGTCTTTTTTAAAATCTGGATGATTTAATATGCGCTGAATCACTGCTATTTTGGTTGTCAGGTTATTGGGTATCCAGACTGAACGCCGACCACTTATCATCAAACCACCGAATATTACTAAAGAATCAATGATTAATGCAATAACGGCAAAATTATTTTTTGCACCTTTTGCAAAGATTTCCAAAAATGGCACACCAAAAACAAAAAGAAAGATAGCGAGGAGAATAAAAACGACGCAACCAAATTCTCCACCCCGGATACTTTCCAATTTCTGACAATGTTGATTGACCTGGTCAATCTTCTCAGGAGTAACCTCTTTCCATTCTAATTTCATAGCATGAACTGGTTTTAAAGAAAACCCTTTTACCCAGTTTAATAACACACAAAAGATAAAAAATGGTAGTCCGATAAGTATATTTCTTGAACTTAACTGTAGTGCATAACCGACAAAAAATACAAGAATGGTCAGGACATTTCTCAACCCGGGAGAAATCTGGTCAAATATATGATATGAACTTGTAGCATTCATTCCTGACCCCTAAAACATTTTGGAGGGCTATTTTTAAATGGACTCGCCTTCCAGAATATTGGACAGGCACCCTTACATATTTTGAATTGCAAACACTCGTGGCATTGTTCTGGTGCATAGTCAGCATATTTAAAATAACTCAGGATTGGCGATTCCCAAATTTCCTTAAAATCATTTTTCAATAAAGAACCGACAGGCTCACGCCACGAAGAACAGGGCAGGACATTGCCCATCGGGTCAATACTCAATAATCCCGTAATTGCGGCACAGGATTTATTACCAAATCCATAGGCGATAGGATTAAATTCACACATTGGCAATGGTGAATACCACAGAAATTTTATATTCTTTCTTTCTGCAAGATGTTTAATTTCTAAGATATAATCTCCAATCTCTGAATATGGCACCCAGAGATGTTTTTTGTTTTCGGCACTACCACAGGGTATTAAAAGGTTCATTGACAATCTTGGAAGTCCCATCTCTTTAGTAAACAATAATATCTCTTTTAAAAATTTTAAATTACTCTTAGAGATTGTAGTATTGGTATGAACTGGTATGCCATAATCTTGCAAAATCTTTATTCCTCTAATTGTTGCCCCAAATGAACCAGAGATTTTTGTAATCTGGTCATGAATTTCTGAATTGTGCCCTTCCAGGCTTACCTGTGCGCTACAAAGTCCGGCTTTTTTTAAACTTTTAACCATCGCATCATCAAGTAGGGTTCCATTTGTAATGAGATTTGTCCAGAGACCAATCTTCGTCGCATATTCAACAAGGGGTATAATATCATTTCTTAAGAGTGGCTCACCACCTGTAAAACTTACAGAAGGCACTTTTGCATCATAGTAAATTTTAAATAATATTTTTTTCAAATCAGAAGTGCCGAGTTCTGGATAATCTTTATCGCCAACATAGCAAAACTCACATTTTAGATTGCATCTATAAGTTACTGCAATCTCAGAAAGAACTGGATAATTATTGAGGTCACTATTAAATTCATAATAATAAACTGCCTCCCTCTTCTCGCCTTCGCGCAAACAACCACTGATGATTGCCTGTAAATCACAGAAGAAATAGTGCAACTCTTTTCTCTTTTCTTCATTATCTCCTATCATATCCAGCAGTTTATTTATCGGATTTCCCTTTAATAAAAAATCCAGTATTGCGATGCCTGAGCGGTTCAATTTATATGTCTGATTTGGTATCAGCATCAACAGACTGTCCATTTCACGCACATAAACATAAGGCTTTATTTGTTTGATGAACCTATCTACCCATTGTAAATCATAGGTTAATTGTTCATTTGAAGTTTGAGATTTGGTCCGCCAGGCATTGTGGCGGATTGGAATTTGGAATTTCATTTTTCTCTTCAGGTATTTCGGTATTTTGGATTTTAGGTATTTTATCATTTACCTTGCTCCTCCGCTCACACACGCAGAGTGACAGGCTGAATGGCACGCACTATGACAGGCTGAATGACAGGCTGAATGGCACGCTGAATGGCAGGCATCATGGCAGGCAGTGTGGACATAACAGGCACTATGGCAGGCATCAGAATGAACAAATGCAGAATAATTTTTTATTGGTTCGCCATATATCACAAAGCCCTCCTCCATCTCTTTATAATAATCTTCCCGGTCAAATGGGCGTTGCCTGAGATAATAATAGTATGACATATCATTATAGTTCTCATCAATTGGTTCCTCAACATCTGGAGAGCCAATCTTTTCTGTATAATATGCCTTGGTTGCCTCAAGGTCACAATCCCAAGCCTTCGCAGAAATATTTTCAATGATTTGCATAATTAGTGCCTCTAAACCTGCTTCATTAATAGTTCCATCAGTATTTATTGCATCAAGAAACATTGTTTCATAATAATTTAATCCCGGAGGTCGCTGTAGTATTGAAAGTTTAATTGGATTGTAATTCAAAATCTGTAAAACCCCATTCTTTTGTAACTTTTCAGCAATGATTGTGAAAACTTTATTCACGGGATAATCAAGGAGTATTGCTGCCTCAATCAGATCAAGTTTTGCTACTTTGCCTGACTTACGAAATGTTGCCACTTCAATCTTTGGTGGCACCCAGTCCTGCCTGAGCCATTGCAGAGCCTGAACATCACTGTACAATCCCTTTATTTTTTGCGCTTTCTTGTTTGAATAGAATAGATAGGGAATAATAGAAAATATTATATAAATTAATTCATAGGGAATGAAAAATTTCTTTTTTCGTTCTGGTTTGATTTCAATCTTCCCAAATTTTTCAGTAGTAAAGTATGCAGATGGAATGTATTGCTGAATCAATATTTTTTCCATAGTATACACATCGTTCCTGTGAATTCTAACCGTAAAGTAGTATTTTCCTTCAGACTCCTGTCCAAAATAATCCAATAGATAATTTTCGTTCATAAATTTCTCAGTGCGGAAGCCATAGTCATCAGGATTTACCTGTTTTCCTGAAACCTCAATCGGATAGTAGACATTAACAGTATAATGTTCCAATGGTTCATCCCATTGTGGTGGTGCCCAGTGCAGGACCACAAGTTCGCCAAATTCACTCTGGGTAGTGGCGAGATTTTTACTCCGTGCTAAATCACCACCAAAATGGATAATGAATGTGATTTCGCCAGGTCCGTATCTCCTGCCATTGCTGAGAACAATATCATATTTACCTTTACCAAGGTCTTTAATGTCAATTGGGTATTTATTATTGTATTCATCAAGGGCATAGGAATTTTCGTAATCAAAAAAAGGTTCTACAGAAAGACCCATAAGGTAAAAGGCACTCATTGAACCAGAAATGACATTCCAGCGCACCTTATATACAAAATCTGCCCTGCCGTCTTTCCAGAGCGCAACATCTACTTCAGTCCAGCGTAAATCAGCAGTCAATGAGATAAGGCAAAATAGCAACATCATATCTTTATATATTTAGGTATTTAGGCATTT
>JBBINQ010000032.1:0-22426 GCA_037443805.1 Caldifarciminota bacterium | reverse complement strand
ATTTAGGTATTTAGGCATTTCAGGTATTTAGGCATTTTAGGAATTTAGGTATTTAGGCATTTATATCTTTATTCCTTTGTCGCTTCTATCCTTGCCCTTAATAAATCTGCCTGGGCAGAGATAAAATCAGAATATGCCTGTTTTGCCTGTGACCAACAGGTCTCATCAGGGAATGAGTTCACTATTCCCTGCCAGACAAGTCTGTAAACCTTCTCAAGTATTTCTTTTGCATTGCCCTTACCAATATATTCAAACTGTGCAATAACTGGGACAGGTTGGAATACTGGCGTAGGACCAGCAATCACTTCGGTCTGGGCACCCAGAAATATAACACCCATCTCTTCTATCACATCAAGGTGAATTTTCACTGCGGCCAGAACCGAAGCAATAGAATAATCTGCTGTAGAAAATTTCATCATCAGTAGATTATTTTTTATTTCACCAAAAGGTAAGTTCATAATGCCTCCTTTTTAAAAATAATAAGGTATTATAATCAAAAAATATAATTAATCAAGCAACAAAAAAAGGGGCTAAAAGCCCCTTTTTTTGAAGTATAAAAATAATTATTACGGCTCTTCATCTCCAGGCATTGTGTCATTGGGATTCTTTATGATATAGGGTAAGCCCCAGGCACGGGAATAATAAGTCGCAGTAGAATCACCAAATAGTGTCTCCCAGCCAATGACATCCACTGCACTGTGCCGAACCGCAGGCGTAACTATCACTGAATCATCGGCAATAATCCAGGTGCGGGTAAAGGTGGTTGTATTTTCACGATAGAATGGCTGGCGCCAGTGCCTTTTTAGACCTATGCCCGGTCTATGGCCAGCACCATGGTGCAGGAATGCCCAGGTTGAATCACCTTCAGCACTGCAGGTAACAGTAACCTCAACTGTATCTTCAGGATAGAAGATTGGCAATTCATCCTTAGCAAAATACTTGTTTGGGTCATTTACTACAAATTCATAATTTCTGCTCGGAACGCGCGCACGAACCTCAGTGATTGTTACTGGATGTGTTGTGCCAACAGTATAAATATCAGCAACGGTAATACTTACTAAATGCCATCCTGCATCATCACGATAACACTTTGCCTTGCGAATAATACTATCTGTGATTGCACGGTTATGTATTAATAATGGATTTGTCGTATCATTTCTTACAAAGAAACCATAATCAGGCGGTGTGCCCTGTAAATATGCAGTCATTGTTACAAATGCACTATCACCAACCACATCAATATCATAGTGCCTGTCCACTGGCCGTTCAATAAACCTTACCCATTTAACAAAAAATGGAAAGGTATCGGTAGCGAGACCCGGTCCGCTTATCAAGGCAGGTGTTTTTGTGCTATCATCTGATGTCTGCACTTCACCACCCAAAAACCAGCAATTATCAAGAAAAGCCTGTACTTCTGCCTCGTCATTCTTGCCACAATTTATAAACATTACCATCACCAGTGGCACTAAGAATAGAACCCTGAGATATTGCATTTTAACCCCCTTTCTGTTTATTTTGACGAAAAAGAGGCGAATAAGGTTTAAAAAATTTGTTTTAATCATTCTCAGCATTACAACAGAAATTTGGCATTTAAATTTTTAATTGTTAAAGCAGGGCTCGTCTCTGTCCGAAAATCTGTATGGTTTTTTATTTATCTGAACAGAAAAATTTAATCTATGCCCGATAAATCGGGCGACTACAATTGGGGTCAGTTAAAAAGATCCATTTTCACCTAGACATTGTAGTTGCCTCATTTTTGTTTATTGACAATCTTTATTTTTTATATAAAATTACACATGAGGAGGTAGATATGCTTTTATTTACATTGTTTGCAATGAGCGCTCTAATAAATACTAATGTTGAACAGGTCCTCCAAACTACACAATCAGTCCTAACTGAAATGGAAATATCCATTGCAAAATCCGCGGACGGAAAGATTGAATCCGCTCTTATTGACATTCCAGTATGCGAACTCAATCACTACATAACTGAAAACTTTCCGGATGAAAATCCTGGCTGGAAGAATGCTCGTTTTCATTTGGTAATTGAAATCAAGAAAATTGATAACGAAAAAAGTGAATTATTTATAGACGCAGTTTTTGAGCGCTATGGTGTTCCTAATGCCTTCCTTCTGATTCCAGACGAATGGGTTATCGTTCCTTCAAATGGTTCAATGGAAAAACAAATAATAGATGCGATTACTCAAAAAATCTTAAGCCAAACCGGGGGTGAGAAATGAAAAAAATTATAATAATCTTTATTACTATTTTCCTCTTTGCTGACCCACCATGGTCAACAAATATTAAGGTAAGCCAGGACCCTGGGACCGGCAATCAGAACGAAACAACCATTGGTGTTTTTGGAGGTAACCTTGTCTGTGGAGGATGGAATGACAGCAGACAAACAACTTATCATGTGGGATTTGTGCGCTCAACAAATGGTGGCGCATCATTCTTCACTGATACATTGATGATTGAACCAACATATCCTGGAGATTGCGACCCATGTATTGCCATCAGCGACTCAGGACATATTTATTATTTTTGGCTTTCCTACAATTCTTCCAACTATACTGGTGATATTTATTTCGCCAAATCAACCAACTGGGGACAATCATGGGGACCAATGAATTGTGTTACACCAGGTACCCCCAATACACTGGACGACAAACCCTGGGCAATCATTGATAATAATAATATCTTTTTATCATGGTATGATTATGGCGGAACAGGCGCTCTCCGTTTTAAAAGGTCTACAAATCTCGGACAGAACTGGATGTCACCGGTGACGATCGGAACTGGTGGAAATGGGACAATGTGCATTCGTGGCACAGATTCAATGCTCTATGTAGGTTGGGGCTATCAAGACCTGCGTTTTAATCGTTCAACGAATATGGGCACCACCTGGTTGGGACAGGCAACCATTATCACCTGCCCCTGGAGTCCACCTTCAACACCCTATCGGCTCAATAATATCCCGTGTTTCAAATCAAATAATGCAAGGAATGTTTTGTATGTGGTCTTTGCTGATTCCCGTTTTGGTAGTGGCCAGGTAGATGTGTCTTTTTCAAAATCAACTAATCAGGGTGTCACATGGTCAACACCCGTAAAGATCAATGATACACCAAGTGGTGATACAACCCTACAATTTTATCCATTTATGGCAATAGACCCAAATGATAACATTCATGTAGTCTGGTATGATACCCGCGGTGGTAGCAGATATTATGTTGCACTATACTACTCTTATTCGACTGATCAGGGCGCAACATGGGCACCAAATCAAAGGGTAACTGAAAATAGATATTACACCAATACTTTTATTGGCGATTATCTCGCCTGTGCAGTTGATACGAATTATGTATATGCCCTGTGGTGCGATTGTAGAAATGGCTCAACAAATCCAGATGCTTACTTTTCCAGAACAGTGAACCCCGTCGGAATAAAAGAAAACAAAACCATTACCCATCCGCATGGCCGATTGACCCTTGAAATCCCCAATCCATTTACTAAAAATGCAAAGATAAAATATAGCCCACAGAATGCTGTGCTCAATATATATCAAATAGATGGCAGAAAAATAGAATTCCCGGATGCTCCTGGTGTTTATTTTGTTGTTCTACAAAATGGGAATGAAATGCTCTGTAAAAAACTTATTATGATAGAATAAATTTGTCCTGAGATAGATTAAAAACCTTAGAATAATTACAATGTAGTTGCTCAATTTCCTGAAGGGATTCTCGTCCCATCGGGACGGAGCATTGGGCTCTTTTCGGTGCTGATAAATCAAGCAACTACAATTTCAGAGTGGCTAAACTATTGCTGAAATGGTCTATGGTTGTTGGGCATGAATGCTTCCTTGATACTTTCTACTGGAACCCTCTTTGATTATTCGTCCAGTTGAAACTGGACGCTACTTACTACCTACCACATACTACTTACTACATAATAATTGCAGAGAAGACTCAGGTATTACATTCCTTGACACAATAAATCTTTTGTGCATAATTGTAGCTATGTGGTGGCATGACGAAGAAGAATTTATAACCGAAGAAGAAACAGGAAAAGGGAAGCGGGATATTGGTTTGATAAAAAAACTCCTCCCCTATTTCAAACCTTATATAAAAAGAATATTTATTGCGTTAGTATTATTATTACTTTCTACTGTCCTGGCACTTCTGGGACCAGTTTTTATCAAGCACGCAATTGATTATGAAATCCCGAATAAAAATCTCCAGGGTCTTGTTTTAATTGTATTTTTATATTTTATTCTTCAGGTTCTTATTATCGTTATCAGATATTTTCAGCAGATTGAGATTGCAATGATTGGTGAACGGGCAATCGCTGATTTGAAATCAGATTTATTTAAACATACAATTGCACTTCCCCTTGCATTCTTTGACAAGAATCCTGTAGGAAGATTAATCACGCGGGTAGAAGGTGATGCAGAAACGCTCAAAAATCTCTTTTCTTCAACCGCGGTGGTTCTCGCCCAGGATTTTGCCCTGCTATTGGGAATGTCGGTTGTTATGCTTAGTGTCAATTATAAATTATATTTATTGATTTTGACCATGCTCCCAATTTTTTTATACGCATTCTGGTGGTTTGGAAGAAATGTGCGGCCAATATACATAGAACTGCGGCGAAAAATTGCAGAAATAAATAGTTTCATTATGGAAACATTAAGGGGATTGCCTGTAATTCAGGTCTTCTTACAGGAAAAAAACTTCCTTGGTAAAATTGACCAGATGGGAAAAGTAAAATTCAATCTGGAAATGAAATCTATGTTATACTGGTATCGCATCTGGTTTTTAGTGGATTTTGGTGAAATCATCGGCATTATTTTGATTCTTGGTATTGGTGGAATCTGGGCATTGAAAGGTATTATCACTATTGGCACGCTCTTTTTATTTATCAGTTATATTACAAGATTCTTTGGACCTTTGCGTGGTCTATCTGACCAGATCAATCTTTTAGAACGTTCCTTTGCAGCAGCAGAGAGAATCTTTAATATTTTATCATTTCCGACCGAGTATGAAAAAACTGAAGAAATAGAATATAAAGCACTTAATCATAGTATAAAATTTGAGAATATAACTTTCGCTTATGAAAAAGATGACTGGGTTTTAGAAAATATAAATTTTGAGATTAAAAAAGGAGAAAAAATAGCCCTGGTTGGAGAGACCGGCGGCGGGAAAACATCAATAATTGCCCTGCTATTGAAATTTTACAAACCAAATTATGGTTCAATAAAAATTGATAATATTGATTTGAACACTATTAATCGTTATGCGCTGCGTGCAAAAATTGGCTTTGTGCCCCAGGATGTTTTTTTGTTTCCCGGAAGTATCATTGATAATTTGAGACTCTTTAATACCCAGATCTCTGAACAAAAAATATTTGCTACAACTGAAAGGATTGGTTTACACGAGCGGATTTTAATGCTGCCAAAAGGTTATGATACAGATATAATTGAGCAAGGTATAAATCTGTCCTTTGGTGAGCGACAACTTCTTTCCTTTGCCCGGGCATTGGTCTTTGAGCCAGAAATTATCATCCTTGATGAGGCGACCTCTTCTGTTGACCCGGAAAGCGAAAGGCTGGTCCAGGAAGGAATAAAGGAACTCTTAAAGAACCGCACCGCGATTATAATTGCCCACAGATTGACCACGACGCGACTTGCTGACCGCATCCTCATTATCCATCAGGGCAAATTTGTTGAACAGGGAAATCATCAGGAACTACTCAAGAAAAAAGGACTCTACTACAAATTCTATAAATTGCAATATCTCCAGGAAAGCACAGGTTAAATTATGAAGACAATTATAACATTCTGGAAACAAAGACCAAATAGACTGATATTCCTTGTCGCATTCACAATTGTCTACACGTTTTTGCTCTTACTCTTTCCCTATATTCTAAAAGATATTATTGATGGTATTAAAACCGAATTTAGTAGACCCCAGCTATTAAAAGCGATTGCACTCCTTGGGATTATCGGTATCCTGCGCTCTACTGCAGGTATATTTCTGCCTTATACGCGGGGCAGGACAAATGAAATATTCAATCTCAAGGAAAGGAACAATATCTTCAACACCATTCTCAAGCAGGGACACTCTTTTTTCAATAAATTTCCTGCGGGTGATATTCTGGAAAGGATGGATATGGACCTGGGGGAACTATCCTGGTTTGTCTGTTCTGGAATCTTCAGGCCTCTTGAAGGATTACTCACAATATGTTTTGCAATCTATTTTCTTTCCCGCATAGATTGGCGCTTAATGCTCATTGCTGTCTTACCAATGTCTACCGCGATATTTGTATTTACTTTCTTTGCCCCTCGTGTGTATCAATATTTTAAAAGATGGCGTGAGATAATATCACTCGTGCATAATCTCCTGCAAACAAACTTCACCGGTATTAGATTGGTCAAGGCATACACAATGGAAGAACAGAATGCAAAAGAATTTAAAAAATTGCTAACCACCCGAATTGACGCTGCAAAAAAGGTCTATCGGATTGAGTCATTACTCCAGAACATCTTTTTTTCAATAGAAGAGATAGGCATTGTGCTTGTATTATTATGCGGTGGAATCTTTACTCTTAATGGTTCATTGACCATTGGCGAATTTGTTGCCTTTATGGCATACATTATGATCTTACTCCATCCCATCATTGACATTGCAAATTTCTTTGTAATAAAAAAGCGCGCAGAGGTTCAGGTAAAAAGGCTGGAAGAAATAAAAAACTACCCGGCAGATGTGAACGATACTGGCAAGATTACAGATTTCAAAGGTGACTCTATTCTTACCCAGGAGCTATCATTTGCGTATGATAAGAATGCGCCACCAGTATTGAATAATATCAATATAAAAATTATGCTGGGCAAAAAGATTGGCATTGCTGGAACAGTCGGCTCAGGTAAATCTACACTCTTGAAATTGATAATGAGAACTGCCGAACCAACCTGCGGAAACATAAATCTCAATGGTCTTTGTATTAAAGAGATTGACCTTCCTACATATCGGCAATTATTTTCTTATGTGCCACAGGAGCCATCTCTATTTTCAGATACAATCTATAACAACATCACCTTTGGCAGAGAAACAGAAAAACAAAGACTGGAAAAAATAGTTGAAATTTGTCAGCTCAAAGAATTTATTGATAATTGTCCAAAAGGATATGATGAGTTAATCGGGGAGCGGGGTTTAAAACTCTCTGGTGGCGAAAAACAGAGAATTGCAATTGCCCGCGCACTTTTGAAAAATGGAAGTATACTCATTCTTGATGATGCGACAAGCAACCTTGATGCGGAAACAGAAAAACGGTTTATTGAACAAATATCAAAGATGGATAATATAACACTGATTATTGTCTCGCATAGATTGTCCATCCTCGCAGTTTGTGACTATGTTTATGTCCTTCATCAGGGAAAAATCATAGAACAAGGAACACCGGATTCGCTTATTAAAAAGCGCGGTTTATACTGGAAACTTTATCAATACCAACTGATTCACTCCAGTTCAGTTGCGTATTGACATTGTTGAATTTATTATTATACTTAATAATATAAAAGGAGCATAACTATGAAACTAATAATAATTCTTATTATTGTGGTGATAGTTGCCTGGATTATTGTCCAGATGATACAGGCTGCTGACAAGAAAAGAAGAGAAGAGATTGTCAGAAAGAATATAGAAGAAAAAAAGAAGCAGGAAGAAAAAAATTCTAATGTTCCAGGCTTTTAATTAACTTTTTAATATCTTCAGGGATGGGTGCTGAAAATGTCACCCATCTTTTTATTTGCGGATGTAAAAAACTGATTTTCCAGGCATGGAGCGCCTGACGATTGAATAAAATTCGTGTTTTTTTAATATTATAGTATCGCTTATCTCCTATTATAGGATGCCCTATTTGTGCAAGTTGTAATCTCAATTGATGTGTCCGACCTGTCCTCGGCATCAATTTTATCATCGTTGCATTTTTAAAAGATTTAATGACCTGATAATGGGTATCTGCATATTCACCACTCTTTTTAATCCGCCCCTTCAACACCCCTTTTTTATTTTTTAAAATACCCTCAACAATACCAATATAGGTTTTATTTACCTTTGCTGCCCTGAACTCCTCAACTAAAAAATCTCTTGCCATAATCGTCTTTGCAAAGATTA
Organism: Caldifarciminota bacterium; assembly: GCA_037443805.1. Taxonomy (GTDB): domain Bacteria; phylum Hydrothermota; class Tepidihabitantia; order SM23-42; family JAOAFX01; genus JAOAFX01. The sequence continues at coordinate 14,259 of JBBINQ010000032.1, read as the reverse complement.
TAACTCCGCTCGTTTCACGGTCCAATCTGTGCACAGGATATACTTTTTTATTTTTTCGGGCAAGAATTTCAGTAACTGCAATCCCTTTTTCTGAACCTATCTTCTCGGTCAGTAGACCAACAGGCTTATTAACAATCATCACATAATCGTCCTCCCATAAAATCTTCACTTCTGGCAAATTCTTTATTTGCAAACCTGTGTCAATTATTGCAATGCGGTCACCTTTTTTTAATTTTTTTGAGGGAAATGTTACCCTTTTATCATTCACAAGCACAATACCCTGTTCTACAATCTGTCGTGCCTTGTGCCTTGGTAAATCACTAAATAGGGCAATAACATAATCCAATCGTTTCTCAGCCATTTCCGGAGTTACAATAAAAATGTTTTGTGTTAGATGATACTCTTCGTACTTCATATTTTTATTCTATCCAGAGACGCCATTTAGTCAACTATTCTTTTTCAATATCGTTACCTTGACATTGTAAATTTTATGAATAGAATTAAAGAATGAAAGGACAAAAAATGAAAAACAAAATAATCGCTGTTAATCTCTTAGCCGCTTTTTTATTGCTGTCAAAAACCTGTGTTGCCCAGGAACTTGATAGTGTCATCAATAAAACTATCGCCAATTACCAGAATCTGAATAGTTTCTACATTGAATTCACTCAGCAATTTTGCGAAAAGACCTCTGGCACCTGCCAGAGCTTTGAAGGGTGTATCTATTTTCTTAAACCAAACTATTTCAGAATGGAGTTGAAAAATCCCCAGCAGCTCTATGTCGGTGATAGCGTCTCTTTGTGGCTCTATCTCCCTGATAAAAAAAGGGCAATCAGACAACACTTTGGACCCCAGGTGCCGTTTGCAGTCAACCCTGATATCTTTCTTAAAAACTATCAGGAGAGATTCAACGCAGAATTAAAAATAGATAAAAACTATGAGATAATTCTGACGCCGATAGAGAAGACCGAAATATACCAGCGCATTGTCGTCACAATTGATAAACAAAAGTATCAAATTACAGGAATAACCATTATTGATGAGACAGAATCGGAAAATAGTTTCATCTTTAAAAATATTCAGTTGAACAAAAAATTGTCAAAAAAACTCTTTGAATTCAAACCACCAAAAGGGACTGAAATAATTGAGCAGTAATTTTTTAATGGATAACCGCTGTTTTGCCTGTGGCAGGGATAATGCCATAGGCTTGCATTTAGATATCACCCAGACTGATGAAGGTGTACTTGCGCCAATAAAATTGAACAAAGATTTCCAAGGCTATCAAAATGTGATACACGGAGGCATTGTCTCAACCATCCTTGATGAAATGGCAGTATGGGCTGCTTACAAAAAAGGACACAAGGCTGTGACTGCTGAATTAAATATGCGTATAAAAAAACCAATGAATGCTGATACAGATTATATTGCCCGCGGTAGAGTTGTAAATGTTAAATATAAATTAGTATTTGCGCAGGCAGAAATAAAAGACCTAAAAAATGAGATTATCGCCTGTGCTGATGTGAAACTGATAAAAGTTGACTAAAGTCTATTTTGTATCACTCGGTTGTCCTAAAAACCTCGTTGATTCTGAGGGTATAATGGGTATCCTTGAAAAATTTGGTATTTCAATAACCGATTCACTAAATAAGAGCGATGTGGTTATTATCAATACCTGTGGCTTTATAAAACCAGCTCTCAAAGAAACCGAAGCAGAAATAAAAAGAATTTTAAAACAAAAGAATCATAAAAAGGTATATGTTTATGGATGTGCAGTAAATCGCGCAGGTGAATCACTTATGAGAAAATTCCCTGATGTTACTGCCTGGTTCACTCTCAAAGAAAAAGGTGCTCTGATCAAATCCATTATCAAAAGAAATATAAAATTTAAATCACGACTCATAACCACGAGCGGATTTGCCTATCTCAAAATTGCAGATGGTTGTTCTAATCACTGTTCTTATTGCACAATCCCGCAGATAAAAGGTGAATTCAAAAGTTTCAGATACGAAGATTTAATAAATGAAGCAGAAGCACTGGCAACACTTGGTATAAAAGAGCTCATCCTGATTGCTCAAGATACTGCAAGATATGGAATGGACATTTATGGTAGACCAATGTTAGTCCCATTATTAAAAGGTCTGTCAAAAATTAAAGGGATTGAATGGCTCAGGATTTTGTATGCGCATCCCCGTTCTATAACATCTGCTCTAATCTCAGAGATTAAAAATAATCCAAAGGTCTGCAAGTATCTTGATATGCCAGTTCAACATATAAACGACCGGATACTTGCCTTGATGAATCGCGGTGTTACAAGAAAAGATATTATTGAAATTATAAAAAAATTAAACGGAATAACCCTGCGCACAAGTATCATGGTAGGTTTTCCCACAGAGACTGAAGAAGAATTCAATGAACTTTATGATTTTCTTAAAAAGGGATACTTTGATTGGTTCGGAGCTTTCAGATACTTTCAGGAACCAAAAACTGATGCCGCTTTTTTCAAACCACTTTCGCAGAAGATAGTGAATGAGCGATTTAAAAGGATTTTAGACCTACAGCAGACATTGATTAATAAAAAGAATAAATTACGATTGAACAAGTCTTATAAGATACTCATCCATCACAGAGGTAGAGAAATAATTGGTCATACAGAATTTTCTGCACCTGAAATTGATGGGCAGGTTATTATTAATTCGCGCCGCATAATACCCGGGCAATTCTGCTTTTTGAAAATTAATAAAATAAAAGGAGCAGACCTGTATGCGCAATAAACTTATACTGATAATTGCTCCAGTTTTTGCCATCGCATTGGAATTTCCATTGGAATTCAATGGTGGTGTATTTTTGGGTAAGTATCTTAACAGTGATACTATTAGATTCAATATGGACGCATCAGCACAATTAAGATGCACCATGATAAGACACAACAGATTTTCATTCTACATGGAATATCGTGATGACCTTGATATGGCAGAGCAGAAGGGTGGTGTTTCACTTGACCCACGCTATTCTCATTATTTTGTCATTGCTGGTTTTGAATACCAGTTCGCAAAGTTATTCAGCCGTTTTTCATTTATTCATGATTGTGTGCATGATATTGATTATGAGGTTGAAGGAACTCCGGTCTTTAATCGCATTTTGTTTTTGATTGCCAGTGCTGATTACCACCCATCAAGGGCAAGAATTTCGTCAGAAAAAATTGTCTGGGCACTTGGTTTTAAATATTATCCCCATAATAAATATCATGGCTGGGACATAAATGCAGGTGCTGATTATCAGTATGAATTCACACTGGATGCACAATTTACATTCTGGGATAAAAAAAATTTTGGTGCACTCATTAATCCTGATCTTGGCATCTGCCAGGGCGATACTACATTATACCATCAGCATGCAATAAAAGGAATGGTATTTTACAAAAACAATGGCCGCAGATTTGGATTTGAGTTGAAATACAACATTTATAATAATGACCCAATAAAAAATCCAGGAGGCTTATGGCTACTTTCAGTATTTGTGGAATTTTGATTTTCAATCTTTTCACTGCCAACCATTCAGGCAGTTCTTATGAGTTATTCAGCATTGGTTGTCAGCTGGAGATGGAAGGCAATATTGCTGAAGCAATAGAATACTACATTGCTGCATTAAAAAAAGATTCTACTGCTTCAGAACTTTACTACGCATTAGCAAACGCCTGCTATAGAATTAGAAAATTTGATGAAGGAATTGAGTATGCAAAAAAAGGTCTAAATTTTGTAAAGGATAGCACTGAATTATATGGGATGGTTGCGGCTGGCTACATTGCCCGTGGAGACCTTAAAAATGCAATAAATTATTATTTAAAAATAAAGGAACTCAAACCAGGAGACGCAGGTATAGCCCAGACTGTGTCCTTGCTTTATGAAGGGCTCGGCGATTTTAATACGGCAAAGCAAGTATTGTTGGAAATTCCTGATAGCCTCAAAAATATTGAAATTTATAATCGCCTGGGCACAATTGCCGGAAAATCAAAAAATCATGGAGAGGCAATAAATTTTTTCAAAAAGGCATTGGCGCTGGACACAACAAATTATACTGCGTTGCTCGGTGTTGGCACGGGATTTGATATTCTAAATGTGAAAGATTCAGCAATCTATTACTATGAGCGAGCTGCTCAATACGATAATTCCACGGATTTAAGGAAAAGGCTCCTTGACCTTTATGGTGATACAGAAAAATACGAAAAAATGATTAAGGTTGCGCGTGAGATTTTGAATACAGATTACTATGATTTTTTTGTGCGCCGCAGTCTTGGTTTTGCATTATATAAATTGGGCATGCTTAATGATGCCTTGAATGAGTTTCTGGTCAGTGCCGGACTCAATCCACAGGATGACTATTCCCGCTTTTATATTGCCCGTATCAATCTTGAGCAGAGAAATCTTGATGAGGCACAACGGGCAATTGAAGAAGCAATAAAAATAAACCCTGATTTTATTGAACTCTGGGTCTATGCAGGATTTATTGCCCTTGATAAAAAAGAGTATAAAAGTGCGAAATATTATTTTAGCGAAGCAGCATATCGCAATGCAGATATGTCGCAGATTTATTACCTTCTTGGTGCCACATCAGAGATAGAAAACGATTATGCCAATGCCTATTTCTTCTATAAAAAATCGCTGAAACTAAATCCTTCTTCATTACCTGGACTCTCTGCCCTGGCAAATTTGTGTGAACGTATTGGAAAAAAAGAAGAAGCATTCAACACATTTCAAAAAATTATCTCATTTGATTCTACAGACGCTACTGCCCTGAACTATGTAGGTTATACCTATGCCGAAAGGGCAGAAAGCCTTGATTACGCCCTCAACCTGATTGAACGGGCTCTCAGTATTGAGCCAAACAACGGTTATTTTATAGACTCCCGGGGCTGGGTCTATTACCAGAAAGGGGACTATGAATCAGCACTCAGCGATTTAAAACGGGCGAGCGAACTGATTGAAGATGCGGTCATTCTTGAACATTTGGGCGATGTCTATGTCAAACTTAATGAAGTTGAAAAAGCGATTGAGGTGTATCAAAAAGTTCTCAGTCTGGAGCCACAGAATAAAAATATTAGAAACAAATTGGCAATTCTGAAAGGAAGATAACATATGGAGCCTTATCGCATCAAGGTAATTGAACCAATTAGAATGACAACACGCACAATGCGCAAAAAGATACTGCAACAGGCGGGTTATAATCTATTTCTTATCCCTGCCCAATATGTTGATATTGATTTGATATCAGATTCAGGTACTGGTGCAATGAGTGCACGAGCATGGGCAAGAATGATTGAAGCAGAAGAAGATTTCTCCGGGCAGAAGGCAGGTGAAGATTTTTTGAGGATCGCCCGTAATATAACAGGCTTCCCTTTTATCCAGCCAGTGCATCAGGGAAGGACTGCGGAAAATATCCTGTTTAAATTACTTTTTAAAAAAGGGGATACGATAGTCTCCAACACCCATTTTGAAACAACCCGGGCAAACCTTGAGGGAATCGGCGCACGGGCACTTGACTTTGCTGAATTAAAACCTCTGTTCTGTGGCAATATAAATCTTGATAAACTGAAAACCGCAGTAAAAAAAGAGAAAAATCTCAAAGCAGTGATAATGACCCTCACCAATAATATAAAAGGAGGACAACCAGTCTCACTGGAAAACATAAAAGAGACTTACCGGATTATTAAACAGAAAGATATCTTGCTAATCTTTGATGCCAGTAGATTTGCTGATAATGCATTTTTCATAAAAAAGTATACAAATTATAAAAAATCAATTCTGAGTATCTGCCATGAAATGTTCTGTTATTGTGATATTCTCTATTTGAGCAGTAAAAAAGATTGTCTTGTAAATATTGGGGGATTTATCGGTTTAAGGAACAGAAAAATATATGAATGTCTGCGTGAAAAAATTATTGAACAAGAATCCTATCCAAGTTCAGGCGGACTCGCAGCAAGGGACCTTGCAGCAATGGCAATAGGACTGGAAGAATCCATTGATGAGAAATTTCTTAAATCACATATTGATAAGGTCCATTATCTTGGCAAAATCCTAAAAGCCAGCGGGGTAAATGTTTTTAAACCATTTGGTGGCCATGGTATTGTGATAATACCGAAGACCACTCTTCCGTATTCTGCATTTGCCCTGGGAGCACAGATTTATCTGGAAAAAGGGATAAGGACTGGAGTATTCGGTAATGAACTCAGACTGGCAATTCCCCGCAGGGTCTATACAAAGGAACATATAGAATTTGTGGGAGAGTCCATTGCGCAGATATATAATAAAGCAAAACCACTACATTTAAAATTGAAAAATAGACCAAAATCATTCTTCAACTTCTTTGCTCAATTTTATATATAGAATTACAATACAATTCAATATAAACTTTCTCTGCTGAAATTTGTCTAACTCTTGACAGGATATGATTTTTAAGTAAAATGGTAATATATGAAATTGGACATAATTGTTAATAGGGAAAAAACGAAAATAATCTTAAATTTTAGGAACTTTCAAGGAGGTTTCTTTGCAGGAACGATTTACTGAAAGAGTTAGAAAAATCTTACACATTGCTCGCGAAGAGGCGATAAGGTTCAGACACAATTTTATTGGAACCGAGCATCTGCTTCTTGCCATGATAAAAGAAGGGGAAGGTGTTGGAGCAATGGTTTTGATAAATTTAGGTGTTGAACTGAATGAATTACTCAAGGCAATTGAAAATTCTATCACCATTGGGTCAGGTGGTAAGATTGATGTTACATTGGGTAATGAAGCAAGGGTCTGCCTCAATTATGCAATGGAAGAGGCAAAAAATCTTGGCCATACATATATTGGAACTGAACATCTCCTCTTAGGAATTATCAGAACCGAAGGCAGTATTGGTGCTCAGATCCTCGTTTCAATGGGCATTGATTATGACATCGCAAAAAATGAGATTATCCAGTTATTAAAACCAGAAGGCGTTGCTGCTGGAAAATCAAAAGGTAAGCCACGGGGTTCAGCATTAGAATTATTTTCTCGTGACCTGACCCAATTTGCACGGGAAGGCAAACTTGACCCTATTATTGGTCGTGAAAATGAAATTGAACGGGTCATTCAAATCCTTTCAAGACGAAAAAAGAACAATCCGGTCTTGATTGGCGAAGCAGGCGTGGGAAAGACTGCGATTGTAGAAGGTCTTGCTCAGGATATTGTTGCGGGAAATGTTCCCGATTCATTAAAGAACAAAAGGGTCCTTGCACTGGACATGGCATCAATTGTGGCAGGCACAAAATACCGTGGACAATTTGAGGAAAGATTAAAAGCAGTAATCAATGAAGTCACCAATAATAAGGATATTGTATTATTCATTGATGAATTGCATACTATTGTTGGTGCTGGCGCTGCAGAAGGTGCCATAGATGCATCAAATATGCTCAAACCCGCACTCGCTCGTGGCGAACTCCAATGTATTGGCGCAACCACACTTGAGGATTACCGTAGATATATTGAAAAAAATGGCGCACTGGAAAGAAGGTTCCAGCCTATTATTGTCAATCCACCGTCAGTGCAGGAAACAATCGGGATATTAAAGGGGCTAAAAGAAAATTATGAAAAACACCATCAAATAATATATTCTGATGAATCGCTGGAAGCTGCTGCCTATCTTTCTGAACGATACATTACTGATAGATTTTTGCCGGACAAAGCAATTGATGTGATTGATGAAGCCGGTGCAAAGGTAAAATTGTCAAAGATTGCCAAAGACCCAAAAATAATTGAGCTGGAAAACAAACTACTTGAAATAAAAAAGGAAAAGGATAAGATGGTCGCAGACCAAAAATATGAAGAGGCTGCAGAATTACACAAAGAAGAGATAAAAATCCAGGAACAGATAAAAAAACGCAAGGATTCATATTCGGAAACCTCAAAACCCGTGGTCTGCGAAGAGGATATTGCTTTTGTAGTATCGCGCTGGACTGGTATACCGGTTTCACGGATTGAAGAGAAGGAATCAAAGCGTTTATTGAAGATGGAAGAAGAATTACATAAAAAGATTGTTGGACAGGACGAAGCAATAAAAGTTGTTTCCCGTGCAATCAGGCGTAGTCGGGCTGGCGTAAAAGACCCGCGGAGGCCCATTGGTTCTTTCATATTTCTCGGTCCCACCGGTGTTGGTAAGACCGAGCTTGCGCGACGGCTCGCTGAATTTCTTTTCAATGACATAAATTCATTGATTACCCTTGATATGTCTGAGTATATGGAAAAATTTAATGTTTCAAGATTGATTGGTGCACCACCGGGTTATGTAGGTTATGAAGAGGGTGGTCAATTAACCGAAAAGGTCAGGCGCAAGCCGTATTCAGTGGTTCTTCTCGATGAAATTGAAAAGGCACATCCGGATGTCTTCAATATCTTATTGCAAATTCTTGAAGATGGCCAGCTCACTGACTCGTTCGGCAGAAAAGTTGATTTTAAAAATACTGTGATAATAATGACCTCCAATATTGGCACCGCTGATATAAGAAGGAGTGATGGCATTGGTTTTGCAAAAGTTGATGCGTCTGTGTCTTACGAAAAGATGAAAGAACGGTTATTAGAAGAAGTAAAAAAATTATTTAATCCCGAATTTCTCAATCGGATTGATGAAATTGTAGTATTCCGCTCATTAACAAAAGAAGATATGAAGAAGATTGTAGATATCCTGATTGGTGAACTTGAAGAAAGGCTTGATGACAAAAAGATGGTGCTGGAGATAGATGAGTCAGGCAAGGACTTGCTTGTAGAAGAAGGCTTTGACCCGCAATTTGGAGCCAGGCCTATCAAGCGGACCATAAGAAGGCTCATTGAAGACCCACTTTCAGAAGAGATACTCAAAGGTAATATCAAAGAGGGTAAACACATAAAACTCGTGCGTTCTGGAGACCGGCTGGAATTCAAAACCAAATGATAATTTTTATTCTCTTTACCTACACCATTGCCAATATCACTGTTGATGCAAAGTATACAGATAAAGAATTAATCATCCAGACAAGCGGGATGAAAATTGGCGAGCAATTCAAAGAATCAGCAATTAAACAGGCAATAAATAACCTTTATCGGTTACACCTGTTTAACAACATCGCCATTGACACATCAATTGTCGCAGATGGAATATTTATTAATATCTCAGTAGATGAAGCACCGTTTTTAAGTGGAAAACCACAATTCATTGGTAATAAAAAAGTCAAGCAGGGCGATTTGCTAAAAAAGATTGACCTGAAAGATGGACAGGTCTTAACAAAAAAGGCAATCTTTGATGCTCGGGTAAAAATAATTGACCACTATAATGAAAAGAATTACTACAATACCACAGTTAGTGATAGCCTCGTTCCAGACACACTGAACCGTGTAAAACTATATTTTCTTATTAATGAAGGTTCGCCCCTGCGCATAAGCAGGATCAAAATTGAAGGCAATTACGCACTCACTGATGGTGCAATAAAACGGAAAATGCAAAACCGCGAAAAAGGATTCTTACGAAGCGGGAAACTTGACCGGGTAAAACTCAAGGAAGATGTTGAACGGATAAAAAACTTTTACCGGGAAAATGGATTTCTTGATGTAGTTGTAGAGGAGCCTGAAATCAATGTCTCAGATGGTAAATTGACCATAACAATCAGTATCACTGAAAACCAGCGCTATTATACAGGCAACATTAAATTTTCTGGCAATAATCTTTTTAGTAGCGACCAGTTAGAGAGGAATTTAAAGCTGAAAACAAATGAGATATTTAATCTGACAAAAGCACAGAATAGCCTGCAGAAATTTTACGAAATTTATGCAGATGAAGGATATATATATTGTGCTATTGTCCCAATTGAGACAATCAGGGATAGTTTTATTGATATTGAATACCAGATCACAGAATCGCGCCCTGCCAATATTAACCGTATAAATATTGCAGGCAATTACCGCACACGGGAAAAGGTTATCCGTCGGGAAATTGTTACCCTTCCTGGCACAAGATTCAGACGCTCGCAGGTAATTCGTAGTATGCGTGAAATATTTAATCTCGGTTTTTTTGAAGATATCATGCCCGAAACCGGAACACCGGATGATAGCGGAAATATAGATTTAACCTATCGGGTTAAAGAAAAAGAAGGGGTGGGTTCAATTGGCGCAGGTATGGCGTATTCAGCACAGGATAAATTGACTGGTTATGTTGAATTGAGCCATCCCAATATTTTTGGCAGGGGACAAAGGATATATACAAAGTTTGAAATTGGTGGAAGATTGACCAATGTTCAATTAGGTTTTACCGAGCCCTGGCTTTTTGATACAAGAACCACTGCCGGTTTTGATCTCTATTATACTAATCGACGCTGGGATTTTTATACAAAAAGGGATATTGGTGGTGCTACAAATTTTTCATTTCCATTCTTTCTTGATTATACAAGATTTAACTATACATTCAGGGTAGAAAGAACGCAGATTCTGGATATCGCAAAAGAGTATAACCCCACTACTGGTTATGATTTAAGAAATGATACAATCCCTAAATGGACTTTAGCAAATAACTTTGGAATAATCCGCGATACAAGAGATTTTATCTTTAATCCATCAAGTGGTTCATATATATCATTGCAGAGCGAGATTGCCAAACCATGGATATTTGCCAATATTGATTATAACAGATTTACCTTTGAAACACGGTCATATTTTCCTGTCTACTGGAAATTTGTGCTTATGACAAGGTTCCGTGCTGGCATCGTCACGAGTTCAAGTGAAGTTCCATACTACAAAAGATTTTATGCTGGTGGCACTGGTGAAGATGGTGTGCGAGGTTATTCAGACCGTTCTCTCACCCCTTTTGAAAATGGGAAGGCAGTTGGTGGAAATGCCTTATTCATTAATAATCTGGAACTTAAATTAAAATTGTCACAGAGTTTTGCCTTCCTTGTATTTTATGATATGGGTAATGCCTTTGCTTCATATAAAGATATCAATCTTTATGACCTGAAACGGGGTGCAGGAATTGGCATCAGGGTAGAAATTCCAATGATGGGAGTACTCGGTTTTGACCTTGGCTATGGATTTGACCGGGCACAACCTGGTTTTGAACCACACTTCCAGATAAATCCATTTGGAATGTTTTAATAATGTCCTTGCACAGGAAAACAGGAGGTATAAAGAATGAAAATTCATAAAATTATCATTTTAAGTTTATTAATACCGTTACTGGTTATTGCCAAAGAGCAAAAGATAGGGTTTGTAGAATCATCCCAAATTTTTGCACAGTATCAGGCGACTGCGACTGCCAATGAACAATTTAATGAATTTGTAAACGCCTGCCGGGATTCAGCAGCAAAATTACAATTGAATATACAAACCCTAAAGAATGAACTTGATGCGCAGAAATTGATGTTGAGTGAAGAGGCACGCCTTAAAAAACTTGATGAGATTGAAACCAACACACGGATTTACAATCAATACCTCCAGGATGTTTTTGGTCCCGGGGGAAAGATTGAACAGAAGAATGATGAATTGATGGCACCGCTTTTGAAAAAAATAAATGAAGCAATTGCCAAGATTGCCCAGCAAGAAGGATTCTCAATGGTACTTGACCTTTCCGAAGATATTTTCTATGCCTCATCCGAACTTAACCTTACTGAACTTGTGATAAATGAATTGAATCGTGAGTATGGTGTAGCAACAATTGTTCCCACAGAAACCAAAAAATATATTGGCATTATACCTTTCCGCGAAGAAAACAACGAAGCATTAAATGAAAACCTCGGTGAGAAATGTCAGGATGAACTTTATAAAGCATTGAGTCAGTATACTACTGCCTTTAAAATCACCAGCAAAGCTGAAATAATGACAAAACTAAAAGAACAGCAATGGGATTACAAAAAACTTGACGAAAATCAGGCAATTAGAACTGGTAAAGCTGCGCTCTGCGATTATATCTTTATTGGTAAAGTGAGCAAAACCAGTAATAAAATTGATTATACAATGAAATTAATGGATGTAAAAACAGGGACAGAATTAGGTTCGCGCACAAGCAATGTAACCGATGATATAAAATTTACTGAATCACTTACCAATGACCTGAGAACCCTGCTTGAACTATTGCAGAAAAAATAAAAATTACTGATTTTTTTGTTGAACATTTAATCCACACACCTTTCTTGACATAACACCATCTGTAAATATAATTTTTAAAATAGATGGCGAAGCTATTATCTTCAAATAAAATAAATATATACATTGGTATTGTTGTTATCATTACAATAACTTTTTTCAGCCTTTCACCTTGTATAAATAATGATTTCACAAATTGGGATGATGATGTATATGTCATAAATAATATTCATATCCGCTCATTATCGCCCAAAAATATAGCAACCATTTTTAGTTCATTTTATTATGGCGGATATATCCCGCTAACCATTATCTCTTTTGCAATAAATTACCATTTTTCACAAAACAATGCCAGTGCATATCATTTAACCAACCTTATTATTCATATAATCAACAGTCTTTTGGTCTTCTGGTTTATATTTTTATTAACAAAAAATATTCCAATAGCAATGATTACGGGCTTATTCTTTGGAATCCATCCATTACATGTTGAATCTGTCGCATGGATTACAGAGCGCAAGGATATGTTATACGCACTATTTTTTCTGACATCAACCATTTTTTATATTTATTATCTCCATAAAAAAACAAATAAATTTTATTTTCTGAGTCTGCTCTCCTTTATCCTTTCACTCCTTTCAAAACCCTCAGCAATTTCTCTACCCTTTATATTATTGTTGATTGATTATTTTTATACAAAAAGATTAGATAAAAATATGGTATTAAAAAAAATTCCTTTTTTTCTACTTTCTCTAATCTTCACAATCCTTTCATTTATTGGACAACGCTCAGTCAGTGCAGTGCCTGCTGATTTTTTGCGCTCTCTACCGAGCAATATAACAATTGCCCTGCGCATCATTATTTTTTACCTTTTTAAAACAATTTTACCCATTAAACTTTCCTGTTTGTATCCATCTCCCGCAACAATTTACCAATGGCAATCAAAAATTTTCCTGTTTGCACCATTAATATTTTTGGGGCTGGTAATATTGATTGTTATATACAAAAGGACTACACACAAAGTCATCTTTGCCAGTCTATTTTTTTCGTTTGCGATATTACCTGTGATACAATTAATTCCAATCGGGCAATCAATAGCAGACCGCTATACATATATCCCATTAATTGGTATATTCTATATTTTTGCTGAAGCCTGGTTAATCCTGTATATAAAATCGCAAAAAATATTAAAAATATTTTTTATCGTAATTATGGTCTTTATCATCTCCTGCTTTTCGTTTCTTTCTGCCAATAGATGCAAGGTCTGGAAGGACGGGATAACTCTCTGGAGTGATGTAATAAAACAGTATCCCAATCTGGCAAAACCATATAATAATCGCGGCATACTTTATGCCCAGAATAGACAATATGAGCTTGCCCTGCGTGACTTGAACCAATCCCTTACTCTAAATCCAAACCTTGTAGAAACATTTAACAATAGAGGACTTTTGTTCCTTTCAATAATGAATTATGAACAGGCAATCATTGATTTTAATCAGGCAATAAAACTCAAACCTGATTACCCAGAGCCATACCTGAATCGCGGACGCTGTTATCTCTCTCAAAATAGATTAGAACTGGCGCTCAGAGACCTCCTTATGGCAATCAGGCTCAATCCATTTTTAATAGATGCATACACCATTCGTGCCAGTATTTATACCCGTTTAAAAAAATATCAGGAGGCAATTGCAGACTTTTCAAAGGCAATAAAATTCAATCCCTACAATGCTGAATTATATAACAGTCGTGGTATCCTCTATTGTTACGAAAATAAATATGACCTGGCAATTGCTGATTTTGACCAGGCAATAGCATTGAAACCAGAAGAACCAAAAGCTTATAATAATCGCGGTAATGCCTATGCAACGATTGGCAGATTGGATAAAGCAATAACCGACTTCACTAAGGTTCTTAGTATTGATTCCAATTATGTTGATACATACTACAATCGTGCGCTTGCCTATCTTTTGAATAAAAATTTTGACCTGGCTTTGCAAGACCTGTTAAAATATAAAGCACTCGGTTATCAAGTCCCTCAAGAACTTTTCCAGACTATTTCTGATTCCTTATCATCTCACCGGTAAAACATTTCATAGCATTTCAACCTATCCTCTTTCCGTTAAAACAAAAAATAATTTTA
>JBBINQ010000031.1:22229-26824 GCA_037443805.1 Caldifarciminota bacterium | reverse complement strand
TCTCCATTGCAGTGTTTATTGCCAGTTTATAAACATCAAGGGCTTGATATTTATTGACCATTTGCGCTCATTCCTTTTAGAGCAATTGGATTAACTGGTCTGTTAAGTCTTTTTAGTTCATCTTGTTTCATCGCCCCTCTATTTTTCCTTTAGCGAGCCGCAGACGATACTGCAAGCAAAGCGATACTGCATCTTTTTGGTCTTTTCCCTCACTGTTTCTAAATGGTATAATACAAGTCGTTAAGTGCATTTAAATTTAAAAATTTTATTCTTCAGATTTGTGTTCCAGGATAAAGAATTCTACACGGCGATTCTTTTGTCTGCCCTGTTCTGTAGCATTATCTGCGACTGGACAGGATTCACCATAGCCAATAGGTATGAGCCGCACTGGCTCAATCATATGTTTATCAATGAGATAATCGCGCACTGCCTCTGCCCTTTTCTGGGAGAGTTTTTTGTTGTATGCATCTGAACCAATATTGTCTGTATGTCCCTGGATTTCTACATCTATTTCTGGATGCTTGGTCAGAATCATTGCCGCATCATCAAGAATGGGATATGATTCAGGTTTTAATTTTGCACTGTTAAATTCAAATTCAACACCCTCAAGCACGATAATAGAACCTTCACGAAAGATGCGGATAATCTGCTCTGATGGTTTATCTGATGTAACTGTGGCATCGGTCTGGGATGTCACATATTCCAGTGCTTGGACCTTTAAAAGATACTTACCAGCTGGAACATCTGTGAATTCAAAATTGCCTTTGTTATCTGAAGATACTGTGCGATTCAATTCTATGATGGTTATCTGGGCAACCAGAGGTTCATTTGTAAGATAGTCAAGAACAATACCACGAATAATGCCTTTTTTTGCCTCTGCCCTATTCAATATCTGGTCAAGTTCAATCTTTTCGCCTGCCTTTATATTACAGGAAACACTCTTTGGCTCAAAACCAGGACGGGAAAAGATTAAATTATAATCACCCGGTGCTAAATCAGAAATGATGTAATAACCTGCTGAATTTGTGATGCCGAGCACCTGAACTTCACCCGCAATTGTAATCTCTACACCTTCAATTGGCGTGTATTCCTGGTCAGTTACAAAACCATAAATTGCACCGACCTCTACAAGCCCTGATGTGCCAGTAAATATGGCACAGGAAATGAGTGTAAGGGTTGCAGAGATTAATGAGATTATAAGGAGAGTAAATACTCTCTTTTTACAAAGAATGGTATATTGTGGAATATACATAATGCCTCCTTTTAATTATGCCCAATAAATTGGGCAACTACAATAGGGTGGAACTGCCCAATAAATTGGGTAACTACAACAGGGGAAATACCGCTCACCTTATCTCCTCCTCTGTTCTATGCTTTTTTGTAATACTTTGAATAGTATTTATAATAGTAGTGATAATAATAACTGCCTGACCTTGGTGGCGCATTATTTATCACCAGCCCAACTATGTCTGCCCGCGCAGATTCTAATATCTCTTTACTATTTTCCAGTTCTTTTAAATTTGTTTTGCTATACATTGCGGTCATCAATACTCCATCGCAGTAACGCGCAAGGTATGTGGCATCAGCAAATAAGAGAATGGGCAAACCATCAATGAGCACATAGTCATACTGTGTTTTTAATTGTTCAAGCATTGAATGCATACGCTCAGATTCAAGAAAGATAAATGGATTTGCCGGCACATTGCCAATGGGTAGGAAAAAGAGGGACTGGTCTTTGTCCTTGATACTTGATACTGGATTCTGGATGCTGGATGTTTCATCCTGGTCTGTCTCTGCGTGTATATCTGTCTGATTATAGGGAACGATTGTTGATTCAAGAGATGCTTCACCAATAAGCACATCAAAGATACCCTTTGCCTTTTTCATTTTTATGACATCTGTGAGGTGCCCCCTCTTTTTGCGGAAGTCAGTATCAATCAATAGCACCTTCTTACCTTTTGTCGCAATTACATAACCGAGATTTAAAGTGATAAATGTCTTACCATCTTCAGGACCTGGTGATGTAATATACAGTGTTTTATAGACCTTTTCTGGATGGGCAAATTCAAGGTGCACAGAGAGTTTACGGAATGCCTCAAATTCAGCACTTGAGCGGTCTTTAACGAGTTTCAACTCAGAATGCTTATGATGAGAATTCTTGAAACCTATACCGTTCAATAAAATATATTTAACATAATCTATATTTAATCCGGGCTTTAATTTCTTCTCTTCTGCATTCAATAATGCAGGGATTGTGCCATATATGGAGAGATTTAATTTTTCTTTTACTGTTTCCGGGTCTTTAACAGTATTGTCAAAATATTCGGCAATGAATACCACAGCGGTTCCGACCAGAACTGCAAAAAAGAGCGACAAGAATAATGTAAGCGAGGTGCGACGCGGATTTACAGGACTGTTTAAAACGAATGGTGGATTGATAATCTTAATATCTGAGGTTACTCCAGCCTCCTGAACCCTGGTCTCTTCAAGTTTCTCAGAAAAGAAGGTATATAACTTCTCTGCGGTTTCTCTATCACGCTCCAGTCTTGCAAGACTTATTTCATCGGCTGGAATGATTTCTAATTTCAATTGTAGATTCCGAATCTGGTTTGAAACACCCTGTATATCGGTCTTAATTGTATTGACCCTTTTTGAAATTTCATCTTTAAGTTGTTCTTTAAATCCATCAAATTTCGCTTTAATTTCAGCATACTTTGGGTGTTTTGTAGAATACTCTTTTAATACACCCTTTAATTCTGCATCTGCCTGTATTAACTGATTATATAATTGCTGTATGCCCTGGTCAGAAATCATTGTCGTTGCAATGTTTAAAGAGGCAGTCTGATTCAGGGTATCAAGTAAAAGATATTTATTAATATCATTAAGAATCTTTTCTTCAATTTCAAGTTGATTTTTACGGGATTCTAATGTAGAGACCTGGTTTATCAATGCCTGTGTTGATGCCTTTAAGTCTGCTATCTTTTTATTCTCTTTAAATAATTTTATCTTCTCTTCAAGTTCATTCAGTTTTTCCTGATACAATGCTAATTGTGATTCAATAAAATTTCTGGACTGGATATATTGCAGACTTTTCTCTTCAATATTTTCTTTTAAAAGAATATTAGAAAAAGCCCGTGTAATGCGCAAAGCCTGTTCCTTATTTCCCCAGTAGAGTTCAATGCGCAGAATGCCGATGATATTCATTCCCGGAAATATGGTCTTTGCTGTCACCATTTTCTTTGCTGCGCCTTCACCCGAGACCGGCACACCTGAACGGTCACCTGCCCTCTCTACTTTGTCTGCCTCAAGCACCTTCACAGAGATGGAGTTGCGCAGTGCCAGTGCCATTTTACTACGGGGATAGAATGTAATTGAATAGACCTTACCTGTTATTAAATGCTGGTTCTGGTCAATAGTGAACTCAAGGGGTCCAAGATTCAGATACTCACCAAAACCCTTTTGTATAATTTCACCATCCATTTTTAAGGCGTAACCGTTTTCAAAAATCTTGAGACTATATGGTCCTAATTGTTCCTGAAAATCAGATTTTAAACGGGTATTGATAATTATATCTGTGTTGCCATTCTTTAAAAATGTATAAAGACCGAGTGTATCAACAACCTTTTCTGCAATCTTCACACTCAAAAGGTTGGCAATAAGACGCTGGGTTACTGTGCCAATCTGGGTCGTGGGTGCCTCTGACATTCCACTGAAAAATCCTTCAACCGGACGGTTCTCAGCCACACCCACATCAAAACTTGCAAGATATATAGGGGTGTATGGTTTTGATATTCTAAAGATTAGAATCGCAAAGAATACCGGGATTGCAAAGGTAAAGAATAGTCTGCGACGCCTCAAGAACTTTACCCATAGGTCCTGCAGGTTCAATGGCTTTTCCTGCTCCATCAAATATTCTACTGGAATCTTTTCGTTATTATTAGCCATAGACTATTTGGTTATTGCAATATAAAGGTTTATCGCAGACAGGGTGAGCGTGGCAAACTGCAATACATTGGTCCAATTAATGGTAAACCTTCTGCCAATATAGACCCAGTCCCCTGCCTTGAGTTCAAAATTGTCTTTTTCAATACCTTTTTTCAGAATTGCACCGAGATTCACTGTATAGACCTTGACGCCTTCTGCAGTATTACGCACCACCTTTACTTTTTTTAGATTGGCACGGTCAGTTGGACCACCAGCAAGGGCAACATAATCGCTCAAACGCAGACCACGCTGATATTCTACTGTGCCGGGCCTGAGCACCTCGCCATAGACAGCAATCGCAGAGATGGTTGGACCTTTGAGTATCACTGATACAAGGGGCTGAACAAAATATTTTTTTAATTTATCTGTCAGGGTATCTGTTACTTCACTGGTCGTGAGACCAGCAACCTTTATATCACCGATCAGGGGAAATGTGATATTGCCGTTGTGCATTACGAGCAAATCGCGTGAGAGTTCTTCTTCACCAAGGATGACAATCTCAAGCACATCACCCGGTTCAATACGGTATGAAGTCGTATCAATAGTAGCAACAAAAAATAACAGTAATATATACATAGAGATAGTATATATAAAGATTGGGAGTTGTCAAG
>JBBINQ010000031.1:18552-22129 GCA_037443805.1 Caldifarciminota bacterium | reverse complement strand
AAATGCCTAAAAATAATAGAATTTTATTAGAATCTTAGCATTAATTGAAGATAGGTGTGGTTGTGTAGATATTTTGGTGTGGGAAAGTCTCCTTCCATTGCCTCAACCAGATAGAACCAGATATTTTTATAACGGTATTCCAGACCCACATTTATACGACGCTCTTTAAATTTTTCACCCTGATTATTTGAATAAAATTGGCGCTGGGTTCCAAAATGCCACACAAAATTACCACCCGGGTAATACTCAAGGTCAACTAAATATGCAGACACATTACGCTCATAAAAGAGTGTATCATCTTCAGTCTTGTAATTATAGTTCAAATAAAGATTGGGAAACCACTTTTCATTTATGCGGTATGCAAATTGAATCTCTGGGTAGTCATCAAAAATTTTTTCCTGAAAATAACTTGAGTAATCATTGATTGACTTCTCTGAATATTTTAGTGTATTGAGCAGACCAATACGGAATCTGTTTATATCCTGATAAAAACGAATATAAAAAGAATGTATATAACCCTGCTCTCTGAATGTTGGAGGTTCATCAGTAGATTCAAGAATGTATTTCTTACCAAGTAAGAGTTCAACTCGCATCCTTCCTGTTCTCCAGTTTTTGTTGATTGTGGTCTTTAATTTAACCGGGTAATTGAAGTCTTTATAGATTTTCTTTTCCCTGCCCGGTTCCATATCCTGCAGGGAAAAATTTCTATCAAAATTTTCCACAGACAAGAATGTTTCCCAGTAGTTCAAGTAATTTCTGCCATAAAAATAACCAATGCCAATCTCATCTTCTCCTTTGTAGTAATGTGTGGTAATTGAAAAATAAAGCCTCTTATTCTCTTTTAATTGAAAGAATGGCTGGAAATAATGGTTTGAGATATGTTCGTTATAATCGCCAAGATAATGATTCTGATAACGGATGCCCAAAATTTTTGAAAGGTATGCTTCATAACGGAGTTCAAGGTCAATATACCAATTTAATATATCAAGACAGCCCTGACTTGTGCGCAATCCATTTGCAGTAGAGTCAAATGCTGTTTCCCAGGAATGAAAATAATGGGCAATCTGTTTGTCAAGCAGGTTCTGGCAATTGGAATCCTCAGGTGCATAACTTATAAGACATAAAATTAAAAGCATATTTTATATCTTTAAATCCCAAAATCCAAGCACCAAACTCCAAACAAATGCCAAATCCAAACAATTATTTGTAAAGATATATTTCACCAAAGGTTTCATTTTGTTCAACCTTTGCCAATCCTTCTTTCACAATCTGTAGCATTCCGAAAAAATATGAAACTGCAACTGAGGTATTCTGTTTTTCCTTTAAAAATTGCAGAAAATTTAACTGTTTTTTGTTTTCAAGTTCCTGTCGCAAGTCCTCAATCACCTTTTCAATAGGAATCAATTGTCTTTTTATGAATACCGACTCTTTTTCAGTAGGTTGAAAACTACGGAAGGCAAGGATTAAGCTTGTCAGATTGCCTTCTTCAAGCACGACTGACGGTTCAACCTTAGAAAATCTTGGAAATTGTCTATGTGATTCTTCCTCCATTGTGCTGAACGCACGGGCAATCTCTTTGTATTTTTTGAACTCCTCAACAATCTGCATTAAGGTAATCGGTTTTACCTCTTCTTCATCAGCAGGTGTGCGCGGCAAAAGCGAACGGATTTTTAATCTAATTAAGATTGCTGCCATCAGAAGAAAGTCTGCGGCATCTTCAAGGTCCTTTCTTTCAATCTTTTGAATATAATCAAGATACTCTTCAGCAACCTGGGCAATGGGAATATCAAAGATGTCCACTTCTTTTTTACGCACGAGGTACACGAGCAGATCAATTGGACCATAATAGATGCCAATGTCTATCTTCATACCTGTAAGTCTATGCAGGATAAGGGAATTGTCAAGAAGAAAAGGCTCAAGAAGGCGAGAAGGGGAATATGGGGATGGGTAGAGAGTAGGTAGTAGGTAGTATGTAGTAGGTAGTAGGTAGTATGTAGTAAGTAGTAGGTAGTTCCGTTCCTCCGAGGCACCGAGGCTCCGAGGCACCGACCCTCTGTTCCTCCGAGGCACCGATGCTCCGAGGCACCGTCCAATGAAGTTAAAATGCCTAAATGCCTAAACACCTAAATGCCTAAATGCCTAAATGCCTAAAAGGTAAATGGATGGTCTATTTTGTGAAACGGAGGGTGTTCAATAATAGGTCTTTGTGCTCGTTCAGGCGTCGTGCAGCATAATCGCCAATGAGTTGTAGAACCTGGAGTGTGGGATATGCTTCTTTTTCTTTTACTTTTCTTAAAAGAAAAAGGCTGATAAATCTGAATAATGATGTGCCGATAAATAGTATATGAAAGTTTACAAATGTCTGACCCAAAAAATTGAATTTAAAATTCACTAATAACTGGGCAATGAATCCGCCCAGAAGCGAAGAGAGAAACCCGCAAATACCAGTGATGGTTGAGAATACAGCAAAATATGCCTCTTTCAATTCTTTCTCTTCAGTCAGGCTCAAAAGGATATTGAAGAGGCTCAGGTTGATGCCACACCAGAATGTGCCACTGAAAAAGGCGTCAATCCAGATGGGCAGTATAAAATCAGGTTTTGCAAAGAGCCAGATCAAAGGCAAAAATATGATACCCACAAAATTTATTGCCAGTATGGGCTTTGATTTTACGCGGTCAATCATCCTGCCCCAGACAATTTGAAAAACAAGACTTGCTATACCAGCAATGATGCCGTATATGGCAATTGTAGAATATGCCATCTTCAAGTTCTGTATCATATGCACAACCCAGAATGGTGCAGCAATACCTGCAAAAAGATACCAGAATGATACAAATTTTATCAATGCTACAAAATTCTGGTCCTTTAGTGGTTTTAGAAAGACATCCTTGAAATGGATTACTTTTTTGTCAAATTTAGGTTCGGGCTGGAATGAAATTGTTATACCCGCAAGGGTAGAAAACAGGACCGCAGTGGAGAAGATTATAATAAATGCCTGGTGTGGTGCATAGGCATCAAGAACCTTACCACCAAGATAATTTATTATCATTGCGATGCCACTGATAATGGTATTTCTTATTCCAAAATACCTTCCCCTCTCTTCTCGTGGTATTAAATCACTCATCCAGGAGGTCCAGAGATTGCCCGCAAAATTTAGCAATAGATTGAAAAAGAAGATGACAACAAAAAAGAAACTAATACTGATACGGATATTGAAAATGAGCCCGATGATAAAAAATATGAAAAGACCCCTGCCAATGGCTGCGGTCCACAAACAGGGTGATTTCCGTTTACCAATGATATTGGCAATATAAGCAGAGAAAAAGCCCACACCCGCAAGGATTGAAGGAATTGATGCGAGCACACCCATCTGAAAAGGATTTGCATTTAAAAACAAGGCAAAAGAGGTAAGGAACATACCACTGGTCAGGGTGATGTGAAACTGGGCAAAGATGCCCTCTATGATGGAGACGCGCTTGCCGGCGTTATACTTCATATAAAAAGGTGATATGAACATAGGTAGCAGTAAGTAGTATGTAGTATGTAGTAGGTAGTAGGTAGTATGTAGTAGGTAGTA
>JBBINQ010000031.1:0-18452 GCA_037443805.1 Caldifarciminota bacterium | reverse complement strand
GTAGTAGGTAGTATGTAGTAGGTAGTAGGTAGTAAGGAGTAGATAGTAAGGAGTGGGTGGTTAAGAATGGGCATATTTAGTGGCAGAATTTTCCGGGTGCATTTATCATACTTGATAACATCCTTGCTACCTCGTTGTATTGGGCAACAAAAGTTTTATGAATTTCCTTATTTATGTAATTATGGTCACACGCAAAATCAAGCCAAACTTCAGTTTCGCCAACTTCGCCGGCAGCTTCAATAAGTTTATTTACAAATGCCTTTAGGTATCTTCTTCTGTACCATGCTTCCGCAATATTCGCAGGTACACTACGAGAAGACCTCCTCAATTGATCTGTAAGCGAATATTTTTCTTCTTTTGGAAAATTTTTTGTTATTTCAAATATCTCCTTAGCCAGATTGTATGATTGTTGATAGACTTTCAAATCTTTAAATCCCTTATAAATATCGTTTTTCATCTTTTCCTTTTCTACATACTACTTACTACATACTACATACTTAAAGAAGCAATTCATACACCATTGTCTCTTCTTGTTTTCCTTTTACCTTTACCCTGCCAAGTTCTTTGAATTGTAGTTCTATGGTAGGGTGTTCAAGCAACATCTTACGGGTTGCTTCACCAACACAAATACTGACATTGAATTCTTTGGTCTGCCCTTCAAGCCTTGAGGCAAGGTTTACTGCATCTCCAATCACAGTGTATTCCATACGCATTGGCGAACCAAAATTTCCAGAAATAACCTCTCCCGAATTTATGCCCACACCAATTTGCAAACCGAGTTCGCGTGCCCTCTTCACCATTTCACGGGCGCATAAACAGGCATTCAAGGCTGAATTTTTCAGACGCACTGGATAACCAAATACCGCCATTACACAGTCACCAATAAATTTGTCTACCCTGCCCTGGTATTTGAAAACAATCATCACCATTTCCGTCAGAAAATTGTTCAATGCCTTTGCCACTTGCTCAGGTGTAGATTTTTCAGTATAGGGCGTGAAATTTCTAATATCAGCAAAAATGATTGTGCAGTGTGCCTTTTCTCCACCAAGTTTTAATGGCTCTTTAATCACTTTATCCACAAGTTCTTTTGAATAGTAACGGGAAAATATGGATTTAATACGACGCTTCTCTTTCTCTTCAAACTGGTAACGATAGATGAGTGAGCCAATGATGGTAAAGATAAATGCATAATATGTCCGAACAAAACCGAATTCAAACCGATAATAGAATAATATTAATGAAGTAATAAAGATGCCGAGAAAACTCAAAACATAGATAATGATATAGACCCTTGTGGAAGAAAAAGTTGTGAACAGTGCAATCAAGAAGGTGCATATCAGGGTGAGCAATAGAATATAAACATAAGAAAATTCATTTATACTGATATTGTTTATAAAGTTATACACAAGATTTGCCTGAATTAAGATTCCTGGAAAATGCCTTTTAAACGGAACCGAATGGTAATCAAATAGACCCGGAGCAGTGCCACCAATGAGCACAATCTTATTATCAAAAAATTCCTGGGGAACCCTGCCCAGATATACATCACTGAATGGAATTCTGCGAAATGATGTTTCATTTAGATAATAGATTAAAATCTGT
The DNA here is from genome assembly GCA_037443805.1 of Caldifarciminota bacterium. Lineage (GTDB taxonomy): Bacteria > Hydrothermota > Tepidihabitantia > SM23-42 > JAOAFX01 > JAOAFX01. The sequence goes on along the minus strand of JBBINQ010000031.1, from coordinate 16,850 downwards.
TCTTTATCAACACCGCCTTTGAGAAATCTTGCAATCTGACTGGCAAAGGTTGGTTTCTGGTCAAGTGTAGCATAACCATTGCGCACTACACCATCATCATTGGCAATTATATCACCAATTCCAGTAGGACATAGATTACTGAATACCGGCTCTCCGCTTAATGAAGAAACAAGTATTATTTTTTTGTTCCGAGAAATGACTGCACTGAGGAGTGAATCAAAATTTGGTTTTTTATAATATTTCTGCGCATATTGTGGAAGTGTATCAGGCTCACCAAAAAAGATATCAATGCCAATTACCTGCGCATTCTGCAGATAGTCAATCACCTCAGCAAAATATGCCCTGGGCCAGTTCTGGTATCTGCCCAATTTTTTCAGACTCGTCTCGTCAATATCAATGACGATAATTTCTTCAATCGGTTTTTGAGTAATAAAAAGACGATACTTAAAATCATAGAGTCTTCGTTCAAATGGTTGATAAAATGGACGGTAAAGGCAGATAAGATTAATAATAATAACAATGGAAAAGCAGAGCAAAAAACAAAAAGATACTCTATTCTTCATTCAAATTGGTTTCAATGGTTTTTATAAAGACACTGACAAGTTCAGGGTCAAATTGGGTTCGGCGATGATTTTTTATCTCCTGCAGGGCGATCTTTGTCTCCATCCTGGGACGATATGGACGGTCCGAGGTCATTGCATCAAATGAATCAGCAATTGCGATAATTCTCGCACCAAGCGGGATTTCATCGCCTTTGAGTCCGGCTGGATAACCTGTTCCATCATACTTTTCATGGTGATGGAGAATATTGGGAACGAGTTTTTTGAGTTTTTTTATTGGCTCTACAATTTCTGCACCCAGTTCAGGGTGCTTCTTCATATAAGCATACTCTTCTTCAGTCAGAAGACCAGGCTTGGAAAGAATCTTATCCGGAATACCAATTTTGCCTACATCATGGAGCACGGCTGATAATTCAAGGTCCTTTAAAATCTCTTTATCAAGATTCATTCCCTCACCAATAAGCAAAGCATACTCTACAACACGGGCTGAATGGCCTTTTGTGTATGGGTCTTTTGCATCTATCGCCTCAACGATTGCCCTTATTGATGAAAGGAAGAGTTCATCAAGTTCTTTATAGAGTGAGGCATTTTCAATTGCAATAGCGATCTGATTTGCCAGGGCAGAATACATCTCCAGGTCTTCCTGATTAAATTTTTTATTTCCGCGCTTGTTCAATACCTCAGCAACACCGATAATTTTTCCTTTAACAAATAACGGAACAGCAATAATTGAGCGGGTAATAAATTTTGTCTTTTTATCTACACCCTTGAACCAGCGTGGGTCTTCTGTTACATCAGGAACGAGTAAAGGTTTTTTGTGCTGGGCAACCCAGCCAACAATGCCTTTACCCATAGGAATCCTTATTTCTTTTACTTCCTTTCCCTTCTCTCCACGGGCAGTCATAAAATAGAGTTCATTTTTCTCTTCATCAATACGGAATACGCTTGATGCTTCCGCATCCATTAACTCTTCAGCCTTTTGTAAAATGAGATTTAAAAGTGTATCAATATCAAGGACTGAAGAGAAAGCAAGAAAAGTATCAATAAGGGTTTCAAGATTTTTTATCTTCTTTCTTAACTCAGATGTTTTTGATTTCATATCTCTTCTCCCCTGCATTAAATTTCTCACCATAATATAATTGAATACTGGAATCAATGTCCGGTCGTAACTTATCTATGTATTCGCGCGTTAGGTCATATGATGCCTGGTCAATTGCTACAGGGTCAAAACCTGCAAGAATACCAATATCCGGGCAGATAACCGGCTCAGCAGTATAGAGGCAATCGCAGTCCGGCGTAATATTGGTTAAGAAGTTCAGGCAGAACAGTTTTTTGCCTTTTATCAAATTAGCAGTATACTGTGCGATGCCTTTTTGAACTTCATCAGATGCAGCGCTCCAGGAAAATTTTATTGCCCGCTCAGGGCATATTGACATACAACCAGCACAACCTGTGCATTTATTCTGGTCTATCTGGACATATTTCTGGTTCTTTTCTATAGCATTATAAGCACAATAATTGTAGCACTTTAAACAAAAATTGCACTTGTCTTTATCCACAAAAGGATGGGAACGGGAATGGAGAAAAAGTTTTCCACCCTTTGATGCACAGCCCATCCCTAAATTTTTTAGTGCTGCACCAAAGCCAGTTAATAAATGGCCCTTAAAATGGCTGATACAGATAATTGTATCAATATTCTTAAAAACCATTGCAATCTTTGAACCATTCATATCTATGAACTCATCACCATAAAGCCCATCACCAATTATGATGGGCACAAAGTCAAAACCATGTTCTTTTGCCAGTTCAATATGGGTATCGCCTTTAAATCTTCTGCCAGAATAAAGGGTTGTAGTATCTACAAGAAATGGACGGGCGCCAGATTTTCTAACAAGTTCAGCAACGACACGCACATACAATGGACTAACAAAATTGAGATTACCATCTTCACCAAAATGGACCTTGAGTGCAACTATCTGATTTTTATTAAGGATATTCAACGCACCTGACCGTTCAATAAGTTTTTCAAGTAGTTTTAGATAATTTTCTTTGTGTTTTTTCTGCAAATCAAGAAAAAGGAGCGTGCCCATATCTTATAATATCCAGATTATAAAAAAATGCAAGGGGAATTTGATACTTGATACTGGATGCTTCCTTGATACTTGATACTGGATAATGAGGCGGGGCGGCGGAGGGACGGAGGAACGGAGCATCGGGGGAAATTAAACATTCTTGACAATGGCACAATTTTAGGTAAAATTGAATATGCCGATTCTGGCGTTGATTATTGCGGTCATTATATTGACACTTTCCTGTGCAGTTTTAGTTTATATCGCCCGTTTTCTTGATGAGAAAAAAAGGCGCAAACTTACCGGCATTATCTCTTTACTCCTCTGTATTCTTTTTCTTATCTCTCAGATTTCATTTTTGCTCTTTCCCAATGAGCGGTATAAAAATTTTGGCGGACTTTTTGGCCATTATACATCTTTATGGCTATTTTCCATAATCGGATTGTATTTTTTTGTAGTGCCTGCACTACTTTTATACTTTGGCTATCTTTATCTATTTGAGCAGGAGAGAAAAGATGGTTATCATCTTTTATATTTAATTCCTATTGGTGTCATTTTTGATATCGTCCTCTCACTATTTTTAAAATGGAGCCCTTTACAAAACATAAATAGTGGCGGACTTATTGGCGAAATTATTGAAAATTTTCTCAAAAATTATTTTGGTGACCTGGGGACATATATCATTATTATTTTCAGTATTCTTATTATTGCCTTTATGACAATGAAAAAATTTATATTGCCAAAGAAAACTGAAACCAAACCAGAACCCAAAATTGAAACACCAGAACCACTTGAACCAGAAATATCAGAAGAAGAATTAGTAGAGGAAACAGATGAAACAGGTGCGGTGAAGATAAAAAAGACAACCAGAAAAAAGAAAGAGATACCAAAGATTGATTTTAAAAGTGAATTCTTAAAGATTCTTACTGAACCCGCAAAAAAGGTGGGTGTTGATACAGAAATACTGGAAAAAGAACAGAAGATACTTGAGCAGCGCTTAGCTGAATTTGATGTCCAGGGTAAGGTTGTAAATTATGAATCAGGACCGGTAATTACAAGATTTGAATTTGAACCTGCACCTGGAGTAAAGGTAAGTAGAATTGCTAATCTTGATAATGACCTTGCCCTGGCATTAAAGGCAACAAGGGTAAGGATTGTCGCACCCATTCCTGGAAAATCAGCAGTGGGCATTGAAGTGCCCAATCGCGAGCGTAGCCTTGTCTATTTAAAATCCTGCCTCCTTGACCCAGACTTTGATAATAATCCCTCTCCCCTTGCCATTGTGCTTGGTGAAGATATCACTGGAAAACCAGTAAGCGACGATATTTCTACAATGCCCCATATGTTAATTGCTGGAACTACTGGCTCGGGAAAGAGTGTCTGCATTAATACAATCATTGCCAGCCTTTTGTACCATACTACATACCGTGATGTTCGGTTTTTAATGATTGACCCGAAACGGCTTGAGCTTCCAATGTATAACCCTATCCCCCATCAACTTAGAAAGGCCATAACCGAGCCAAAGGATGCAGTTGAAGAACTTGAGGCGCTTGTAGCAGTAATGGAATCAAGGTACCGCGATTTTGCCCGTGAAAATGTGCGCGATATTGATGGCTATAATGAAAAGATGCGCAAGAAGAATGGAGATATAAAACCGTATATTGTGGTTATTGTGGATGAACTCGCTGATTTGATGTTGACTGCGCCAAGTGAGATTGAAGAAAATATTACCCGACTTGCCCAGATGTCTCGTGCTGTGGGTATCCACTTAATTTTGGCAACACAAAGACCATCAGTGGATGTCATAACCGGATTGATAAAGGCAAACTTTCCCTGTAGAATCGCATTCCAGGTTGCTTCAAAGACCGATTCAAGGACAATCCTGGATATGAATGGTGCAGAGTCTCTATTAGGAAGGGGCGATATGTTATTCTTACCACCAGGCAAAGGAACACCAATTAGATTGCACGGTGCATATGTGTCAACTGATGAAGTTTGTAATATCAGCAGATTGATTTCACAGCAATACCTTTTTGAGCTACTCAAGGACCTGGAAGAAGACCTGAACGAGGTTGTTACAACGATCCTTGATGAAGAATTATGGACTGTATTTATTGACCAGGACGACCCCGCATTTGAAGAAAAGAAAAAATCACTGATGAATATTATACCTGAAGAGAAAATTAATGAAATTATTGAAAATAAATATTATCCAAAATTGGGCGAAGTAATTGTTGAAGAATCCGCAACTCCAGAGATTGGCGAAGGCGAAGTTGACCCGATGTTTCCTGAGGCGGCAAGGCTTGTATTCAGACATCAGGTGGCAAGCGTTTCTCTGTTGCAGAGAAGATTGAACCTTGGATATGCTCGTGCAGGTAGAATCATTGACCAGTTAGAGTCTGCCGGCATTGTAGAGCCATTCCAGGGAAGTAAATCAAGAAAGGTCCTGATTCAAAATCAGGACGAACTTGAAGAGATAATTTTAAGGTATCAATAGGACATTATCACAATTTTTCTTTCGCACACCCCTTCAGAATCTTCCAATCTTATAAAATATACACCTGCCGGGACAATCTCGTTAAAGTTGTTCTTTCTATCCCAGTAAATATTGAATTCACCCGCGCCATTTACCTTAAACAGATTCCTTATCAATTTACCATTGGTATCATAAATTCTTATAAATGCGCTACCCTGTTTTGTGCAGGCTTTGATATAGACCACTCTGTCTGAAGGATTTGGATAAATAATTAAACTTGAATTTTTTATCGGTTCATTCACTGCCTGTTTAATTCCCACAATCGGCAGAATAGTAAATGGCTCTGGTGTAATCGCAATTGCAGTGTCAGTTGTTGTAGTCGCAGTAAATCTGATGTAGCAGTTTTCTGAACCCTGAATTCCAGATGGTATGTGCCATTGATAGCGGCAATTATTTTTTAAATTACTGGCAATTGTTGTCCAGGGACCGCCTGCACCAGTTGTGGATAACTCAAGTTTTATTGTTGCATTTCCTGAAGGCACACCACAGGTCCATTTGATGAATTGAACTGAACCACGATAGAATTTCTGTCTGCCTCTGGGAAAGACCGGGAAGATAAAAAGACTTTCCGGCACTGAAGATTCCTTATAGAATCTTGGCCTGTTTGCTGAATTCCAGGAATCTCCTTCATCATTTACTAAGGCAATATCCGGATAGCCATTATGGTCAGCATCTGCACTGACCCTGAATGCACTCATACCACCCGGACCCGGTGTATAAAAGGTTGTATTATGTGTCCAGACACCAGCACCATTGCCAAGCCAGACCGTAACTGTAGTATCACCATAGGCACAGACATCCATAAATCCATCAATATTCATATCACAGAGCTGGGTTATTTCATAAGGACCAGTGGTCGGAAGTCCGGTAGAGAACGAAGCCCAATTATTATTTCCCTGCCATACCCAGACCTCTATACCACCATTTGAATTACAAAAGGCAAGGTCAAGGTCACCATCATTATCTATGTCAGCAAAATCTGTGCAGAACATTCCCCAGGAATTAGGGTCACCAATGGAAATACCATCATCCCAGGCTGTCCAGGTCTGGCCAGTTCCATTACCTAATGCTACTTCAATAATTGAGTCACCGAGGTCATTATTTGAGTAGTTGTGGTGCATACCATATCCAATATCCAGTAGCCCATCATTATTGACATCACCAATTGCAATACCACCATAGCCAAAGTCTCCATACTGATAAAGATTCCAGACACCCTGTCCATTTCCAAACCAGACCATTACACCGTGTTCCTGGGTATTTACATAGGGCGAGCCATGGTCACCAATTGAAAGGATGTCTATATTTCCGTCGTTATTGATATCCACCATCTCAAGTTCGGTCCTGCCTCCTTCCATTCCAGGATTTTCCAGACCCTGAGAAGACTCAATATAAGTAAGCGCATAGACAAGCGAATAGCAGATTAAGATTGCAATAAAAAGAGAGAAAAACTTCTTCATAGCATCCTCCAGTAAATAATTTTAATAAAAAATTTTTAAAAGTCAAGGGGAAAAGATAGTAGGGAGTAAGGAGTAGGTAGTAAGTAGTAGGTAGATGGGGGAAGTTATAATATTAGGTAATTAGAGAAAATAAAATATAACAGGAGAAGAGATAGAGGATTAAAAAATAGAACCGTTCTTCAGGTTTTTTATTTAATAGTGTATAAAAAAAAGTAAGAAATGCAGCAAGAATGCTACCCACGAGAATTTTGGGAATAAAAATCCCAAAGAATATATAGCCTGAACCGATTATTAAACCGATGGGTAATCTACCTATCATTGTATCACTTTTGTATAACAGAACAGGAAGTGTAAAGGTGCCGTTATTTTTATCAGCAACTATATCATTAATATCTTTGGCAGTAAATCCGAGGGTCACTCCACACAGTATGGCATAGATGAGAGAGTGTGGGATTTGATGCAGAGCTTTTTCATAATAGATAACGCTAAAACCTAACCCAATTGAGAGCACAACTGCAATTGCGAGTATAAAAGTAGAGAACAGGGGGAATCTTTTTAAACGCACTGGCGGTAATGAATAGAGCACACCTAACAAAAAAAAGGAGACCATTATCAGAAATCCATAATAATTGAGAATTGCTGATAGCACAAGGGAAAGCATTGTCAATGTCAAGCCGATAAAGATGTAGTATTTTTTTCTGATGCCATAAACAAGTGGATTCCTTGGTTTTGAAATTGTATCTGCACGGATATCAAAGAAGTCATTTAAAATCTGCAAGACACAAAATCCAATTGATGGACTTAAAAAAATAAAAAGTATTGCAAGAAGATTAAAAAGATCAAATCTGTGAATCGTTTTAGCCTGGTGCTGTGCCAGAATAAACCCGGCAATACTAAGAAATCCATAAAATATCATTCTTTCAATGCGGAGTGAATAAACAAATAGATTAAAATTTTTTCGGTCTGCAAGATACAAATAGAGCAATAACGCAATAATAAAAAGCACACTGTAGATTGCTGAAAATTTCTGGGTATCAGTATAAAATATTCCAGCGGATACAAATATTTTTTCAGGTTGATTGCCTGCAAGCAATGTAGTAATACTGCCCATTAACAAAATTAACAATAGCACCACAATAAAGAGTGCAATGGATTTTATAATTTTTTTGGTCTTTATGTAGCAGTAAACAAATGTCAACAAACAGATACAAATAATAACAATCCTCTGCCCAATTGAGACACCAATGTCAATCAATGATGTAAACGGATTCAAAAAAAACAAATAAAATTTTTCTAACCTTGATGGATAAGTAATAAAACAACCTCCACAAATAATCGCATCAATAATCGGCACAAGGGCTATTAATCCCAGACCAATAGCCGTAATTTTTGTGACTTTTACTATATCGTGATGGATAAAAATGGAGATGCATATTGTGATGAACAGATATGTGGTCAAATAGAATAAAGGAAAATGCACAAAATACATCAATATTGCCTGGTATGAAAATTTTGAATAACCGATTGCCTGGAATCCCTCTAAGACCCCTTCAAAAAAGATTCTTAAAAAAATCCAAACACTGATAAAGATTATACTATTAACAAATGGATAATCTTCTAAAGAAGAAACAATATCTTTGATTTTCATAGCAGTTATAGAATTTATATTGTTTACTACCTACTACCTACTACTTACTACCTACTACTTACTACCTACTACCTACTATTCTTTAAATCGCTTCTACCCGGTTTCTACCCAGCTTTTTTGCCCGATACAATGCGAGGTCTGCCTTCTGAATCAATTCCTGGGCTGATTGGGCTGACTGGGGATAGGTAGCAACACCGATTGAAATAGTTGTACCAACCTTTCCATATTTGTCCAGGTAAATCTGATTGTTTTCAATTGCAGTACGCACCCTCTCACATACCTTATATGCAGAACCGCCTGGTGTTTCTGGAAAAATTATGACGAACTCCTCTCCTCCATACCGTGCTACAAGGTCTGTATCACGCACGGTTCTTTTTATTCTCTCAGCCACTGCAACCAATAACTTATCTCCAGCAGGATGGCCATATTTATCATTGAACTGTTTAAAATGGTCAAGGTCAATCATTGCCAGACTTACTGAACGGGAATATCCCCTGCCCCGCTTTAATTCATTTTCCAGGATTAAATCAAAATGTCTCCGATTGGCGATATTGGTCAGAGAGTCAGTCAGAGATAGCGCCTTAGTCTCGTTATACAATCGGGCATTTTCAATGGCAATCGCAGCCTGGGATGCAAATACTGTGAACATCCTTAAATCACGTTCAGAAAAGGCATTCAATTTTTCACTCTCTATATCCAGAACACCAATGACTTCATCCCGCAAAATCATTGGCACTGCAGCCTCAGACCTGACAGTTCTTTTTCCAAGAACATAGAATGGCACCTTTCTTACATCCGGGGCATAATATGGTTTACCGGTTGCGGCAACATAACTTGTAACACCCTGTTTTTTATTGATGTCCAGACGCATTTTTTTTGATATGTATTCAGGATACCCACGCGATGCCCGAATATATAGTTCATTGGTTTTCTTATCTACAAGCAAGATCGCACAATTTTCATAACCAAAATTTTTACGAATAACCTCAAGAATACGATTGAGCACATCATCAAGGTCAAGCGTAGAAATCAATGACTGAGCAATAGTAAAAGAAACTGATAATTCACGACTGTGGGCAAGGGCATCTTCATACAACATCGCATTGTGAAAAGCAACGCTCAAACGGTCGCCAATGAGTTCAAGAATCCTGACCGTGCCTTCATCAAAGGCATTCGTTGCATTACATTGCACATCAAGTACACCAACAAGTTTCTGCTTAATTTTAAGGGGTATAGCAACTTCAGACCTGGTTGAGGTCTGACCAAAGGCGATATAATGATTATCTTTGGTCGTATCATCAACCACAATCGTTTTTCCCATCTGTGCTGAAGTTCCTACTATCCCCTGGCCGAACTTCATTCTTAAATCACGAGGGACTTCATCCCTAAATCCTTTTGATAATTTTTTCAATACCAGTTCCTCACCTTCTTTTAAGAATATCGCAATGTTAAAATTCTTAAAATATTCTAAAATAGAACTTGAAACACTGTTGCAGATTTCTTGTATATTGAGGCTTCTGGTTAGTCTATGAACCACTTTATTCAACATCGCCAGTTCCTTTGCCCGGCGCATTTCATCCTCAACGAGCCTTGTATTAGCGATAATGACTGCTGCTTTTGATGCAATATTTTCAAGAAATAGTTCATCCTCCCAGGTATAGGCATCTTCTTTCTGATAGTCCTGCACAGTCATTACTCCTTCAACATTATCTTTATATATCATTGGAACACCGAGCCAGCTATAGGCATCTTTTCCATGCGGTGTTATACCCAGACGCTGACATTGTTTCTTGAGGTCTTTATTAATAAGTAATGGCTTCTTTGTTTTTATCACATATTCGGTCAGACCGCTGGAAAGTTTGCGTGAGGATTGTGGTATTTCTTTACCATCAATTGTATAAATTTCAAATTTAATTATTTTATCTTTAGAATTGTATGTTGCAATATAAAAATTGCTCGTGTCCATTACCTTACTTATTTCTTTGTAAATCATACGAATAACCTTGCTCAAATTGAATGAAGAACCGAGTATCCGGTCTATCCGTTTTAGTAATTCTAATCGTTCTTTCTCATCCACCAGTTTCATAAAGTGATTATATTAAAAAAAATAGGGGTGTCAAGAAAAAAATGCAAAGGGCGAGTTTTTGCAAGCCGGATTCCTCTCCACTTTTCTGACTTATCGTGTGTCTTTTGCCAAAATAGAATGCCTCATAAATGAGGCAACTACAAAAATTTTTAAAATATATACAAAAGTAGAGAGAACTCAGTTCGCAAGCACATTGACTTTTTTTTTCTATTAATTATAATAGATTGTGCCAGCGTAGCTCAGTTGGTAGAGCAGCGGTTTCGTAAATCGCAGGTCACCCGTTCGATCCGGGTCGCTGGCTTATAAAAATTCGTCTGTCGGCTCACGGTTTAGAAATGCGCTTCAATAAATCCCTGCTTGTTGAAGCGATAAATTGGTCTTTGTGATTTTGAAGATTATTTAAAATACCAATCGCCTTTTCAGTTCCAATCCGGGCAATGGCATTCAATACAGATAATTTAGTTGCCTGTAAGAGGTCGCCCTTGAAAATTGCCTTTTCCTCCAGGATACCAAGTAAATGTTCTAAAACCCTGTCATCACCCTTTTCACCTAAAAGTTCAATTATTGACCTCCGGAACTGTTCTTCTTTTTCATCTGGTATTGATTTGCGTTGTTTTATCCAGCCTGCTACCTCAACAATCCTGGGTGCCACATCTTCCCTGGGCAGTGATTTCATTACCGCAATCACTACTGAACGGTGCTTGCTGTTTAAACCAGATTTCAAATATTCACGGATTTTCTCCGTACCTATCTTATTCAGTGCCTCAACTACTGCAAGCTGGACCTTTTCTTCAGGGTCATTGATCAATCTGCCAAGGTAATCAATTGCTGATGAGGATTTTAATTCACCAAGAATATATATGCCATTACGCCTGATAAACCACTCTTTTTCATCCAATAACTTCACAATTTCGGGAACAATTTTCTCACCCATACGCACAAGGACATCAATGATTTTCATACGAACTGTCCGGTCTTCGGCTTCGGTCAATGTTCCAATAAGCATTGGAATAGCATATTCTGCCATTGTGATTAATGCATCCCTTGCTTCACTAAATGAACCCTGGTCCCAGAGTAATGATACAAGTTCTGGAAGATAATTCTGGTCTTTTAACAAAGCAATGGTTCTAATGACAATATGTTTTTTCTCCAATAATGCCTTTTCTTTACGCACGAGATGCCGGCTGAATTTCTTTGAAGCAAATTGGACCAGTTCCTCACGCTGATTTTTTTGTGCGGTAATATAAAGATTGCCGATGCCATCAACAATTTTTTTGAAAATATTCAAATCTTCTTCTGTATCACTCATTGTATCAAGACGGTCAATAAGAAGCCGAATCAGGTCATAATTTTTACTTTCAAATAATTTTGGACAAAGACCCATCAGTCTGTCAAGTGCCTCAGCCCGATTTTGAGGAGATGGGTCGCGTAATTGTGGGAAATAACTTCGCATCTGCTGTTCTAAGTTTTTCTCCATTATCTTATCAGCAACATCTGTGCCTTTTGTTGCTTTCATCTCACTCATCAATCTGGCAACAATCTTCTCAAAATTAATTTCGGGAACATTGACCCGAATTGCCGAAAGGATGTCGGGTAATCGTGTACCAGTTACATTTTTCAATATATCAATAATTTCATCCTCAGTAGTGGGAGACTTCTCCTTTGCCTTTATCGCAATAATATCAATAATATCCTCATCCGCCATTGTTGGAATTAAGCCTTTAAATAGCGATGCCAATTTTTTGTTTTCAGTCTTATACTGGGCAATATTCTTTTTGATGTTTGGTGAAAGAACCGCAAGCATCCGGGAGAAGATTACTGCATATTCATCCCAGCGTTCTTCACCATATTGGTCCGCAATCAGGGCAGCGAGTTTTTCAAGGCCATTGATAACTTTATGGGTCTGAATATCAGGTGCTTCATTTCCCATCACGCCTATATTCGCAAGAAAACTTCCTAATTGTTTTAATCTACTCTCATCAGTCAGCGCATCCTGAGAGACAACTAACGACTCTAAGAATGTTGTCCAATCCATTTGTTTGATTTCATCAGTCTCAGACGATACTACACCCACACGGAATTTATTTATTTTTATCCCTAAAATTCCTTTTGCCTTGACCAATGCGACAATATCACCATAATCAGCAATATCTGCCGGTGTTGCCGCCATTGCCAGAAAGAATCCACGAATCTCGTCTTCAGCGACATCCACATTAAAAGTGATACTTTTGACATTAAGATGCGTAAATCTATCCACAAGACTTTTTATCAGTGGTAGCCTTTTGGAATCTAATCTCTGCTCACCAATCATAAGCACATCTTCAACAACAACAACAGAAATTGATTCCTGTTCAATAGGAATCTCTTTTAGCATAATCTTTACCCTCTGCACAACTGGTTCTAATGAAGGGTGTCCCTTGGGATAGATTCTTGAGATATTTATTCCCAGACCAAGTTGCTTGATAAATTCTAAGATAAATTCAAGAGATTGTTCGCCAGGCATAATTATTTTAGTTTTAGGGCATATGCCCGAACTGATATTAAATTCTCAATTAATTCGCCGAATTCATTGTATTCAAAAAAAGTGCGGGTTGCCTGATAGAGCGATTCACCTACAAGCACATCGTTATTATTGGCATTCTTCTGGAGAATAAGACTCTTGGCAAAACCATCGGTCATGATGATTGCATCGTTTAAATTATATTTAATGTGATAGATTGAGGCAGGTGCCATTTCCAAACCAATCTTTATGGTACATTCTTTCTTAAAAGAAAATAATTTATTACAATCCTTAACTTTTTTGATAATCTCTTCTGCCGCCATAATGGCAAGGTGTGGTGCAAAACCACTTTCTCTTTTAAGCCCAAAAATACCGACGATTTCATCTCCAATCACCTGATAAAGTAAACCCTTGTATTTAGTAATAATTTCATAGAAATTACCAAACAGAGCATTTAAAAATGACATTACATCTTCTGCAGACATCTGCTCACTGATACTTGTAAACCCTGAAAGGTCAGCGCGCAGAAAAACAAGGGAGAGTCCTTCAAGGGGTAAAGTTTTTTCTTGCGATAACAATGTTCCACAATAAGGACAGAAATTGACATTCTCAGGGATACTCTTTTTACAAAAAGAACAATCCATTGCTACAACTCCAGAAGTTTACTATACTCAGGATGTTGTAAAAAATATTCACGATTTTCAGGTCGTAGTTTCGCCTTTATATCATCATAAACAAAAAGTGCTTTACGGGCAAAGTAGCGTGCATTTTCTATATTTTGATTTTCAAGAAAATATTGTGCAAGTTCAAATAATGCCTGACCAATCAAAGGAGGAAATTTCAATGTCTCCGCAATTTGCAGTGCATCCTTGAGAAAAGGTTCTTTTTCTTCTGTATCAAATCGTGCCAGCAATAACTTTGAGGAAAATTCAATCTCTTTTATATTTAATTTGACAGCAATCTTCAGGGCATTATTAACAAGTTCCCTTGCCCTGTCATTTTGATTGAGATTATATAAAGAGAGCGCCTTCTTAAGATTTATTTCAGCAAGTAAGCCTTCCCTTACTAACAAGGAAATTTTTTTATCCACAAAATCTAAATAATACAGAGTCTCTTTCTCTTTTTTTAATATAGAATTGATAAGTGCCAGGGAAAGTGCAGACTTTATTGTCGTCTCTACACCAATCTGCTCAGTAAGATTGAATGCGGTCTGAAAATATTCTTGTGCGCGACCTAAATTCCAGAGATGATAATTCACATCACCCATAAGATATTTTACCTCAGCGATTCTTAATATTTCAGATTCCTGTAACAATTCAGTCAAAGCATAATTAAGATATTCAAGGCAGAGTTCAAAATTACCAAGATTACTGTGCATACGAGAGAGATTGAGTAAACATGCAAATTCTCCTTCTTTTAAGTTATTACCACGGGTCGTAACCCAGGCAAGGTTATAATTCAACAGACTCTTCTCTGGTTCATTCTTTGCGAGATAAAGCATTCCAAGGTCTGTATATAGCATACTCAAAATTTCCGGCAATTGTTCATTACATTGCTGAACTGCAGTGATAAAAAGTTCCTCAGCATTTTTATATTCATTGAGCAGGTAATGGGCAAAACCAAGACGTTCTGTAAAATATATGTTCCATTTTAACATATCTGTTTTGCGGGTGCTTTCCCTGCCTAATTCGGCTATTGCCTTCATCCGTTGAATATCGCCCTTAAGCTCATAAAGGTCAGCAAGGTTTAAACGACAGTCACATACCTTATCAAAATCAACAGTGCCTGGATGTTCATCTTCAATTTTCAAGACTGTATTATAATAATTCATTGCCGGGTCAATTGAAAAGAGTGCCTTTGCCTTGTCTGCGGAAAGTTTAAAATAATGCACGGCTTTTGTGAATTTTTCACAGGATAAAAATTGCTGGCCAAGATTTTCATAGAATTCAGAAAGATTCTCTGCATATATGTTTTCAAGGAGTTCTCCAACCCGACTATGAATCTCTTTTCTCTTGCGCATTGGCAAAGTAGTATACACTGCATCGCGCAGAAGATTATGGCGGAAAATGTATACCGGGTCTTCACCACCCCTGAACTGCACAATGTAATCTTCGGTTTTTAAATACTCAAGGCGCTCCTGTAGATCAATAACATTACTGAGAAGGCTGGCAATAACCTGGTGCGTGAAACTATAACCAATAACTGCAGCATAATCTATTATTAAACGATGGGCCGAAGATAAAGAATCTATACCCGACATCACCACACCATAAAGGTCATCAAGAAAAGGCAGCCTCTTTTGTTTCTCAAGATACCATTGACCTGATTCTTTCTGCTTAATCATCTCTGTTCTTTGAACACTGCGAATAGTCTCAATTGTAAATAGTGGATTACCGCCGGATATACGATAAATAAAATCAACCAATTTCTCATCAACATCATTAAGAATATATTTTACAAGTCTGCCCACTGCTTCCGGGTCAAGAGGACCAAGATTGACCACCTCAAGAGGTGCGTTCAATTTTCCCGAACTTCCTTCAACAAAATTGACCATTAAGATAAAAATAGGTAAATTTGAGAGTTCATTAGTAAGATAAGATACAAGGGCTTTGCTCAAATCATCTGCCCGGTTGAACTCCTCAAAAATTAATATGAGGGGTGCATTTTGACAGGCAACCTTCAGAAAATTTTTGGTTGCGCTGAAAATCTCTTCCTGAATCTTCATTACTGTATCACCCCACACGCGATGTAAATCAGTCACAAATAGATGCTTTAGACCCTGTGCATCCTGAATAGAAAGATTATTTTTAGAAACAAAATCTTCAATCTTCTGAATAATTTTTGCATGGCTGTCAAGTTCCTTAATACTTAAGTATTCACGAAATAATAATTTGAACGGATAATATGGAGTATGTATCTCAACCGCACAATAACTTTCAAACACTTTATATGAACCATCTTTTAAAATGTAATCCCTAAACTCCTCTTTAAGTCGTGTCTTTCCAATACCCATCTGACCCATTATTGCACATAATCTAAGTTGATTGTTTTCTTTTACCTCGCGGGCTAAATTTAATAATTTTTCAAATTCTTTCTCCCTGCCAAGTAATGGATAACGGGATGCATAAGATGTCTGCTTTTCTTCATGCAAACCTTTTAGCCCATAAATCTTAACTGTCTCTGTTCTACCTTTTACCGCACGTTCACCCACGACATCAACATCTATTATTTGGGCAACATTCTCATATGTTGCGCTACTTAAGTATATATTTCCGGGAGGACAAACCTGGGTAAGGCGTGCAGCAACATTAACTGTATCACCAATGATTGTAAGGTAGGAAAGTTTTTCAATAACATAACCAAAAAATACCCAACCCGTATTTATTCCAATAGAAATCTCCCAGGCACCAAATTCTTTTTTCTGAATTTTATCCTGAGAATATTGTTTTATCTCCATTACGCAACGCAGTGCTCGTTCCGGGTCGTCTTTATGGGCTCTGGGAATTCCAAATGCAGCAAGAATGCGATTGTCCGGGAGTATTCTATTTGCCGTGCCATCATATTTTTTTATTATGTTTTCTATCTCCTGCATTGCTTCGCTAAGATAGATAACATTCTGACGGGTTGTTGCTTTATCTAATTTTTGCTCGGTGCTGATAAAATTTACAAAAAAGAGGGTTGCAAGACGAGATTCTCCACCCCAGAGTTTTACATGTTCACTATCAATGTCTTTTTCTTCAGTAATAGAGAAGTTTACCCCACAATTAGGGCAATACTTATATTCCTCACTAATTTTTTTATAGCCACATATATTACACTCCCTCATAGTATCCTATTATACATATAAATTTCAATTTGTCAAGATGGTGAAAAGAGTAGGTTAGTAAGTAGTAGGTAGTAGGTAGTAAGTAGTAAGTAGTAGGTAGTAAGTAGTAGGTAGTAGGTAGTAGGTAGTAGGTAGTAAGTAGTAGGGAGAAGAACTAAATAGACC
>JBBINQ010000030.1:6482-28301 GCA_037443805.1 Caldifarciminota bacterium | reverse complement strand
TGACCCAACTTGAGACCGAGGCAATAAATTTTGCAAAGAGTTGCCTGGAACATAAAAATAAAACCGATGCCCGAAGGGTATTGCAAAAAGCCTTAAAAATCATTCCGGATTCAGAAGAAGTACAGAAGTTGTTGAATGGTCTGATATAGTCGGATAGTCTTATAGTCTGATGGTCTTATGGTCAGGGAAGGTTGTAGCGTCCATTATTAAATGGACAATTTATTCGGTCCAAGGTAATAGGTTAGCCATTCTAAAAAATTGGATTAAATCAAAGTAGTTGCCCAATTTCCCGAAGGGACTCTCGTCCCATCGGGACGGAGCATTGGGCTCTTTTTGGTGCTTGATAAATCAAGCAACTACAATTTCAGGATGGCTAAACTATTACGGTTCAAGTTTTTCTGAAATCCATCCTCAAATTGTTTTAATTTGAGAATACGGCAATACGACAATTGTCGTATTGCCGTATTAATGTATGTGCTGTATAGAGATTTATGATAACGTCATTTTTAAGATTAAACCAGGTAAAAAACAAAAAATATTTTAATGAATATTTAAACAATTAAATAATTAAACAATTGTTTAAGTGTTTAAATGAATTATTTTCTTCTACTTGTTAACAGGGGGGCTTGTTGGAAAATGTTGATTTTTCAGAAAAATGGGATACAATTGAGCAGTGGGTTATGTCTGATTCTCAATTTTTTCCTGAGATTGATCGGATTATTGAAAAGTTGAAACAAGATAAAAAAGTTTTCGTTTCAGGTGTTTCGGGTTCACCTCTGATTTTATTTATTCTTGAGCTTTCAAGAAAGATTTTTCCTGTTGTGTTTATTACCACCAAAGATAATTTAAAACAACAAAGAGATAATTTTACTGGAATTTTTTCCGAATTGACAATCATTGACGAGGACAGCCCATTTTATGAACCTTCAAGAGTGATGATTATTGATGAGGAATTTTTAAATAAAGAAATTTATTACACAGAAAGGTTTGAACTTGTTACAGGAAAATCCATTGACCGTGATAAATTTTTAGCACGACTTGAATCAAGTGGTTTTCAAAGAGAAGAAATTGTTGAAGAGGCAGGTGAATATGCAGTGCGGGGTGGTATTATAGACCTTTATCCTGAAGGACAGCCAGCCGTACGTATTGAATTAGATGCAGATAGAGTTTACTCAATAAGAAGGTTTGATATTCAGACACAGCGTTCATTTGAGGTGCTTGAGCATTATTCATTAAAACTTGCTACAACTGATTTATTGGTTGTAGTAAAAGAAGAGATACAAAAGACAGATTTATTAATTGTTGAGAAAGAGTTAGATTTGAAAGTTCCACAGATAGTTTTCGCGCCATCCGGTGATTTCAATTACCATTTCAGTCTGCCCCGTAAATATTTCGGAGACCTGAAAGCATTGCAGAAGGATATAGACCAGGGCAATTATAAATATAAATTTTTGATCCACCCATCGCTCAATAAAAGATTGTCATCAATCATCGGACCTATTGAGATCAGTCCTGTGTCTTTGAAAGAAGGTTTTGTTGATGAAGATAGAAAGATTGTTTTTCTCACTGAAAAAGAGATATTCGGTTTGTTGCCAGTGAAGAGACCGCGCTATAAGGGGCTCTTTATAGATGATTTAAAAGGATTGAAGATTGACGATTATGTAGTACACAATGACTATGGCATTGGTCAATTCAAGGGCCTTGTCCAGATAGATTTTGAGGGTAAGAAAGTGGAATGTCTGCGCATTGATTATGCTGGTTCAGATAAGGTCTTTCTGCCTGTAGAAAAATTAAATCTTCTTGAGCGTTACATAGGCAGTGAAGGTAGCCCCCCAAGATTATCAAAATTGGGTAGCGACCTCTGGCTGAGAACCAAAGAACGGGTGAAAAAGGCAACAGAAACCCTTGCCTTAGAATTGATAAATCTTTATGCCCGGCGTCAACTCAGCAAAGGTTTTGCTTATTCACCAGATTGTCTGGAGGTAAAGGAGCTTGAATCAAGTTTTATATATGAAGAAACGCCATCCCAGCAGAGTGCAATCAACGATGTAAAAAAGGATATGGAATCTCCAAAACCAATGGAGCGTCTTGTTTGTGGAGATGTGGGATTCGGTAAAACAGAGGTCGCAATCAGGGCATCATTTAAAGCAGCAATGGATGGAAAACAGACAATGTTGCTCTGTCCAACAACCCTGCTTGCATTCCAGCATTACAATACTTTTGTTAATAGATTAAAAAATTTCCCGGTGCGGATTGAAATGGTTTCACGATTCAAAAGGGCAAGGGAGTTAAAAGAGATATTCAAGGAGTTAAAACAAGGTAAGATTGATATTGTTATTGGAACGCATCGTCTTTTAATGCCCGATGTCGTATTTAAGGATTTGGGGCTTTTAATTATTGATGAAGAACAGCGTTTTGGTGTGCTACAGAAAGAGAAGTTTAAAAAAATAAAACCAGGGATTGATATTATCTATCTCTCTGCGACGCCAATACCCCGAACACTTTATATGAGTCTTGCTGGATTAAAGGATATCTCTATTATTAATACGCCACCTGCCGGTAGAAAAGATATTGTTACCCGCATTATCTATTTTGATGAAGAGGAAATAAAAAAGATTATCTGTTTTGAACTGGGACGCAATGGCCAGATATTTTTTGTGCACAATCGTATCCAGACTATAGAAACGGTCAGGTTACGTCTGCAACATCTTTTACCCGAATTAAAAATTTGTGTGTTGCATGGACAGGTGAAGTCTGCACTAAGTGAAAAGAAGATGATAGCGTTTCTTGAAGGGAAATATGGTTTACTTTTATCCACAGCAATTGTGGAATCAGGTCTTGATATGCCACGGGTAAATACTATTATTGTTAACGAAGCGCACAAATTTGGACTTGCTGACCTGCATCAATTGAGGGGCAGGGTGGGTAGAAGTGATGTGCAGGGTTATGCCTATTTTATTGTTCCTGAGCGCAGGATTACTGAAGAGGCACAAAAAAGATTGAGTGCACTCGTTTCCTATACCACACTCGGTTCTGGTTTCAGGTTGGCGATAAGGGATATGGAGATTCGTGGCATTGGTAATATACTTGGAAAAGAACAGTCAGGTTATGTGAATGCAATTGGTTATTATCACTATGTTAAGATTCTCAATAATGTGGTAAATGAATTGATGGGAAAGCAGACAATGCTTGAACCAATACTCAATCTTAAGATTGCCGGCTATATCCCTGCTGAATATATTGCGAGTGCCTATGAAAGGACAGCAATGTATAAAAGATTTATGGAGGTTCAGTCAGAATATGAACTGGAAAGACTTGAAGAGGAAATCATTGACCGATTTGGTAGATATCCACCAGAGGTAGAGAATCTCTTTTTGCTTTCAAAGATAAGGCTTACCGCAATAGGTTGTAATGCCAGTGAGGTTGTTCAGAAAGGAGACTCCATACTCTTTTATCAACAGGGTAGATTGATTCAAGAATTATCAGTCAGCACCTTAGCGCAGAAGAAGAACTAAATTAAGAACTTACTGACCAAATTAAACCACTGTTCATCAGTTAGGCGATCGTATATATTACTTACAATTTCACCACCATCAGCAATTGTTACCCCTATCTGCTCATTAAATTCTTCATGGAGTCTATCAAATTCCTTCTCTAACCAATTTCTTGCATTTTCACCCTTTTTAAATTCACTGATCTCGCGTGGCGGTTTAATCTTAAAAAGCCAACCCAGATTATAGGGGTTTTTTGTTATTACTGATGGCTGAGATTTTATGATTTCGTTTGTTTCCAAAATTTCCATTGAGATTGGCGATTTTATTTTGATTACACGATTTTTACTGCCTATCTGCCAGCACTCTTCGCCTTTTTCAATCATTTGGTTGGCTGTGATTTTTATATCGTCAATCTTTCCAATTATTTTTGTAGCAAAGTCATCAATACCAACTTTTACTGTTTCGCCTTCAATCTTTAACCAAATATGGTTGGGTGTGTAGTAATAGTCTTCTCTGAAGGCGAACCCTTTTAATAGTTTCTCCTTTTTTAGTTCGCGCTCGCGTCTCCTTTTTAAATAAGGATTTGCCTCAATCATATCCTGAACATACTGGTCAACAGCACAATGCCAGCATTCATAATTATTAGAGCATAGCTTATAAGTAAAATCCCCAGTTAGCATATATCTACACTTACGTTCATCAGCGGGCAATTGTTTTAATCTTTTGATCGCTTCAATCACCAATGGAGATTCAACATATGTCCCGCTGGCATCACTTATTGCCTGGTCAAATGCACAGTTCTTACAATCATAATCAGAAGTACATACTCGGTAAGAAATAACCCCGGCCTTTGTCCAAATACAAACATTTTCTTTATTTTCTGCCATTTTTCTCTCCTTTTTTTCTCTTTGCCCTTTTGCCAAAAATTCTTTATAGATAGGGCAATCATTATAATTTACCTCACAAGGATTTTCTGCTATGAGTCTATCCTTGGGAAGCATTTTTTTCACTGCGCAGGCAGTGCAATATTGAACCAAAATTTCTTCTAAGAATGGGCATTTCATTTTTACCTCTATTACTCCTATTATGCAAAATCTGTGCCAGGATTATTTTGCAAAACAGCACGATTTTTCAATGGTTTTTTTGATTATATTGGTCAGACTGTGTTTAAAAAACAAACAATGATAAAATCTTATGGTTTTTTAGATACTTTTAGTGGTTATTTTATAAACATTAATACTTTTTTAAACATTGTTTAAGATTATGATTAATTTATGTCGAGATTTATGGTTTTTTCAAATCATATTCTTTAATTTTTTTGTAAAGCGTTAATCTATTTATTTTCAAAATTTCAGCACACCGTTTTATGTTCCAGGCATTGGCATTGAGAATATTCAGAATATGCTCTTTTTCTATGTCCTCAAGGGACATCATGGATTTTAGTGAGGTTTGGATTAATGCTTTTCTTGCAATAGATGCAGGCAAATCTTCTATGGTAATTTCTTTAGTATTGCAAATGACCACGCTATGTTCAATAACATTTTCGAGCTCCCTGACATTTCCTGGCCAGTCATATTCCATCAATAATTCCATTGCTTTTGTTGAAATCGTTTCTACTTGTTTTCCTGTTTCAAGCCGATATTTATCCAGGAAGTGCTCAATTAGAATTGGTAAGTCCTGTTTACGCTTTCTTAAAGGTGGGAGCTCAATTGTTATGACATTTAGCCGATAATATAAATCGTCTCTAAAGGTTCCATTCTTAACCATTTCTTCAAGATTTTTATTAGTTGCAGCAATTATTCGGATATCAACCTTTAATAATTCTTTACCACCGAGCCTTTTAAATTCTCTTTCTTGAATAAATCGTAGAAGGTCAACCTGGGTCTTTGGACTAATGTCTCCGATTTCATCAAGAAATAATGTTCCTTTATCTGCTATTTCAATACGTCCTTTGTACTGCGAAATTGCTCCAGTGAATGCACCCTTCTCGTAGCCAAATAACTCTGCTTCCAGAAGAGATTCAGGCATTGCTCCACAAGCTACCGGAATAAAGGGACCATTCTTTCTTGGACTCAATTCATGGATTGCCCGTGCAATAAGTTCCTTACCGGTGCCACTCTCTCCTCTAATTAAAATTGTGGATTTTGTTGGTGCGACTGTTTTAACCATTTCAAAGACCTTTAACATCTCTGGGCTTTTCCCGACCAGGTCCTGAAATTTAAATCTTTTGGTTAATTCTTTTCTTAATCTTATGTTCTCTTTAATCAATTTTTGATGTTCAATGAGTTTCTTTATTACAATGCTTATCTCTTCAGGATTAAACGGTTTTACTATATAGTCAGCTGCACCTTCTTTCATCGCTACAACCGCACTATCAATCGTAGCATATGCCGTAATAATCACTACCGGAATTTTAAAATTACTTTCATTAATTCTTTTTAATACCTCTATTCCATCAATTTCAGGCATTTTGAGGTCAACAATTGCTAAATCAAAATTTTCACTTTTTAGTAGTTCTAATGCTTTATAACCACTTTCCACGGCAATAGCATCGTAACCATCTTCCTTAAGCCAATCAGAAAGCGAACATCGCATTATCTCTTCGTCATCAACAATCAGAATTTTACTCTTTACCATAGAACCTCCTTAAGTTGATTGTAGAACTTGCTGTCTAAAAAATTCAGCACATTTTAAACAAAAACTACATTTTTTATAATCCAGGGTGAAGATGCTGTCAGCTAAGAACATCGCACACCTCGGGTCATCACAATGAACCAAGCCAAAGCAGTGTCCTAATTCATGTATCAAGGTTTTTTTTACTCGTTCAGAAAGTAGTTCTTTATCATCAGGTAATTTGTAAAAATTTTGATTCAGGCGATGTATTGAAATAATTGCTACTCTACCGTCAAGTTGGGCTTCGCCAAAAACATAAGTAAGTATAGGTGTGCATAAGTCAACATTTGTGATACCCACAAGTTTTAATCCATCACTCGGAAAATTATCCATCAATGTCTGAATAATTATGTTGGCATAATACTGATTCCTAATCGGGTCAAATGCAGAAACTGGACACTCCAGGAATTTCCCCAATTTAAATGGTAGCAAAAATATTTTTTCCAATTCATCAAGAACATAAGCGATATTGTCAATTTTTTCTACCCCTACGGGACTTATGTAGATATATTGAAGTGCCACATAATATTATATAAATACGATTCTGCTTGTCAATCACTTTTCTTATAAGTAAATTTGACAATTGACAATTGCAATTAAATTGTTATAATAAAAAACAGATTATGAACGAAAAGAAATTGGTTGGTTTAGATTTTGAATTGATGAGGCCATTTCTTGAAAATCTTTTGAAGAATATGGAGGGTGGAGTATTTACAGTAGACCTCAATAAGCAGATAACATCATTTAATAAAGCAGCAGAATGGATAACGGGTTATTGTTATGATGAAGTAATTGGAAAACCTTGTTATGAAGTACTAAAAAGTAGTCTATGTAATGAGTTTTGTATTTTTGATAAAACTATCAAAACAGGAATTCCCACAATGAAACACGATGTGATAATCACGGGAAAAGAATGGCAACAGATTTATGTTTCATATTCTGCATTCAGCTTAATAGATGTTCATAAAAAAACAAGGGGTATAGGTGTTATCTTCCGTGATTTGACCGAATTAAAAAACCTTAGAGAACAGTTGCTCCATTCAGAGAAACTAATTGTGATGGGGCAGCTTGCCGCAGGTGTAGCGCACGAGATAAACAATCCAATAAACGGAATTATTAATTATATCCACCTGTTTTTGAAACGGCTTGAAGAAAATCGTATTGACCCTGAATCCTGGAAAAAAGATTTGAAGATGGTGGAAAGAGAGACAATGCGTATTGGTAGGCTGGTTAGAAATCTATTAAATTTTGCAAAAAAGACCGAACTTGAACTGAGAAAAATTCAGTTGGACCGTTTAATTGATGATACATTGCCACTTTTGGAGGACCAATTTCTTTTAAAGAACATCCAGGTGAATAAAAAATATGAAAAACCTATCCCTGAAATTTTTGGTGATTATAATCAACTTCAACAAGTTATAATCAACTTGACCATAAATGCGGTCCAAGCTGTTAATAAAGGCGGCAAGATTGAAATAAGTTTGAATGCAGAGGGCCAAAAAGGTAGCGAATGTTTTGTTGTTCTTTCTATTACAGATAACGGTGTGGGAATACCTGAGGCAGACTTGAATAAGGTCTTTGACCCATTCTATACCACAAAGACCAAAGATAAGGGTGGAATCGGTCTTGGTTTGACCATAGTCAAGCAGATTATTGATGCCCACCATGGCCGCATCACAATTAAAAGTAAACCAGGTGAAGGTACTACTGTATCAGTCCGTTTCCCCACGGTTTGATCTCTATTGTTATATCGTCAGTGTCTTTTATTTAAACCCAAATAAATTGGGCAACTAAATTATTGTGGAAGGCAGAAAAGGCTCAAGAAGGTTGAAACGCGAAAAAAATTGGGGGTTGAGGGGCTGAAGCCAGGGCTAAAAACAAGTGCTTGACTTTTAAGTCCTTTTAAATATAATAAATTTATAAATAATAAAAGCAAACGAAAATTTTCAATAGTGAATAAAAACAATAATATCTAATAAGGAGTAAAAATGAAAAAAATTGGAGTTTTTATCTGCCATTGTGGAATAAATATTGCCAAGACCGTGGATGTTGAGGCATTGACTGAAGAGATTAAAAAATATCCAGGTGTAGCCCACGCAGAAAACTACAAGTATATGTGCTCTGACCCCGGACAGAATCTGATTGTAAAAGCAATAAAAGAAAAGAAACTTGATGCGGTTTTGGTTGCAGCATGCTCTCCAACCCTTCATGAACCAACATTTAGAAATACTACCGAACGCGGTGGTCTCAACCGCTATGTATGTGAAATGGCAAATATCCGTGAACAATGTTCCTGGGTGCATGAAGATAAAACTATTGCCACGCGCAAGGCAGGGGATATTATAAAGACAATGATTCAGAAGGTAAGATTCAATGAGGCATTAGAACCAATCCTGGTTGATGTGACAAAAAGGGCACTGGTGATTGGTGGAGGTATTGCAGGAATTCAGGCAGCACTGGATATTGCCAATGCAGGGATTGAGACAATTTTGGTTGAAAGGTCACCTTCAATCGGCGGTCGGATGGCACAACTATCAGAGACATTCCCAACCCTTGATTGTTCCCAGTGTATCTTAACTCCCAAGATGGTGGAAGTTGTTCAGAATAAAAATATTAAACTGATGCCCTATTCAGAAGTAGAAGAAGTAACCGGCACAGTGGGTAATTTTAAGGTTAAGATAAAACAGAAATCCACTTTTGTTGACTGGAACAAGTGTAATGGTTGCGGTGATTGTGCGTTAGTCTGTCCGGTTTTGATTCCCAATGAATTTGAAGAGAATCTTACGACTCGCACTGCAATCTATCGTCCTTTTCCACAGGCGGTCCCCAATCGTTTTACCATCACCAAGAAAGGCCATCCACCCTGCAGGTCTGCCTGTCCAGCCGGCGTTAATGTACAGGGTTATGTAGCCTTAATCCGTGCCGGAAAATATAAAGAGGCATTAGCACTTGAGCGTGAGGCAAATCCATTTGCAAGTGTTTGCGGTAGAGTATGTAATCACCCCTGTGAAACCGAATGTGTCCGTCGTGAAGTTGAGGATGCAATTTCAATTGCTTCCTTAAAGAGGTTCATAGCTGATTTTGGAGATTATCCATTAACTCAGCGAAAACCGACTGGTGAGAAGATTGCTGTTGTAGGTTCGGGCCCTGCCGGACTTGCCTGTGCCTATTTCCTGGCAAGAAAGAATTATCAAGTAACAGTCTATGAAGCAGAAGATGTTATTGGTGGACTCTTATACTGGGGCATTCCTGAATTCCGCTTACCAAGAAATGAACTTAAAAAAGATATTGATTATATCAAGTCATTCGGTGTAGAGATCAAGACCGGAATAAAGGTTGGAAAAGATATTTCCCTTGAGCAGTTACAGAAAGGAAATCGCGCTGTATTCCTCGGTACTGGTGCACCTGAAGAGCTAAAATTAAATATTGAAGGTGAAACACTTCAAGGTGTGCTCCATTGTGTAAGTTTCTTAAAAGAAATAAATTTAGGTAGAAAGATAACCTTAGGTAAAAAAGTTGTGGTCATTGGTGGTGGGAATGCTGCAATTGATTCAGCAAGGGTCGCTAAACGCCTGGGTAGCGATGTCACGATTCTTTATCGTAGGTCAATAAAAGAGATGCCAGCAAACCCCTGGGAGATTGAAGAGGCATTAAAAGAAGGGGTTAAGATTGAATTCCTGGTGGCGCCAAACAAAATCTTGGGTAAAGATAAAGTAGAACAGATTGAGTGTATAAGAATGGAACTTGGTGCACCAGACGCAACAGGCAGGAGAAGGCCTGTAGCAATACCAGGAAGTGAATTTAATCTTACCATAGATAATGTTATCGTTGCCATTTCCCAAAAACCAGTTGTTGATTGGCTCGGCGATGAATATGAATTGACCAAATGGGGAACATTAAAAGTGGATTCAGAAACATTGATGACAAATGTTCCCGGAGTTTTTGCTGGCGGTGATTTGGTCTCTGGACCTGCAACTGTAATTGAGGCGGTGGCTGCCGGTAAAAAGGCTGCGGACAGTATAGATGCATTTTTAACCGGAGTAAAACTTGAGCATAAGAAATGGCCGGTTGCTCGCCCTGACCCTGAAAAATTAAAATCAATTCCGAAAAAGGCAAGGGCTGAGATGCCCAAAATAGCGCTTGAAGAGAGAAAAGGGTTTACAGAAGTTGAACTTGGCTTTGATGAAAAGACAGCAAAGGATGAGGCAAACCGATGTTTAAATTGTGCAATCTGTAGTGAGTGTCTTGAATGTGAGAGGGTTTGTGAACCAAAAGCCATCAATCATTTAATGGAAGATAAAATCGTTGAGTTTGATATAGGTGCAATTGTTGTGACCTCAGGCTATGATATCTATGAGCCTGAGCGATTGAAAGAGTATGGTTATGGCACAAGTCCAGATATAATTACCTCATTACAATTTGAGAGGTTATTATCTGCTTCAGGTCCTACTGCAGGAGAGGTGAAAAGACCTTCAGATGGTAAGGTGCCAAAGCGCATAGTATTTATTCAGTGTGCGGGTTCAAGGGATAAAGAGAACCATCTTGAATACTGCTCCAAGATTTGCTGTATGTATACTGCAAAGCATGCAATTTTATACAAGCACCGTGTGCATGATGGTGAACCAATAATTTTTTATATTGATGTGAGAACGCCAGGCAAGGGTTTTGAAGAATTTTATAATCGGGCAACTGATGAGGGTGCAACCTATATCCGGGGTAAGGTTTCAAAGGTCTATCCAGAAAATGGAAAGATAATTGTTCTCGGTGCAGATACCCTCGTAGGTAAAAAGATTGAGGTTGAAGCAGATATGGTTGTGCTGGCAATGGGAATGGTGCCGACGCGAAATAACGAAGAATTTATCCGTAAATTAAAGATTCAATGCGATGCAAATGCATTCTTAACTGAGGCACATCCCAAGTTAAGACCAGTAGAGACAAATACGCTCGGCATATATATCGCAGGTGCAGCACATGGTCCAAAAGATATCCCTGAGACTGTTGCTCAGGCATCTGGCGCAGCAAGCAAGGCAATCGGAATTCTATCCCAGCCCAAGATTACATTTGAGCCATTAATTGCTACTGTTGATGAGAATATATGTTCAGGATGCAGTGTCTGTATTGGTGTTTGCCCATTTGGTGCCAGGGAAAAAGATAAAGAAAAGAATATCGCAAAGGTCATTGATGCCCTGTGCCAGGGTTGCGGTGCTTGTTGTGCAGCATGTCCGAGTGGTGCATCACAATTGAAAAACCTCAAGGACAAGACCGTGCTTGAAATGGTGAGCGTTGCCATAAAAGATTGATTATGAAGTTTTGGCGCAAACCACTTGATATAGATAAGATTAAGATCCCAATAGGTGAAATCCATATAATTAAGGACCGGTGTAAAGGTTGTGGTTTTTGCGTTGAATACTGTCCAAAAAAGGTCCTTGAGGTATCCAAGGAATTTAATTCCAAAGGCTATCATCCACCACTGGTTAGAAATCCTGATGCCTGTCGTGAATGCCATCTCTGCGAAATGCTCTGCCCCGAATTTGCCATCTATATTACATTAAAGGAAGAAAAACCAGTGAGTGATATAATTGACCAGTTAGAGATGAAATGAATGAGTCTAATAAAAATTTATTAAGCGGAAAGTATTTGCTGTCCTGTGCTGAGGCATGTGTTGAAGGTGCTTTTATTGCGGGATGCAGGTTTCTGGCAGGCTATCCAATAGTGCCGGCACTTAATATTTATCATCATTATCTAAAAAGGGCAAAGGATTTAGGGGCAACATATGTTCAGATGGAGGATGAGATTTCTGCCCTTGCTGCGGTGCTTGGTGCTTCCTGGACCGGCAAAAAATCTATGACTGCTACTGCTGGACCCGGCTTTTCATTAATGATGGAACACTTTGGTTTGGGTGTAATGCTTGAAACTCCTTGTGTTATTGTGAATGTGCAACATATTGGACCAGGTCCTGGTATGCCGACAGCGCCATTCCAGGGTGATATAATGCAATCAAGGTGGGGTTCACATGGTGATTATGAAACTATTGTTCTTGCCCCTTCATCAGCCCAGGAGATGTTCAATTTCACAATCAAAGCGTTTAACTTTTCTGAACATTATCGTGTACCAGTGGTGGTGCTTTCTGATGCAGACCTTGCAGATGAGAAAGAAGAGGTGATTGTCCCTGAATTAGAAAAGATTGAGATAGAATCAAGGCGATATTATGATGGGCCAAAGGAGAAATATCTTCCCTATAAAAGAGAAGCCGATTTTGTTCCTTTAATGGTTGATACTGGTAAAGGTTATAAATTTCATGTCACAGGCCTTACACATGATGAGCGCGGTTATCCAGTAATGAATGAAGAATGTCAGGAATTTAATGTTCATCCACTCGTCTGGAAGATTAGAAAAAATGCAGATAAGATAATTAATTTTACTGAGGTAAAAACGGATGATGCAGATGTTATTGTCATTACTTATGGTCTTGGATATAGAACATGCCTCAGCGTAGTAGAACAGTTAAGAGCCGAAGGTATTAGGGTGGGTCTTTTAAAACTGAATGCGATCTGGCCATTTCCAGAAAAGCGAATATATGAAATAGCAAAAAAAGTAAAGGGTATTGTAGTGATGGAGATGAATTGCGGACAGGTTGTGTATGAGGTTGAACGAATAGCTGGAGGAGCTACAAATGTGCTATTTACCTTACAGAGTATTAATGAAGCAGACACAACCCAGAATTTAATTTCAGCAATAAATCATGCTTTAAAGATTAATGGAGTTAAAGATAAAATTATCGGATTAAATGATTTAATGAGTGCAGGAGATTAAAATGGAGACATTGACGAAAATACCCAAAGAGATACATCCAATGGAAAATTTGCTCCGGATGGAGCGGATCCCCCATATCTGGTGTCCAGGGTGCGGTATTGGCCTGGCAGTCACGGCATTTGCTGCTGCAATTGATAAAGCAAAGATAGATTTGAATAAAGTGGTTGTTGTTTCGGGTATTGGATGTACGGGAAGGGTTGCGGGTTATATGAAACTTGATTCATTCCATACCACACATGGTCGGGCGATTGCCTTTGCTACAGGTATCAAACTTGCTAATCCTGAATTAAAGGTTGTAGTAATTTCTGGTGATGGCGATTTGATTGCCATTGGTGGTAATCATTTTATCCATGCTGCACGCCGTAATATTGATATGGTTGTAATCTGTGTAAATAATTTTATCTATGCAATGACCGGTGGTCAGGTTGCACCAACTACTCCATTGGGTGCTTATAGTACTACATCTCCATACGGTTGTGTAGAGGAGCCTTTTAATATTCCATATATTGCGGACTCTTCAGGTGCAGTATATGTTGCGCGCTGGACTGTACTTGATGTGCGTCGTCTTACCAATTCCATTAGTGAAGCCTTGAATAAAAAAGGCTTTTCAGTAATAGAGGCAATCTCTCCTTGTGCCCAGTATTATTCAAGAACAAATCGGCTCGGTGAAGGTATAGATATGTTAAGATTCTATCATGATAATTCAGAGATCAGGCATGGTGAAGATACAAAGAATTTAGATATTGGTTTTCAGACGAAGATTATTGTGGGCAAATTTGTAGACCGTGAACGGCCGAGTTATTTAGAAGTATATAATAAAAAACTTCAGGAAATGGAGGTTTAAAATTAAGGCAAATCCTAAGGATGTCTTCCCTGGTGATTATTATATAGATGGTGATGTTGCCGCAGGTTATGGTGCGCTTGCAGCGGGCTGTAAATTTGTCGCAGGCTATCCAATAACACCATCAACCGAAGCATTTGAGGCAATGTGCCGGAGAGGTCCATATACTGGAGCAATCTTTATTCAGATGGAAGATGAACTTGCTTCTATCGCTGCAGTAATAGGTGCGCGCTGGGCAGGAGCCAGGTCAATGACCATTACTTCAGGCCCTGGTTATTCATTGATGATGGAAGCAATTGGTTATGGAGCAATGACTGAGACACCTTTTGTGCTTCTGAATATTCAGCGCACTGGTCCATCTACTGGTGTTCCGACCAAGACTGGCCAGGCAGATATTATGCAATCGCGCTGGGGTTCACATGGTGATTATGAAATCATCGCAATCTCACCTGATTCTCCACAGGAACTTTTTGATTACACAATAAAGGCATTTAATTTAGCAGAACGATATCGCTGTCCAGTGATGATAATGTCTGATGAATGTGTTGGTCATATGACCGAAAAGGTTGTTATCCCTGAAGCGGATAAGATTGAAATAGAGCCACCGCGAATATATACTGGTCCAGCAGAAGAATACTTCCCATTCAAACCAAAATCAGACCTTGTGCCAGATATGGCAAAGGCAGGTGAAGGATTGAGATTATACATTACCGGGTTCCTCCATGATGAGCGTGGTTATCCCGTAACAAAAGAAGAATTTAAAACACAATATTTAAAAAGGCTGGTGGATAAGATCCGACTCAATAAAAATAAGATTATTGAAATAAAAGAAGAAGATACTGAAAACGCCGAAGTTGTAGTGGTCGCCTATGGTATATCAGCACGGGTTGCAAATAAGGGAATTGAGATTGCAAAAAATCGGGGAATAAAAGTTGGTAGTATTCGTCTTATTACGGTCTGGCCATTTCCGGATGAAAGAATAAATGAGTTATCAAAGAAGGTAAAGGCATTCGTCGTTCCTGAAATTAATTATGGTCAGATTGTATATGAAGTAGCGCGCTGTGTGCATGGTAGGTCAAATGTGGTGCTTGTTCCACATGGAGGTGCGGGTGTTCATAATCCCGATGATATTGCAGATGCAATTGAATATGTGGTAAAACAGACAACAATATATGAAGGGGTCATTGAGTTTAAAACAACACTTGAGAAGAAAATTTTTGAAAGAGCAATTAAAATGGCCGGGGGAGAAGAATGAATCTTTTTATTAATATTCTTGACCGGGCGATTGAGAAATCAGGAGTGCTCCGTAAAAATATTTCAGTCGTATCAGATATTCCATTTGCTCCCGCAACAACAAAAAATTTAGGGATAGATTTTTTTCATACAATGCGTGGTCGTACTATTGCCTTCGCAACAGGGATGAAATTGGCAAATCCTAAACTCAAAGTTATACCTGTTGTTGGTGACCTTATCACCATTGGTGGAAACCATCTTGTTCACGCAGCACGAAGGAATATGGATTTACTGGTTATCTGTATTAATAGTTTTGTCTATTCACGGATTGCGGGGCAATCTGTCCCCAAATCAGCGCACCCATTTTCTCCTTATTCGCCATTTGAAGAACCATTTAATATCCCGCATCTTGCCAATTCCTGTGGTGCAGTGTATACGGCACGATGGACTGCACTCCATTCTGAACAATTGATAGATTCTATTGCCGAAGCAATGGACAAAAAGGGACTTTCTGTGATAGAGGTTCTCTTGCCCGGTCCTAATTTTTATATAGATATTGAAACAATAAATGAAGAACTATTAAAATTTTATTTTGAAAATAGCATGATAAAAGGAAATCTTGAACCACGAAATGTTCCTATATTACCTGAAGAGAAGATTATTGTAGGAAAGTTTACAGATAAACAGAGACCAACATTCCTTGAAAGATATAATAATCAGTTGAGTAAAGCACTGGGTGAAAAATTCAAGCCTTATGGAGTCTAATTATGCCTGAAATAAGATTTGCTGGTTATGGGGGACAGGGTATCATTCGTGCTGGATTGATTGTTGGTAAGGCAGCTGCACTCTATGACAATAAGCATGCCACAATGAATCAGGATTTTGGTCCTGAGGCAAGGGGTGGTGCCTGTAGTTCTCAATTGGTCATTTCTGATACGAGGGTTCTTTATCCCTATGTTACAAAATCGGACTGTTTGATTGCTATGTCCCAGGAAGGATATAACAAATTTGAGTCTGAATTGAAAGATAATGGTTTGCTGCTTATTGATGAAGATTTAGTTAACCCCAGGACAGCTCGGCAGGGTATTAAGATTTATCTCATTCCTGCTACCCGTTTTGCTGAAGAACTTCGCAGCAGAATCAGTGCCAATGTGGTGATGCTCGGATTCTTTACCGCAATAACAAAATTTGTCAGTGAAGATGCAATGAAAAAAGCAATCCCCACTCTGGTGCCTGAAAAGGCTGTGGAAACTAACTTAAAGGCATTCCAGCGCGGTTATGATTACGGACTCCAGGCATTAAATAATCAGTAATTAAAATTTATTATTTTTTGATTGTTTGTATCTAATTGCAGGCAATGATACAAACATAATTATCAGGAGGTTTATGCAGAAAGGGGCTCTGGTTATCGGGGGTGGTATTGCAGGTATTCAGGCTGCCCTTGACCTGGCAAATGCGCAATTCCGGGTATATCTTGTGGAAAGAGGCCCGAACATTGGCGGAAGAATGGCTCAACTCCACAAGATATTTACCTCAATGGATTGCACGGCTTGAATACTCGGTCCAAAGATGATGGATGTCGGTCGACATCCCAATATTACCCTGTATACACTCTCTGAAGTAAAAGAAGTTAAAGGTGAGGCAGGGGATTTTTCGGTCAAGATTGTCAAACACCCCAGATATGTAAATATTAATCAATGTACTGCTTGTGGCGATTGTGCCAAAGTCTGTCCGATGGTTGTCCCCAATGAGTTTGATTTAGGGCTGAAATCAAGAAAGGCGATATATACGCCTTATAACCAGGCAGTGCCTTCAGCCTATGTCCGGGTAAGAGAAGAATGCCTTGATAATGTACCGGAGCGGGCAAGAAAAATAATGAAGCGAATACAGGAAAAGAGAGAAAAAAAATATACCCCCTGGGAACTCATTGCCTGCGGTAAGTGTATACAAGCCTGTAAGGCAAAGTGTATAAATTTTGATGAGCCAGAAGAGATTATTGATTTGAATGTTGGCGCAATTGTTGTTGCAACAGGAGTAGAATACTATGACCCCAGGGAAGCAAGTGAATACGGCTATACAAGGTTTGAAAATGTTGTAACGAGTTTTGAATTAGAGCGACTGCTGGATGCGGCAAGTCCCACCCGGGGAGAATTACTGACTTTTACAAATGTTCGCCAGCCGAGGCGGATTGCTTTTATCCAGTGCGTTGGCTCGCGTAATATGAAAGCAGATATTCCATTCTGCTCAAGAATCTGTTGTATGAATACAATCAAAGATACACTGGTGATTAGAGAACACTATCCTGATACTGAAATAATGGTATTCTATATTGATATACGGGCATTTGGTAAGGGATTTGAAGAGTTTTATAGAAGAAGCCTTAATGCTGGAGTAAAATACATCAAAGGTAAACCATCAAAGATTATTGAAGATAAAAAAACTGGTGAATTACTTCTTGCCTATGAGGACCAGTTAAAAGGCGAAATCAAAAATCTGGTTGTTGATATGGTAGTTCTATCATCCGCAATGGTGCCAAGTGAGGGAACAAAAAATCTTTCGCAAATATTAGGTATTGAGCTGGATAAAGATGGTTTCTTTAAAGAGCAGGACCCGTGTAGTTACCCCCTGGAATCAACCAAACCTGGTATCTATGTATGTGGTTGTGCTACAGGAGCAAAAGATATTACAGATGCCATTGCTGAGGCAAGTGGTGTTGCAGCAAAGGCTGGTGTGCTGGTTAAGGAAAGTGTTGTTGAAGAAAAGAAGGAAGAGATTTTACCACTTGACCTCTCTGGACCGTTTCGTGTTGGTGTCTTTGTTTGTCACTGTGGTACCAATATTAGTGCGGTTCTAAATATTAAACAGATCTGTGAGTATGCAGCAAAATTAAAGGATGTTGTCTTTGTTGATGACTATCTATTTGCCTGTGCCGAGAGTGTGCAGAAAAAAATTCAAGAGGCAATTTTGCAAAATAAATTAAATCGTATAGTAGTGGCAGCGTGCACACCAAAGACACACGAAGGTGTTTTTCAGGAAACACTTTTAAAGATTGGATTCAATCCTTATTTATTTGATATGGCGAATATCAGAAATCAGTGTTCCTGGGTTCATCAGCACGACCCGGAAATTGCTACAGAAAAGGCAGAAGAGATTGTCAAAATGTCAGTGCAAAGGGTGAAGAGATTAGAACCCCTATTACCTAAAACATTGAATGTAGGAAGGGAAGTGCTGGTTATCGGTGGTGGTGTTTCTGGTATCCAATGTGCGATTGACCTAAAAAATCGTGGGTTCAAGGTTTATCTGATTGAGAAGGATAAAGAACTTGGTGGAAGGGTGCAAAGGTTGTCCAATGTGTACCCAACAGGTATGAGCGGTGCATCATTGATTGAGAAAAAGAAAAGAGAGTTAAAAGATAAGGGTGTTGAGATCTATACTGAAGCAGATATCAAGGATATTAAGGGTTTTGTTGGAAATTTTGAAGTAAAAGTTGTAACCCGGGGAAAAGAACTGAATTTAAAAGTTGGAGCAATTGTGCTGGCGATCGGTGCTGACCTTTATAAACCACTTGATAAATTTGGCTACGGACAATTCTCCAATGTTCATACCAGTATGGAACTGGAAAATATTCTCATAGAAAATTCAGAAAATTTAAAAGACTTGAAGAGTGTGGCATTTATCCAGTGTGTTGGTTCACGGGCAGAAGTAGGTAATACCTGGTGTTCAAGGTATTGCTGTCAGTCTGCAATAAAACAGGCAATATTGTTGCGCAAAAAAGGAATTGATGTTACAATCTTCCACCGTGGGATAAGAGTTTATTCAAAGGGTGCGGAGATGATGTATCGTCAGGCAAGGGAGATGGGTATATTATTTATTCCTTATTCAGAATTGGCAAAAGGTGAAATACCAGAAGTCATTGGTGACAGAAAAGCAGAAAAAATTGAGATGTATCTTGATGTAATTGACAAAGAGATTGTTGTGCCAGTTGATGCGGTTATTCTTTCTGTAGGTATGGTGCCCAATGGAAATGAGACCATGAAATTATCAGAGTTATTAAAGGTGCCCAGGGGGAGCGATTTATTCTTCTTAGAAAGGCATTCAAAATTTGGCCCTGTAGAAACAACAGTTGAGGGTGTATTCCTTGCTGGTTGTTGTATGTTTCCGATGGATATTGGTGATTCCATTTCCCAGGCATCAGCAGTGGCTGCTAAAGTAGCTTCATTATTGTCCAGGGATACAATTGTTCTGCCGCCAATAACTTCCTCAGTGGACGAAATCTACTGTCGTGGTTGCGGACGGTGTGTTGATGTGTGTGAATTTCATGCCATCTCGTTGATTGAAAAAGAACCTGAGCTTTTTATCGCCAGAGTAAACGAAGCATTATGCAAGGGGTGTGGCACTTGTGTTCCTGCCTGTCCCACTGGTGCAATTGATTTACGACACTTCAAATCTGAACAGATTAAGGCGCAACTGGAGGCGTTGTTCAAATGAATTTTGAACCCAAAATTGTAGCCTTTTGTTGCAACTGGTGTTCTTATCCGGCAGCAGATGGTGCGGGTGTTGCCCGTTTACAGTATCCACCAAACATCAGGATTGTGCGCGTGATGTGCGGTGGCAGGGTGACACCGGGAATGGTGCTAAAGGCGTTTGAACTTGGTGCAGATGGTGTCATTGTTGCCACTTGTCATTTTGAAGATTGCCATTACATATTCGGAGCAAGAAAGGCAGCGGATGTCCATAAGATAACTGAGAAACTTGTGGAGATGCTCGGTATTGAATCAGCAAGGCTAAAACTTGATTGGATCTCTTCTGCGGAGACGACAAAATTCGCAAAAGTTGCCACAGAATTTACAGAAACCATTAGAAGACTCGGACCGAGTAGGGTAAAGGATACAGGGAATCAGGACATCAGGATATC
The DNA here is from genome assembly GCA_037443805.1 of Caldifarciminota bacterium. Taxonomy (GTDB): domain Bacteria; phylum Hydrothermota; class Tepidihabitantia; order SM23-42; family JAOAFX01; genus JAOAFX01. The sequence continues at coordinate 8,332 of JBBINQ010000030.1, read as the reverse complement.
AGGAGAACAGGATATCAGGATATCAGGAGAACAGGATATCAGGATATCAGGGGAACAGGATATCAGGGGATTAGGTAATGAAGAAGAATACTGAAATTTCGAGACGCAAAAAGGAAATGCCGAATTATCATACACAGGGGATAACACAATTTTTTGTTAAAGAAGAGTGGATAAAAAATCAATGCATCCCGGGTTTTGAGAAACTATGGATATGGCAGAAGGCATATCAACTTATGCAAGAAATTCATAAGTTATGCGAAATACTGCCTGCACACGAAAGATTTAAAATTAGAGATCAAATAGAACGTTCTACTTCCTCTGTATGTGATAATATTGCTGAAGGCTACTCATCTTATTATTATGATGATAAGATTAAAGGGCTAAACATCGCAAGAAAAGAAGTCGGTGAGACCCAAAATCATATAAGAAAACTGGCTGGTAAAGGTTATATTAGCAACACCTACGCTCAGAAATTGATAAATGAATATGAGGAAGTCCTTAGAGGTATAAATGGATTTATAAAATACATTCGTAGTAAAAAGGAAAAGCAATGAATCAATTATCCCCTGATACCCTGGTTTCCTGGTACCCTGATGCCCTGGTTTCCTGGTACCCTCGTGCAACGGAGTCTATATGAACATATCTGATGCCATAAAGTATTCTCATGCCCTGCTCTGCCTTGATTGTGGCAAGTGCACGGGCGTGTGCCCGGTCTCTAAATTAAATCATAATTTTTCACCGCGGGTATTATTAAATAGGGCATTGCGGGCTAAGAATGAAGATTTATTTAAAGATAAAAACATCTGGCAATGCCTGACCTGCGGTCTCTGTAATGAGCAGTGCCCGGCTGATATTAATTACATTGACTTAACTCAGGCGCTCCGGTTTGAGGCATTAAAACTTGGTGAAGAGGCGTTATGTTCACATGGTGGTGCAGCACAGTCTTTAATGAGAATAATGTCTTCACCCGAACTGAGCCCCAAACGGATGGAGTGGCTTGATAAAAATTTAAAGATTAGCGAAACGGGTGATACTCTCTATTTTGTTGGATGTGCCCCATTCTTTGATGTGTTATTCAGTGATATTGTAGCCGTATCAACAAAGACCGGTAATGATACAATAAAAATTTTAAATTATCTTGATATTACACCGGTTATACTTAAAGAAGAAAGGTGTTGTGGTCATGATTTGTTATGGCAGGGCGATTTTGAGAATTTTAAAAAGCTCGCTGAGTTTAATATAAAATTAATAAAGGATGCAGGAATAAAAAAGATAATATTTTCCTGCCCTGAATGTTATCGCACCTTCAGGATTGATTATGCAAGATATTTTGATTTTAAGATAGAGATGTATCACATTTCAGAGATTATTTCTCGGGCAGTGAGTGAAAAGAAGTTAAAATTAAAAGAATTTGCAAAAATTGTGACATTCCAGGACCCGTGTAGATTGGGCAGGCACCTTGGTATCTATGAAGAACCGAGAAAGGTAATAAATGCAATTCCAGGGCTCAGTTTAAAAGAGATGAGGCATAGTAAGAATCGGGCAATCTGTTGTGGCGTGAGTGCCTGGATGAATTGTTCCAATTATTCAAAAAGGATTCAGATAAGGCGATTAAAAGAGGCAAAAGAGACAGGTGCTGAATTATTAGTCCTTGCCTGTCCCAAGTGTGAAATCCACTTTAACTGTGCAATGAAAGAAGCACCTGAGGCACAGAGGCAGGACGAGATAAAGATTGAAACAAAGAATCTTGTCAGTCTCGTTGCCGAGGCGATTGGAGATTAAATATGGAGATAAATTCGAAATTCGAAATCCGAAATCCGAAACAAAATCTAAATTGTAGCGCCCGACTT
>JBBINQ010000030.1:0-6382 GCA_037443805.1 Caldifarciminota bacterium | reverse complement strand
TGTAGCGCCCGACTTCAGTCGGGCGATGAAATCTCTCGTCCATCTAAAGATGGACGCTACAGAGGAAAGAAAGCATGGATGAGAAGGATACTATGGAAAAAGAGAAGGTTATAGTCAATTTTCGTTTCCGTGATAAACTGAATCAGGTTTCTGGTGGCAAACACCATAACTATTGTTATCAATGTAGTGCCTGTGTTGCCTCCTGTCCGGCCGCAAGATTTACAAAAAAATTCAATCCCCGGATAATACTATTACAGACACTCCTCGGGATGGAAGAGGAATTGACCGGTAAGGATTCACCAATCTGGCTCTGCACCAATTGTTATTCCTGTTATGAAAGGTGTCCTCAGGATGTTCGGCCCATAGAAGTGATTATTGCATTAAAGAATATCTGTGTAGAAAAAGGCACGGCACCAGAAAATCTTACTAAACTTTCTGAGAATATTGGCAAAACCGGTGTTAGTGTTGTAATTACTTCAGCAGTGAATCGCATCCGCCAGGAACTCGGTCTGCCTGAACTTAAAAAGATTCCGATTGAGGAATTAAAAGAAATTATTGATTGACATCAATGTTAAATTTTAATATAATTAAATAATGAAGGTAGTCCCGTTCTGGGGTTGTATGATGCCCTTAAAATATCCACAGATGGAACTTGCCATAAGAAGGACATTGCCCAATTTAGGTATTGAACTCGTTGATATTGAAGGTTTTACCTGCTGCCCCGACCCAATCTATTTCAAGGCAAAGGATAAGATGAAATGGCTCACGGTTGCAGCACGGAATCTCGCGGTTGCTGAAGAGACCGGGCTTGATGTTATCACAATGTGTTCGGGTTGTATATCTACATTAAAAGAGGCACAATATCTCCTTGCCGAAGACGAAAAACTCAAAGATGAAATCAACCAGAAATTGAAAAAGATAAATAAAAAATACGAAGGGAAAGTAAAGATAAAGCATGCTACAGTCTTTATCAGGGATGACCTTGGTATGGGTGTTGTAGCACGGTCCGTGAAAAAACCACTCACGGGCATAAAGGTTGGGATTCATTATGGCTGTCATCTTTTAAAACCGAGTCAGATAATGCATGTTGATGATGCAGACTATCCACGAATTCTTGATAATTTTGTCAGGGCTATAGGCGCAATACCAGTTGAACACAAAGAGCGTATGCTCTGCTGTGGCAAGGGATGTATGGATGATGAATTACCCCTTGAGATGACTGAATCAATATTCGCAGCGATTGATAGCGAGCAGGCAGATTGTATGGGACTTATCTGTCCGACCTGTTTTTCTTCTTTTGATTTAGGGCAGTTGATGATATCGCGCAAAAAAGGCAGGGAATATAATATCCCGGTTATTTATCTATTCCAATTACTCGGTCTTGCCCAGGGCCTTGCACCAGAAGAAGTAGGTCTTCATACCCATCGGGTAAAGGCAGATAAAGTTTTAGAGAAAATAAAATGAATATCATATTTTCAAATCCGAAATCCGAAGCGCGAAATCCTAAACAAATATTCAAAAATCGTCTAAGGGTTAAGGTTGGGATGCTTGTCTTTTTTAACCATTTAACCAAAAGAAATCAACTTCTCAACCCCAACCCAATAACTATTGGACTTTGGATATTGGGATTTAAATATTGTTTGGATTTTGGAAATTAGAATTTAAATAATGAAAGGGGGTGATATAGATGCCAGAAGAACTTAGAATTGGTGTCTTTGTCTGTGAGTGTGGCACCAATATTGCGGGCTCAGTGGATGTAGACCAGGTGGTTGAAAAGGCGTCCGGACTCAAGGATGTAGTATATGCGGTGAAGAATCGCTATATGTGTTCAGAACCAGGACAGGCAGAGATTAGAAAGGCAATCACGGAAAAGAATCTAAATCGGGTTGTGGTTGCTGCCTGCTCACCAAGAATGCATGGGCCGACATTCAGAAACTGTGTTGAGTCTGTGGGATTGAACAAGTATCTTGTTGATATGGCAAATATCCGTGAACATTGTTCTTGGGTCCATATGATGGATAAAGAGATGGCAACAAAAAAGGCATTTGATATTGTCAAGGCATATGTAGCACGGGCAAGATACTTAGAACCACAGATTGAGAGAGAGATTCTAGTTACAAAATCCGCCCTGATAATCGGCGGTGGTGTAGCAGGAATGCAGTCAGCACTGGACCTCGCAGATGCCGGGGTTCAGGTATATCTTGTAGAAAAAGAGCCCTCGCTCGGTGGCTTGATGGCACAACTGGCAAAGACCTATCCAACAATGGACTGTGCGATATGAATTCTCGGTCCAAAGATGATGGATGTCGGTCGACATCCCAATATCAGATTACTTACCTATAGCGAAGTAGAATCAATATCAGGTTATATTGGCAATTTTCATATTCGGGTGCGAAAAAAGGCTCGTTATGTAGATGAAAAACAGTGCACTGCTTGTGGTGAGTGTGCCAAGGTCTGTCCAGTAGTCGTGCCGGATGAATATCAATTAGGTCTTTCGCTGCGCAAGGCAATCTATATCCCCTTTGCTCAAGCAGTGCCTGCTTCATATCTTATTGATATGAAAGCCTGCTTAGGGATGAATCCCATTGCCTGTGGCAAGTGTGCTGAAAAGTGTGATAAGAAGTGCATAAATTACGATATGAAGGATGAAATCATAGAATTTGATACAGGTGTGGTGATTGTAGCAACAGGTATGGATGTCTATGACCCAACTGAACTTGATGAGTATGGCTATGCCAAATATGATAATGTCATCACTAGTATGGAGTTTGAGCGTCTGATTTCTGCTGGTGGACCTTCAGACGGACATTTTATCAGACCGAGCGATAAGAAAAAGCCAAAGACCGTAGGGTTTATTCAATGTGTTGGTTCGCGCTCAGAAAAAAGGGGCAAACCATATTGCAGCAATATTTGCTGTATGAATACAGTGAAGGATACCCTGCTTTTAAAAGACCACTATCCAGATGTTGATGCAAAGGTTTTCTATATTGATATCCGGGCATTTGGTAAGGGATTTGAGGATTTATTCAAAAGGAGCAAAGAAGCAGGGGTCCAATACATTCGGGGGATACCAGGTGAGATTATTGAAGACCCAATAACGAAGAATTTAAAGTTAATGGTAGAAGATACTACAACTAATAAAATTGCTGAACACGAACTTGATATGGTTGTTCTTTCAGTAGGTGTAACTCCCCGTTCAGATATGCCTGAGGTTCAGAAACTGCTCACCCTTTCCAAGACTCCGGATGGATTCTTTATGGAGGCGCATCCCAAGTTAAAACCAGTTGATGCACCAACGAGCGGAGTCTTCTTTGCTGGTTGTGCTGAGGCACCAAAGGATGTAAAAGATTCGGTTACCCAGGCATGTGCAGCATCATCACGGGCATTGACGATACTGAGTGCTGAAAAATTGACCACTGAGGCAATCACTTCCACAATCAATCCTGAACTATGCCGTTTCTGCACAATCTGTGCCCAGGCATGTCCTTATAAGGCAATAAAGGTTGAACCAAAGAAAAAGACCATTGAACTGATTGAAGCAATGTGTAAAGGCTGCGGAACCTGTGGTGCTGAATGCAGGTTTGGTGCCATAAAGATGCGCCACTTCACTGATGAACAAGCATTTGCCCAGATTGATGCCTATCTTGAACAAGACTCCTATGAAAAAATCATAGTCTTTGCCTGCAACTGGTGTTCTTATGCTGGTGCTGATACCTGTGGTGGTGCAAGGTTACAGTATCCACCGAGTGCCCGCTTGATTAGAACAATGTGCAGTGGCAGGGTTGATGAAGAATGGGTTCTGTATGCCTTTAAAAAAGGTGCGCCCATTGTTGTTGTATCAGGTTGTCACTTTGTTGACTGCCATTACATTGATGCGAATCGCTGGACACAGAAACGGGTTGAGAAACTCTGGGACAAACTTGAGAAACTCGGGATAAGACCTGATAGGTTGTTCTTAGAATGGATAAGTGCAGCAGAAGGGCAGAGGTTTGCAAAGACGATGTGGGATATTGAAAAGCACCGGCAGAAAGTTACAAAAGAGGAGATTGAGTATACAGTAAAAGTATTGAGTGAGGAAAGGAAATAGTTGAATGGAACGGAGGCATTATGCCTGATGAAGCAGATTTCAGATGTTTAAGATGTGGTGCAGAGTTTAAATTACATTATGTAAAAGGGGTGATTGAAGAGCACACCTGTCCCAAATGTGGTTCAAACAGCGTGCGGTTGATAAAGGAGAAGAAAGAGAATTAAAATGCCTAAAAGTCCAAAACTTGTCCTGATGTATATCAGGATGCCTAAATACCTAAAGGGGTATCGTTTGTCGTTATACGGTTTCGCTGCCCGTATCGTCAATTTGGTTAAATGGTAATTGGTGAATGGTTAAATATTTAACCATTTAACCAAAAAGCGGACAACCACAAGAGCTTGCCCTGAACCCTGGCCTGGCGCCAGGCCAGGGTTGATTCAGGGGTTGTCCCTACGAAAAGATGGTCAATTGTTATTGGGCATTGATGCTGGTATGGTTATGGGGCATAGTTTATGGTCAAAAAATACACGACTAAATTCTATCGATTTTTATGGTTTTTAGGTATTTAGGTATTTTAATTTCATAGGGCTTGTCCCTGTCCGAAAGTTGTTCAAGATGCGCTTTTTATCCGACCAGAGTTTTTGGACAGAGACATAGCCGTTCCAACATTATAACATATTCTAAATTCCAAACAATCAAATTTCTTTTCTCGTTTTCTCGAGAAAACGAGAAAATGTTAAATTTCAAAAAAGTGTGTTGTTCGAAAGTGTTGACAGCTTTTAAAAAATTATTATAATTATGTGAGTTTGGAGAAAGGGGATGATGCGATGGCAAGATAGAAACTCTCTAAAATTTAGCCCTGAATTTTGGAGAGAGATAAAAGAACAGGGCAAGGTAGAGAGAAACAACAGGAGGTAAAGATGAGAAGAACTATCTATCTATCTATCTATCGGGCTTTTGAGCATCCTATTTGCTCAAGGTCCATACACCCTATCCTATGACCTTTCTCAATTTGAGTTTAGTGTTGAGAATGGTTATGATAGGGTAAGGGGAATAGAGATGTCCGCAACAACGGACAGCACATACATTGACTGGCTCACAAGACAAGAGTTCATCTGGTATGGGGATACAATCGTAGGTGAATTACCACCATTTGCAGTTGGAGGCCCTGAAACCCTCATTGTCCTCTACACGCGTGGCAGAGATATACCAGCCCAACCCGTTCCTGATTTCTGGCAAAGCATCTGGGATATAAACTGTCCAACCCAATTTAGCGTTACACGATGGTATAAAGAGATGTCATTTGGAGGGCAAATAATCCATGCCTATCCCAAGGCGCAATGGACTGGGTCTTTTTATTATTGTTTTCCAGTAGATACCACCACTCCAGCTTATCATGACTGGTCACACTGGTGGGCATATTGTAGTCTAGCGGTTAAAGTATCAGCCGATCCGGAAATAGATTACTCAGAGTATGGCGTTCCCGGCTATGATATTCCTGTGGTAGTTCTTGCTTTTTCCCCAGGCGGAGGCGGTGGGGTGTGTCCTACAGGAAGTTGGAGATTTTCTACGAATGACTTCTACCCGAATGGAGAGAGAGTATATGTGCGAATAATGTGGTGTCTTCGTGACGACGTCTGGCGTATGACCAGTCATGTAGGAATGAACATTCACGAATACGGACATTGTTGTGGCTGGCCCGATACTTATGGTGACCACTATGATATGGGGTCATACTGTGGTCATTATGGTTGTGGTTTTGCCCGATTCCATGCCTGGGCAGATTTAATACCTTCTCCTTTAAATCCACAGTGGCGATACGAAACGAAAGATAGACACACAAACCAACCCTGGCTCACACCTACTGAAATAACACAGACACAATTAAACTACCCCATTATGCCATTGAGAGAAACGTATAATGGCGAGGTCCTCAGAATCAGACCAACCCAGATGCCAGGAATTTCCCCAGGCGATACCCAGACCTTTCTCATCACCAACCACCAATGCCTTACACCTTATGAGTATAATTTCCCTGATTCGGGCCTTTTAATCTGGCATGCTACCCAGCGGAATACTACATGGGATTGGCCCAATACAAGACGAAAAAGACCAATACGACTGGAGTACGCTGCCGGGATGTATCAATGGGATTCAACATTCGTAAATGAAAGATGGAAATACTGGCCAATATATCCAGACCCAATTTTTGGCTTTGACAGCCTTGATATGGCGAGAGGGCATTATGGCGGGCATGGTGGGGTTTGGCCGCCAATGAGTGACCCGAATTGGCATGGTTTTGGCAGTGCTGGCGGTTTCTGGGACCCACCAGAATATACAAGGTTTGACGCATTT
>JBBINQ010000029.1:12033-28396 GCA_037443805.1 Caldifarciminota bacterium | reverse complement strand
ATTATGAACCAACAAGACCTCGCTCAATCACACTTCTATTGAAACAGGCTGACCGCATGATGTATTTGCACAAACAAAGAAAGAAAAAGACTAAATTAAAATAAATGACCTGGAAAATTTTTTAAAATAAAAAAGGAGGTAATATGAATTTATTTGCAGGGCTCTTTTTAATAACAACAATAGGATTTTCCAGTCCATTAAAAATGGTAAGAAACTTACAAAAAGATTATTTTAAACACGAGTATGTGCATTCTGCGGTAAAATCAGAGAGTCCATGGAACTGGAATCTTATTGATCTGCCCGGTGGCGAAATTTTGGGTACATTCAGCCATCCCGGTGCAACAAATTTAGCGTTTGCATTTTCGTTCCGTGATGTATGGCGCACAACCGATGGTGGCGCAAACTGGGAACTATCCTTAGAAAATTGTATGCCACAAGGCGGTATTATGTCCACTCCAACACGCGGCATGGTTGTTGATGGTGGTGGTGTCATCTGGGTCACACTAAATGGTGGTAGTGATTGGGCAGAAGTTTTATATACAAACAACTTCCAAACTGCGAGTTTTGATATCCCTGACACTGTAATCTATCTTGTGGATAGCACTCCACCAAGGCTTCTTCGAAGCACAAATTCAGGCCTATCCTGGCAAATCCTTGGCACCTTTAATAATCTTTATAGTGTGGACCAGGTCGTCCACATTCCAAGTTCACCAAATGTATTCTGGCTTTTGGGTCACACAATGCCTAATGATACCCTCACATACATATATTATTCACCTGCCAGTGCATTTGTTGATACAATTCCTGCCAGTGAAGTTCTTGATTTCCAGCCCAATCCTTATAATCCTAACCACACACTTATTGCTACGTATAATGGAATGTATCAGGCATTATCTCCCACTGGACCATGGACAATGTTAAATGAACCGCTCGTATTTGGGCTATTCCAGCCTGTGGATATTGAATTCACCGGCAATGATTCAATTGTGGTCACAAGTTTTCTCAATCCGGGAATTTTCAAAGGACAGAGACAATATAATGTGTGGTTGTTCTCTTATGTAGAATCGCGTGAGATTGCCACTTATATGAGCTTTGGTGGAACCACCACACTTTATGCCGGATGCCTGGGTAAGGGAGTATATAAATCTACAAACGATGGCACATCCTGGACGCTCCAGCGAAATAACCTTTATGCCCATACACTTATCAGTCCAGGTAGCGTGAGTTATCCTTCTGTTGATACTATCTTTTATTGTATTGGGCTCGGCGGAACTATCTATCGTATCAGAAATCTTGGTTCTTCCTATGATACCCTGAAGAATTTTTTGATAATGGGTTCTGCTATTGAGTCTGCTCCAACCAATCCCAATTTTCTTATTGCCTCCTGCACTGATTTACAGATTTCTGGAACAACGTTCAGTATGGGCACAATATTCACATCCACTGATGGCGGCGCAAACTGGACAAAGGTTGATTCTAACTATTTACCCACAGACTTTCTAATCACCAGCAACCCCAACATCATTATTGGGCTCTGCGATACATTTCTTATCCGTTCTACGACCGCCGGCACCAATTTCACGCCGGTCTTTGCCAAACCTGTAATGCTCTCCAACCTTGCTGGTCTTGATACAATTTTTGTTGCGACAGAAGATTCGGTTTTTGTCAGTTATAACCAAGGTGCATCCTGGCAATTTCTTACTATTGACCCAGGCGGAGATAACACAGATGAAATTTCTTATGATAATACCCGCAAGATTCTATATCTGACAGATGTCCCAATCTACCGATACAATCTGCTGAGCGGTGTTTTAGACAGCATAATGTTCAATGGGTATACAAATTTTGTAACTGATGTAGCACCAAATGGCAATCTATATTTCCTTTATCATGGTGGTGATACTGTTTATATTGCCCGTTCCTTTGATGCAGGGAATACGATTGAACAAGAACCATTTCCCATCCCCCATCAATTTGGTGGTCTACTTGCTTGCGATGGAGCACTATTCTATTATGAAGGAGGGAGAAGATTCTGGGTAAGTACAGATATTACCCACCATATTGATGAACTACAAAAGAATAAACCTGGTGCACTTTTTTCCATCTCAACAATCATCAAAAAAGGAGCAAATATCAAAATAAAAACAGAACCCACACAATGGCGAAACTATTCAATCAAACTCTATGACATTTCAGGACGGCTTGCAAAAGATGTTATTCCAGAAGAAATATTATGGGGGACTGACTACCTTGAATTCAGCACAGATGGTCTTAGAACAGGTGTCTACTTTTTAATGTTTAACAATCAACAAACGGCAGGCATAAAAAAATTGATTATATATTAAAACAGCCTTGTAGTATATAAGCACAAACGGAATATTAAAGCAACTGCTGTTATTGACTTTACCAATAGAATAAATATAATTCTTTATGAAAATTCTTGTTACTGGTGGTGCAGGATTTATCGGTTCCCATATTGTAGATGCATATATTAAACAGGGGCATAGTGTTGTAATCATTGATGACCTTTCCACCGGAGATATCAAAAATGTAAATCCAGATGCGACCTTTATTAAAGATGATATAAAAAATCCAGAACTGGAGCAGGTGTTTCGCAAATTTGAGTTTGATGTGGTAAATCATCATGCTGCACAGATCAATGTGCGCCGTTCTCTTGATGACCCACTTTTTGATGCAGAAGTCAACATAATTGGCTCATTGAATCTCCTGAATCTTTCAGCAAAGTACAGGGTAAAAAAATTTATCTTTTCCTCAAGCGGAGGTGCAATCTATGGTGAGCCTGATAATTACCCTATTACGGAAGATTTTCCAATTGAACCACTTTCTCCATATGGTGTTGCCAAATTTACTGTTGAGCACTATATTAAAGTTTTTGCAAAGTTATATAATTTTGATTATGTTATTCTCCGCTACAGCAATGTTTATGGCCCAAGGCAGATTTCTAAGAGTGAAGCAGGTGTAATATCTATCTTTATCAATCAGGTACTTGAAAACAAAGAATGTTTTGTTAACGGCGATGGTGAACAAACAAGGGACTATGTATATGTGGGTGATGTAGTGAAAGCAAATTTGCTTGCTTTAGATGCCCAATCAGATTTTTTCAATATTGGCACAGGCATTGAAACAAGTGTTAATAAACTCCTTGATGTGTTGTCCAAAATGCTAAATAGAGAAATACCCCACCAACACCGTGCACCTATTCCAGGGGAAGTATTAAGAAATGTGTTAAACTTTTCAAAGGCAAAAAATATTCTCGGCTGGGCACCAGAAGTTCCTTTAAAAAAAGGTATTGAACTGACTTATCAATATTTTGATAATGAAAAACAAAGCAAGGTATCTTGACCCTGAGGTCATTGCCCGTTTAGCAAGGCTTGACCTCAAGGCAAGACTTGTTGTTGAAGGATTTTTAACCGGGCTCCACCATAGCCCTTATAAAGGTTTTTCCCAGGAATTTACTGATTACCGTCCTTATATTCCGGGTGATGAATTAAAGTCTATTGACTGGAAGGTTTATGCACGGCGCGACCGTTTTTATATAAAAGAATATCAGGAAGAAACCAATCTGCGCGCATATATCCTTCTTGACAAAAGTGGTTCAATGGGCTATGGGAAAAACATTACTAAACTTGAATACGCAAAATTTTTGAGTGCCTGCCTTGCCTATTTATTGTTCAAACAAAGGGATGGTGTGGGAATAATGACCTTTGATACAAAAATAAATGATTTCATACCGCCATCAGCAAAAAAAATTAATTTTACAAGGATTATTGAAGTTATTGACCATATAACCCCCGGCGGAGAAACATCACTTGCTCAAGTTTTATTTGAACTCGGACAAAAAATAAAACGTAGGGCACTTGTAATACTTATTTCTGATCTATTTGATGAACCAGACCTGGTTTTGAAATCGCTTAAGTCTTTCCACGCCCGTAAACACGAAATCGTCGTATTTCAGATTATTGATGCGCAGGAATTATCATTTCCATTTATTGAAACCGCGCTCTTTCAGGATATGGAAACAAATGAGCATATTGCGCTTGACCCCATTGCAATCCGCAATTCATATCAGAAAAAATTTAAAGATTTTTTAAATAATTACCGACGCAACCTGAATGAAGCCCGGATTGATTATGAATTAATAAACACCGAACAAACATTTGAAAGAGCATTGTTTGCATATTTAGAGAAAAGAGCAAAGTTGTTATGAAATTTTTAAATCCGGGCTATCTTCTGGGACTCCTCCTTATTGCAGTTCCCATTATTATCCACCTCTATTATAAAAAAAGATTGAAAAAAATTCTCTTCTCCTCACTAATGTTTTTAAAAAGTGCTGAAGCAAGCCGTTTGCGGTGGTATAAATTAAAAGAAATCCTGATATTGATTATGCGTTGTCTAATCATTACCGGAATTTTTTTCGCCCTTGCCCGTCCCCAATATACTGGAAAACTATTCGCAAAAAATCGCCTTGCTGCGGTAAGTGTAATTATTGATAATTCAATCAGTATGAACTATAATGATAATTTTACAAATGCGCTGAAACAGGCTGAGCAGGTGATTTCTAACTATTCACCCAAAAGTATATTTTATGTTACACCGTTGTGTGAACAAAAAAATTTTAAACCATTCTGGAGCAATAAACATACTGCCCTGGAAAATTTAAAAAAGATAAAATTATCGTATCTATCTTGCCCTTTGAAAGATTTGATAAATAATTTAAAAAATGAAAATACAGAATTGCCGAAAGAGTATATCTATATCGGCGATGGACAGAAGATAAATTTTAAGGATATGGAACCAACAAAAGATTTTTACTGGTTAAAAATTCCTATGGGTAGCGAGAATATTGCGATTGAAGATGTCTCTGTGAAAGACCCATTTCAGGTGCCAAAGGATTATTATGAATTGAAAGTAAATATAAAAAATTATTCAAAGCGTGTATATCACAGTAAGGTTCAGCTTAGCGCTGATAATTACATAAAACAGAATGTGTGTGAAATTTCACCAGGGCAGAATCTTATCACCACATTTGCTCTTCCTGTAACTATTAAAAAGGGTGTGATACAACTGGATAAAGATAGCCTGGACATAGACAATCAATATTTTTTTTCAAAATCCCTGATGACAGACATTAAAGTTCTCATCGTGGGAAGCGATGCATATATTAGAACCGGCCTATCACCTTCAGTTAGTATACGGACACCATTCCAGATTGAAAATGCCAGTACCATAAAAAAAACAGATTTACGCCCATTTCAAATTATCATTTTGAATGGTATTGAAGAACTCACCGAATTTGAGATAATAAAATTGAACAATTTTCTTTCCCAGCAAGCGAATGGATTAATTATTTTTTTAGGACCAAAGATTGGCGCGAATTTTAAAAATTTCCTTGCTGTGTTCGGAACAATTGAGGAACAGATTGATGTTGAAGGTTATTTAAATATCAAATGGATTGATACTGAATATGAATCCTTTCGTATTTTTGCTGATAATCCCGGTATCAATCTTATCAAGTTCTTTAAGTCATACAGGATTATCCCCAGGGCACAGGTGCTGGCAAAATTGAGTAATGGTATACCCCTGATTCTTTATCACAATAATATAATGCTTATTACCTCACAGTTCAATGAAGCCAGTACTGATATTATTTATAATCCAAATTTTATACCATTATTACACTCACTCATTTACGGACTGACCAATAAATATATAGATAATGAATATCGGACTGGAAATAAATTTCCGCGACAGGTAAAAATCAAATCTCCAGATGGCGAAGTTTTAAGTGAAAATATTTTTTTTAAACCTGGATTTTATGCAGTTGAAAATGAAACTGTGGGTGTGAACATAGACCATCTGGAGAGCAATCCCCAAATACTCAGTCCAGAAATGGCAGATGCATTAGGAATTAAAATCATCACCCCTGAATCACTGCAGGGTTCTTCAGATTTAACCAATCTATTTTTATTTATTGCCTTCTGTGCCCTGATATGTGAACTAATCCTTATGTTGTTATAAATCAATAAACCAGCACCTTCACCCGTTGTGGCTGGTAAGATAACGGCGTAAAAAAATCGGGTAAAGTGATTTCTGGCGTTAGGTAATATTCACCTGAAACAAGGTCTGTGGTTTTAACACGAACTGTGATTATGTCTTTTGTAATACTGCTGATACGGTTCTGCGCACCGATGACAATTATTGTATCAATATAAGGGTCAAACACTTTTACAACTTGCCCTTGGTTTTTTACAACATTCACTGGGATTTTGGTAAATAAACGCTGTTCTGTTGTATCAATTATTACCTTTACCAAAATATTATCTTTAGAAAATTTCACAAATTCAGAAATAGTTTCAACTTTCAGTTTTTTTTCAAAAGTAGCAGATTGATTTTTGACATCCAGTGATTCAGTATTAACCCAATTCAGACCTTGTAAAATTTTTTTGGGCCCGGTCGCGGATAAAGTATCAAGAACTTCAATTGTAGAAATTGAATATCCATTTTTCAAACTACCCCTGATTGGAATCAATGGTTTGATTACTTTAGTCACCTTCTCATCAACTTCTATATTTACATACTTAACTTCATAATCCACTAAAACATCCTTCACTGGAATCTCAAAGTTTTTTGTAGAAATAACATTCTTACCAGGCACGACATCTGTAAGGTCACAAATAGCACGAGGCGGAGATAACCAGAGTCCCATCAGCACCTTTCCTTTACCATTGAATGTTACTTTAATTTTATCAATCAAATTTGTGGCAATATATGCATCCGGCAGGTTAGTAAAAATTACCTTGATCTGCTTTTCGTAACTATATGTTCCCTCAATTACAACAAAAAGCCAGAGGCCAAATGCAAATATTACCGCCAGAATCTTGCGTGCAAGTTCAATAGTGAAGAAATGTAAGATAGCTCTTAGAATTTTGAGCATAGAAATACCATTATGCCTTTTTGAATGTGCAGGCGATTTTCTGCCTGGTCAAAAACGATTGAATGGACACCATCAATAACTTCGTCTGTAATCTCTTCTCCCCTGTGTGCGGGTAAACAGTGCATAATTAAATAATCTTTTTTCTGAACATTCGCCAGGAGTTTACTATTTAACTGGAATGATTGAAAAATCTTTTTTCTCTGTTCTGCTTCAGACTCCTGCCCCATTGATGCCCAGACATCAGTATAGATAACATCGGCATCTTTTACCGCTTCAATTGGATTATTTGTCCATTTTACATTATCTGCCCTTTTCAAATAATCTTTGTTAGGCTCATAGCCATCGGGCGTGGCAACATTCATTTTAAAACCGAGCAAAGATGAAGCTGCAACAAATGAATTACATACATTATTGCCATCACCAACATAGGCAAGAACAACTTTATTCAAGTCGCCTTTCTTCTCAATAATAGTAAACAGGTCACAGAGTATCTGACAGGGATGCTCCAGGTCGCATAGTCCATTAATTACAGGAATACTTGCATTTTCAGCGAGTTCTTTAATATGTTTGTGGCTGAATACCCTTGCCATAATTATATCAACCCACCGTGAAAGGTTCTTTGCTACATCAAAGACACTTTCTCTTTTTCCCAATTGAATATCTGCTGGTGCAAGATAGATCGCATGACCACCCAATTGGGTCATCCCAGTTTCAAATGTTACCCTGGTTCTTAAGGAAGGTTTTTCAAATATCATTGCCAGGGTCTTGTCTTTCAAAATTTTGTGTTCAATACCTTTTTTCTGTTTGTCCTTAAGGTCGCGGGTAATATCAAAAATTTTATATACCTCTTCCCGATTTAAATCAAAGATAGATGTAAGGTCTCTTTTCATTTTTTCACTCCTCTTTTTATTCATTATATAAAATTTTGTTTAAAAATCAATATTGAGGAAAAAATTTTAAAATCTTAAATAAATACCTGAAACACTTTATATGCGGTCTAACAAATAAATTTTTGTATTGTTTCTGATTTTTGATTTATTTTGTCCAGGTGATTTCCAATTCACTAAATCCCTTATCTGCTTCAATGGGCGTTATGTATTTTATCTCAATATTTTTTGCACCTGCCAATTCCAGTGCCTTTTTATAAAAAGAAATAATCCCAAAACTTATTAGTTGATGTTTTTTTTCAAAACCAATATGTTTAACTCTTACCTTTCCCTCTCCCATCAAACTTACTTCTATCTCTATACCTCTGAAATAAGTATTATGAATTGCAGATACTCGCTTGATAAGAGAAGATGGAGAATCAGGTTTAATGAATACTTTATAAATACCCTGCAATTGCTGAAAAAGGATTTCTTCACTGAGCGCAATTATTTGCTCTTTATTGCCACCAGCTGCCAAATTAATCGTTGTTTCTACAAACTTTATAAATGACTCAAGTGGATACCAATCAGTTACAAGGATTGCCTTTTTCTCAAATATTTGTTTTGTTTCTTTATCCAACAATTTCAGAACATTCTTAAATAACTCTTCACCATATTTTAGTTTAACCGCCTTTATGGTATCTAAAATAACTGAACCTTTAATTTCCACCATAGAAAGTCCTATTTATAATTTACTCAATAATTGTAAAATGTCAATAGCCACTTACATTCTAAAGCAAACTCTTTACTTCCTTTTGAAAGTTTGTTTTATCAAGGACAAAAGTTTTTATTATTCTGCCATTTACAACACAGTCACCATAATTGGCATTACGCCTTTTTGCCATTTCGGGCTCCTTAGCTATATCAATATAAACAATCGGAATTTTGTTATCAATCTCTCTTATATATCGCTCCATTCTTTTTACGAAAAATGGATATGCTGCTGAACATTTATTCGGACCACAGAATATCAGAACCTTGCCTTTGTCTTCATCCTGTGGCTGGTATTCTATAGACGCTTTTTTTATGAGCGGTTGATATACAAAATTTTTTTCTATTGGGTAATAAAGAAAATCAGGGTCATCGCCTATAGTTTGGAATCCCTTTTTTGTAAAAAACTCACGGGCTGAGAGTTGCCCCTCAGATTCACCTGAAAATGTCCGAACCACCAATGCTGATGGGATTCTATTCTCAAACCATTCTAAAGGTTTTTTCATATCCTCAATCAAACTCACAAGCAATTGTGTGCCAATCCCTTTCTGCCAGTATCTCTTCTCATGGATATAGATACAATCAATCCAGACAATATTTTCTTCAGGCACAGGATGATACTGTATCATACCTGCAGGCTCATTGTCAACATATCCTATTTTGGCAAATGAACCCCATTTTTTTAGCATATCAAGTGCCCACGCCCTCTTCTCTTCCATTCCTTTTATCCAATCTGGATCTTCTCTCTTCTCTGGTGAAACACAGACTAAACAAAGGTCCAGGATATTCTGGTCTGCAACATTTTTTATATCAATTTTATACATATTAGACTCCTAACCCTTTCAGGGTATTGATAGTTCTTTCAACTATCTTTATACAGTTCCCAATGTTCGCGCGTATTTCCTTACCAAGAAAACGTAATACTGACCACCCATAACTTGTAAGTTGATTATTTCTCGCACGGTCTTTTGCCAGTGATTCGGGCAATGTATGATAACGCTCACCATCACATTCAAGGTCAACATTTCCTTTTTTACAGAAGATGCAAAAGTCAAGAAAATAACACTGTCTATCCACAAAAACAACATACTGTCGCTCCGGGTAAATATTATGTTTCTTTAAAGCATGATACATCTTTTCTTCTAACTGACTGGTCCAGTATAAATCATTAATTTCTTCTGCGATAAGAAGTCTTTTCAATGTCGTGGGGATATGAACTATACGCCGCCATCTTTTACTTGGTATTGGATTTGGTAATTCTTTTATACTGCCCAGAAATAATTGAAAGTAATCTTTATCACGGCGACGATGGGTTTCTTCTTGAGGAAACAACTGAATTCTTTTCTTGATATCAATATCTTTTATATCTGCGAAATATCTAACAGTAAAACGGAAGTCCTTACCAAAGACAGAAGGAAAATAAAAAGCAAGATACTTTACATCATTTATATTTTTTGGTGCAGACTCAACAGGTATATGATACCATTTCTGTTCAACTATTAAAGACCACAATTCTTTTCTGGGTACAATACCAACTAATGCTGGGCTATCGCGATGCAACACTACTACCCTTTCAGTAACAGGTTTAAAACATTTCAAAAATCTTTCTTCAAATAAAATTTTGTATTTACACTGGCGGTTCTGTTAGAAAGTTTATCAGTAACTGTAATATTAACTGTGTATTCACCATCTTCTAATTCTGCAATAGTATTGATATTATTGGTCAGATATACCTGATTCATATCACGCTCTTTAGAAAATAAAATGGGCTCGGTTAAAAAATTGCCCTCAAGCAGGACTTCATCCTTTGGACCTTTGACCACTAAGCGTTCAGGGATAAGAATCTCATAAGAAGAGTCTGGATTTTGTTTATATTTGACATTGTTCAAATTCATATAAATCCAGACCACATCACCAGGTTTGTATGTTGCATTGGTTTGTTCTTTATATTTCATATAGTCTTCAGGTGATTCAGAACAGAAAACTACATTAGTAATCTTAAATTCACTACCTGAAGGCTTTACTGGCTCCTGTTTTGAACAAACAACCAAAACCAAACCCAATAACGCAAGTATTAGCTTTACAACCAAATTATTGTTTTTCATATAACCCCCATTTCTAATAAATTATATTTAATCCTGGATGCTTTTCAAGTTATTTTTAATGTTTTGTCAAAACTATTATCAGAAAAGACAAGAATTTTAATGGTCATTATATTTTAAATAACCAGCCTTTGTTAACACATATATTGCATCTGCAGTTACAAATTCATTAAACCTCTTTTTACTAACCCCTCCCCAATCAACAGGTGACCGTCTACTTGCTATTTTTTTAGAAGTGCTATAGAATTTTTTTTCTGCTGGAAAACCACCATCGGGCAGTTGTTTTGATTGTAAGATATTCAGAGCATCCTTACAGCGCTTATCCCTGATAAATCCTGCTTCACTCATAACCTTAAGCCCAAATAGAATATCATAGTGCCAATAACAGGGATAGTGCAATTTCAAAAAATCTTCTTTTCTCCATCTTTTCCGCGGCTTGATTTTGTATATCTCTCTCTTTAGAAAAATCTCAGCAGCCCTCTTTACTGCTTTTTGTGCATCGCTATTTTTAGTTGCTTTCCCAAAAATAACCAATCCACGCAAAGGCAAAAGGGTTTCCATAAAAGATGAATTTACTGCCTCTGGATTTCTATCACAGTTCCAACCACCGTCCTGCCATTGCCATTCCATAAGTCGCTTCGCAAGTTCTTCAGTCCTGGCATCAGCCAATCCAAGGGCAAACAGATAGTAGACAGCATTCCCCTCCTGCGAGGCGCATCTCCTTACCCTTCCATTGATGACCTTTATTGATTTTGCATGCTCTTCTGAAAATAACCATCCATAGACCTGCTCCCTCAATGGAATGAGTGTTTTATCTCCGGGAGGATACCCGAGGTCTGCAAGCATTGATAGAACCCAGTGTGCTCCATACCATTTGCAATAAGGATGGCAGAGAATCTCTCCAGTCGCACTTCTTTCGGATAATAACATTTGCACACGATGAGAATTCTTTATTTCTAATTGCAGTTTTTTTATCTTGGGCGAATTTTTATCCTCACCAAAAACATCAACCAAAATTTTATATCTAATGGATGGTTCTGTTGAATTAAGCAGACGCTCTATAATATTCATCAATTTTCCTTAAAAGATAATTCTAAACTCTACTTATATAGTATCAAACGTGCCTAAAAAGTCAATGCTCAGTATCACTAAAATATTTTTTTAAATTCAACTCAAAATACATCGCTCCGGGTATTGGATTATATCTGTATGGTTCAATTTCATAAAAACCTTATCAAAATTCTGAAAACATAGGTCAAATCCGAGCGAAGAAGCATACTCTTTAAATAGCTCACGCACAATAATTAAATCTTTATCTGACTTTACAGCGATAAATTCTAACATTTCTACACAAGAGCATTTTAACAGTGAGTTATTCTAATATTTTGTCCTTACTCTTATTACCAGTGCCTTTTTTCCAATATCCAGTATTGCCAGCATAAAATCATTCAGGTCCTTTTCAAGCACCACTTTTATTATCTTGGGTTTATGCATAATATCGTCGCCCGCAGTCCTGCATTGATATAGACCATTTACATCAGGCAGGTCAAGTTCTTTTAATGATTTTTCATACAATTGTTCTATTGTTGGATTGTATATAGAACCTTCCTCAGGTAGTTCTTTTCCCATTTCTTTATACGACCTGATAATTCCCTCTTTTGTCATTCTAATACCGCACATCTTCATCAAAAAATCCTCAGGGATAGGTAAGTCACGCCATTTGCCACTCTTTTTTGCTTCAGAAAAATATTTTTGAAAACCCTGCTCATCAAATTGAAATGCGATATCTATTTTCAATCCTTCGCGGCCAAAGAAACCGGGCTTTTTTGGATAAGCCCTGTAATACAAAGTCTTTGCTGAAGATGGCACATTGAATTCCCGACGCAAAATTGTTTCGTCAGACTCTTCTATGCAATTTAAGAGAGCGATAAAGATACTTATTACAAAAATTCTTTGACTGGCTCTTACCATCATTAATTCTGGCAATTTATGTATTCCTTTATCTTGCACTACTTACCAAAATACTCCTTTTGTATTCTCTCCTGGGCAATTCTGCTACTGGGACCGTCTCCGCGTGCGACATTCACCGATACCTTGCCTTTTAGCACCTGAAAAATCTCTGCCACATCACTATGAGTAAAGCCCGGACAGAGGATAATCGCATCAATGTTCTCCTGCTCATAGACTGTTTTAGCAACATCTATTGCCTCTTTCTGGTCTTTTACGATGATAGTTATTAACCGATACTTTCCAGTATCAATAATACTCCGATGCTTTTCCACATCAGCATCAGGGGCATGGGCTAAAAATAGTGCCTTAAAAGCCATAATTACCTCCTTTTATTTACTCCAATTCTTCATCAAGCCATTTTAGATAACCTTCATAACCAGCAACTATTGGCATGGCAATAATTTCTGGTGTTTCGTATGGATGGATTTCTTTTATCGCCTTTTCAAGCTCAGCATACAAACTCTTTTTACTTTTTATGACACATAAATACTCATCAGCATTTTCAATCTTTCCTTTCCACCAATAGATGCTCTTTATTGGACCTAAAATCTGAACACAGCCCGCAAGCCTTTTTTCTAATGCTACATTTGCCATCTTTTCCGCATCTTCCTTCTTTTCAACAGTAGTAAAAACCTGAATATAATCATCTGCCCTTTGCACCATAAATCACGCCTCCTTTTTCAAACATTGCTCTCTTTGCAGAAAAAAATTTTTGAACGATAACCTTAATTGCCAAATTTATTATATATAAAATCTAACAACAAGCAAGCCTGAAGTGACTTGCCAAAATAGAGAAAAAGTTTAAATACTAATTTGCAATAAAATTGTAGCGTCCGACTTAGTCGGACGAAAAGATTCTTCTCTTTTCACTACCTGCAGGGCTAACTTCTGGTTCTGATAGAACCATCGGCTCTTGAAGGAACCTCTGCCCTACGATTTTTTTTGCAGGACAACCCTTGTGGTTGTCCGAAATTTATGAAACAAATCTAACTTGAAGCCGTGACAATGGTCAGAGCACGCTCTCTCCTTAAGAAAGAGGAATCTATAATAAAAAATCATTATTACTTATTGGGCCCCTTTCAAATTCCAACAAGTAAAAAATAATAGTAAATTCCTGACCTGAACAGCTAAACCAGAATAGCTAAATTTACTTTTCTCGTTTTCACGAGAAAACGAGAAAATGATTAAATTTTCCTTATAAATTGGCACCTTTTACAAACTATCTTCTTTCTGCCAGAAAAAAGTTGATTTTTTTCGCATTTTTCAACTATTTCCTGCCTGGCGAAAAAATGTAAAAGGCAGCTTGATTAAATCAGAGGCTTGCCCTACGAGTCTTTTTTGCGATTATTATCATTCTCCTTGAATCATTGGTGAATGGCTTTGAGTCAAAATCACTGAAAATCTTGTATAATTTCAATCCTGTCCTTGCTAATAAATCTCTCATCTCGGTCGGATTGTAAATCCGGACAAAAAATGGTTTATCCTTTCTCTTACCATCTTTGATTACAATTCTTTTATCATACACCCGACCCGTCAAACTATCAAAGGTATTCCTTTCAATCATTAAATCATTTCCCTTTGTGGTTACGATATACGGCAGGAAATTTTTTAAAAAAACATCCCGATTAAAGGTATCAAAGCAGAAAAGACCACCAGGTTTTAATGCGTAGGCGATATTTTTTAAAACCAGAAGATTTTCATTATCCTCAAAATAACCGAAGGCGGTAAAAATAAGAAGAACCCTATCAAATTTCTCTTTCCACCGGATTTTTCTCATATCCTTTTGAATATAGCAAACCTTTAAACCCTTATTTTTTGCTTCATTTTTTGCAATCTTAAGAAACCCCGGACTAATATCAACACCTATCACATCATACCCAAGTTCACTTAAACGATTTGTATGCCTTCCATGACCACAGGCAAGGTCAAGAATTTTCATTGATTTTCTTAACCCTAATTCCCGAATAAAGAATTGCACCTCTTTTTCAGTCCGTTCTTCAGTCAACCCATCGCCATAAAAATACAAATAATCATTTGGCTCAAAAACCGCCTTAAAATCAAAGACCGGCTTACAGGAATTTTTAACACCCATTTTTATTCTCCTTGCGTGTTTCATTATTTCTTAATTCCATAATTCTAAAATTTTAGAACTATCGAACAATGCTTATATAAAATTACCCACCGTAACCAATTCATTATCTTCAGCGAAAAAATTTCACTACTTTTGTAATAGTGTGTTTTTTTTCAAAAACTATAACTTTTAGTCTCCATAGTAAAATCAATTTGATTAATGATATTAAAAATTTGATGTTTTTCAATACCCCAAATAAATTTTTAAAGCCAAATTTTTAGTTACTATTATTTATTAGTAATTTTTTAATAGCAAATAATAACTACCCACTTGCCTCATCCCTAAAAAATATTTCTAATTAACTTCAGAGGAAACATACGAACCTATTTCGTCATTCGTCAAGGGAAATAAGGGATATGAGGGCGCAGTCCAGTTGAAACTGGATGCTCCAATAATCCATTTTCTTTTCTCGTTTTCTCGAGAAAACGAGAAAAGGATAAATCTGATAAAAAATAAGAATTGCTATCTACTTTGCCCTTTTTATCAACTCCAGCACAGCACGATGAAATTCAGCAGCAGTATCGTTATTTAAAGAATAATAAACTGTAAGACCCTGACGCTTCTGCTTTATGAAACCCGCATGAGACATAATCAAAATATGCCGCTCAATGGTTTTGTATGGCAATCCTGTGTAATCAGAAATTTTTGTAATTGTATCAAAACCCTTTAGCATTGCCTTTATAATCATTATCCTTTTAGGATGGGCAACCGCCCTGAATATTCTGCTCAATCTTTCAATTTTCATTCTATGCATAATCCTTCTCCTTTTTTATTTTACATTCTCGTTTTCTCGTGAAAACGAGAATATGTTGGTATTTCATACTAAATTGATTGATTTTACTGCACATCATTCTGACCTTTGCCAGAACATCATCTTCAGTCTTTTAGTTTCTACAAATCCGGCAATTCTGTATAACTTATGCGCCGGCTGATTTGATTCAAAGACACCCAAACTTATGCTTGAAAAGCCTTTCTCTTGCAAATTTATTATTGCCTTGTGCAAAAGTGCCTTTCCATATCCCCTCCCCTGCATTTCTGGATGAACCATAATATCAAGTATCTCGGGCTTGTCATCTGCAATACAAATAACAACTCCTACATATTTAGATTTCACCTTTCCAACAAAACCAGAACTTTTTTCCTTAAAAATTTGTTTTATTGACTCAGAGCAATATATATCTAAAAACTCTCTTTGAACCAATTTTTGAAAAAAATCATTTTTATGACAAATTTTTTTTAATTCACAAATAAACCTTGAATGCTCCTCATTTATGTTTTCAAACTCCAATATGGGAACAGTCATTTTTTTATAATGTGCAATATCTAATACCATCATAATATCTGCATCATATTTAAAGCCAAATTTTTCTAATATCGGAAAATAGTCTTTCAAATTCTGAAAAACAGCAATACCTGAAATTTGAGGATTCTGGATAAAGAAGTTAACAAACGATAAAAAAAATTCTCTTTTTGACGAGAAATTAAAATAACGGAATATCTCAAGTTTACCATATTTCAATTCAGCAAT
>JBBINQ010000029.1:0-11933 GCA_037443805.1 Caldifarciminota bacterium | reverse complement strand
ACGAGAAATTAAAATAACGGAATATCTCAAGTTTACCATATTTCAATTCAGCAATTAAGAGACCAAAATTTTGTGCACCCTTCTTGGCGAGATAGAAATGGCAATAAGGATTTTCACAAAAAGACTTGAGATAATATTCTTCATTCGGTGCAGGATTTATGAGTGGCAAAATTGATTCCAAAAACTTTTTTCTTTCAATCTCATAAATATCCATTTTTTTAAATCCATTTATAAAGGCTATGATACAATCTCATTGTTATTAATTGACTCATCATATCCCTTCAATCATCACCACCTTGTCCCTTGATTTTTCGCCCTTTATGATTTTTATTGCACTCTTTTTCACATTGAAATACTCAGCAAGGACCTCAATAAATACTTTATTTGCCTTGCCTTCAACAGGTGGCGCAGCAATTTTAATTTTCAAGTGGTCTGCTTGTTGTATAACTTCATTCTTCTTTGCATTAGGCACAACCTTTATATTTATTGTCTTCGCCATCATTGCCTCAACTTTTCTTCTAAATTTAATTTAAGTAATTTAAAATTTTCGTTAATATAGTATCTTCGTTCATTTTCTTCTAACAACGAGCCGAGTTTGACCGTATAATCGCGTTTGGGAAGTTTGCTTATTAAATTTAACAATTCTCTAAGAATCTCTTTTTCTTCAGGTAAGTCTACTCCTTTTTTAAAAAGAAACTCAATATCAAACAAATCTCTAATTTCTTTCCGGTCCAGAAAGGCATTAATTTTTTCATTCATCATATCCTTTAATGACGGCACATTGACTAAAACCTGGTAATTGGCATACTTACTGAAGGCAATTGCCTTTTCTAATTTTATCTTTTTTGTTGTTTTACGAATTTCAATCTTAAGACTCCTTGGATATTCTGGAGATTTAATTTCATATAATATTGTCCAATACTTATTCATTGCATCGGAGATAATATATGATTGACTGAGGCATTCCTTAATTGGTTCAAATAATTTTTTTACATCCATCTTCTTTAGCAACCAGAAATCGAGGTCTACTGAAAAACGATTTAATCCATAGCATAAACGAAGCATTGTTCCACCACAGAAAACAAGTTTGTTTAAAAACCTATGAGTGTTCAAAAAATTTAATACCTCAATCTCAAACTGCTCTTGTTTTATTAAAGTTTGCATACTTTTTTAATAATTTTTACAGTCTTTACGGGATAATTAGATAGCAACTTCCGCATCCTTTTTATATCCAACTTCCTTATATCAATTGCTGCAAAATCCAATCTATACTTCCCAAAAGAGAAGAGATACACTGCATCAACAAAGGCTTTTTCTCTTGTGCTAATGAAAACTTCGCCTTTGCGCACAAAGTCAAAATAGAAATCTTTTTTTATTTTGTAGTATTTAAAAATGACATCATCTATTTTTACACTCAATGTTCTCTTTAGAGCGACACTTTCATAATACTTACGGGGAACCTGACTGGTCACGCCATAAATACTCAGGGCAGTCAGAAAAGAGATATAGGATGGGACCTGAATAAAATTGGCAATCTTTAAGAAATCTTCTTCGTTATACCGCATCCAGATTGATGAAAGAATATAACAATCTTTTTTCACACGAATAAATAAACCACTCTTTGTATATCGGGTGGCAAGAACCATTGCCGATTCTTTCGTTATACCTAATATCTCACTGAGGTCGTAAACAGAAAAATATAGGCGTTTACTTAGTTCTTCAAGCACGATTCTCCTAAGCATAAATCCTTATCAATTTTGTTAATTATATATGCCCAGTAAAAAAAGTCAAGGGTTCTCATAGAGACCCTTCGCTCCGCTCAGGGTCACAGTTGAAGGGAAAACCCTGACACGAGTTCAGGGTGACAAAAAAGACTTTTTCAATTCAAAAACATTATCCAACCATTTAACCTGCATTATTCATACTCAATGTCATTGCGAGCCCTTGCCGAAGGCAAGGGCGTGGCAATCCCTGATATATTCAATAACAGATGAGATTGCTTCGGCAACTGCGTTGCCTCGCAATGACGAGGAAAAAAACAGAGTGTCAAAAATTTTTCTTGCTGAAAAGTGCCGTGGAACCGCTCTGGGACTGCACCGGAACAAATTTAGCCAAAAATAGTATGAATAATCCGGGTTAAAACAGAAGCGAAACTGACCCAGAGTATATAGGGGATGAGCAGATATCCTGCGGTTTGAGAGACCTTGAAAAACAAGATTATTGTGAACAATATCGCCAGCCAGAGAATGATAATATCAATAAAACCTAACACTGGTGAACGGAGCCCAAAAAAGAAAACAGACCACAGGATGTTCAGACCAGTTGCACGACAAAAAATATAAAGGCAATCTTAACACCGGGATAAGAAAGCCCTTTATGCCACACAAGGTAGAGTGCAATGCCCATAAGGATGAATAGTGTTGTCCAGACCGGTCCAAAGACCCAGTTCGGTGGATTGATGACAGGTTTATTTATACTCAGATACCAGGTGTCAACCGATTGCCTTGTGGCAAAAGAACCAATAAAACCTGCCCCAAGGCATATTACTAATGAAATAACAAATTTTATGATGTCAAATTTCATAATAACCTCCTATTTTACTTCTACTGATGCATTTGGATCAAAGGGATTGGTTCTCAGTGCCAGAGAATACAGATAAGGATAATCCTTTTTAAGATGTTCAACATATCTGAGCCATTCTTCAATGAGAATTTGATATATGCGAATAATATCTTTTGATAGATGTTGATAATCGGCATCGGATAAGTCAGTCAATTTTTTCCGGTATATTAATTCTTCTGTCAAATGGAATACTGCCCAGAGAAGATTGGTGAATGTCTCGTGCTCAAGCAGATTGGGATTTTCTAAGAGAGTGAGAAGAAAGTCCTTTTTTGATTGCAGAAAATTCCGTAGTCTATCAAGGTCTACCTTTTTTGCATCAATCTTAAAATTATGATTCTGTAAATTGTTTTTGAACTGTATGAAATCCTTATCTGTCCAATCCCGGTCAATGACAATATCCTTTACAATTTCCTGAGAATTTTCATCAAATCCTGCATACATTTTCACCAGTTCATTTCCGACTTCACTGAAGAACACCCCTACAACCATATTCAACTTTTGAAGCAGCGTCTGCTTTTCGCGATAATGGAGCAAACGGTGTATCACAAGTGTGACAAGCAAAACTTCAATAAAGACAAAGGCAATATCACCAAGTAGATAGATAAATATATGATGGGGGTCACGGAAGATCAGATAGTGCACAAAATAGGCAATAATACTCAGTAAAATCAAGATTATTCCAAAGGCCACCTGCCAATCAAAAAATTTCTTTGCCACGGCTGAGCCTCCTTAAATTTCGAAAAATGCGAGAATGCCGATGATAATAAATATGGCACCTGCAATATAAGAAATCATCCGGCGATTAAGTTTTTCTATAATAAATTTACCAAGATACACCGCAAGCAAAGACAATATTGCCAGAGCAAAGATTACGCCTAAGAAGACGAGCGCACCATTATATTTAGTAGCGAACAAACCTGCAGCAATCTGTGTCTTATCACCCAATTCAGAAATAAAGATAATTCCAAAGCCTGAGACAAAAGGATTTTTCAATTCCTTGACTTCATCATCTTTTTCTCTGCTCAACAATGTAATGATTCCGAATATAATAAAGACAATCTCTGAAGCAATCCTGATATGGAACAAAGGGATAATTTTTGTAATATAATTTCCGAGTAATACTGCAATACCATCGGTTAGAATAAATGCGAGTATGACTCCAGAAAGTAATACCAGATGTTTTTTTGTCCTTGTGGAGAGAACTATAATTACAATCTGTGTCTTATCACCGAGTTCAGCAAGGGCAGTGGTAATAAATGGAACAATAAAATCTGCAAACATAGCCATTTAATTACTATTATCAAGCGGACGGACTTTCTCCCATGTCTCAATACCGCCCGGAATCTTTCTGAAGATTTTATTTGTTCGAATTCTAAAGTGGTTATTTAATTCATGGCACCTTTTCCTATCCCTCTTCTGTAATTTGCATATTAATAATTTTAACTCGTATTCTATCTGCCCTTTTGTAACTGGAATCTTTTCTTTTATCTTTGAATCGGGTCTTAAAATTTTCTTAATATCAAAATTATAACCACGCTTCTTTGCTTCTCTGGCAACTTCCAAAAGATAGAACCCGAGCATTCCTATTGGGTCTTTTGTTTTTTTAAAACGGATAAGTTGAGGATGATTCTGGTAACCACGGGTCTTACCCAAGAGAACCTTCTGGGCAAGCAATCCTTCACGCCACAAGGCAATCAATCCTTTTGTATCAAGGTAAACAGGATGTAAAGTCCACAATCTCACAATAATTCCGGGTCAACAAATAGATCCAGCCAGGGGACTCTGTAAGTAAACAAAATATATAGCAATGCGGAAATAATCAATAGCGCAATAATCACGATTTTAAAACCCATTGTAAAGTCATTTTTCTCAAAGTTCTTTTCTACCAAACCCGCAATGAGTCCGGCAATGTATGCTACAAAGATTGCCCAGAATACCTCTAAAATTGCTAATGAAAGTTTGCCATAAAGTGCTGGAATAAGATACCAGACAAGAAAAATTATCCAGGAAATAACAATCGCTGAAAATAGCCTGGAAAACCAGAAATTTTTTGTGTTTTTCTTGATAAGAATATATTCCACAACGCTGGTGATGAGATATGCCCAGTAAGCCATCTTCAGATGTTGGAATATTGATTCATTTATTCCGCAAAACGGTTTCAAAAAACCCCATTGCGTCCAGTCATAGCCAAAATGAAGTAAAGAAAAGATTATAAGATAAAGTATTGATTTAACAAAGATATTCATAGACAGCAAATTTTATCCGTATTTTTTTATATGTCAACTGTGTAATCATCTGACTACTCCCCATTTTTACAAAAGTTAGTCCTTTATCCCTTCCATTGTGCAACACCCCCACCTTAATCCTCCCCCATCAAACGGGGAGGAAAAAGTGGAGCGGACTCAGTGTAATCATAAGTCAAAAGCAAAAACACTGAAGACTGTTTACTGTCATAGTCAAATAAAAAAGGGAGCCAAAAGGCTCCCTTTTTTATTTCTCATTATAGGCATCACTTCCTTCGTTTCCCACCGCTACGAATTTCAAAAGTTCCACTGGTGCCGTATGCATTCAGGTTATTAGCATTTGCAACTCTGACCCGACAATTTGTGCTTGATACATTAGGAATGGTCCACAAATAATATCCATCATTGCTTGTGTTACCTGCAATCTGATTCCAGGTTGCTCCTCCATCAGTAGAATAATCTATACGGGCATTGGTAAAATCACCGGTATTATTCCAGGTGATACAGTATACCCTTCCTGCATACCAGACATCGTTATTCAGCGGTGAAGTAACCCTTATTGTCTGCGGTGCAATAGTAAAGGTATTGCTTGTTCCATAATTGTTCGTATTTGCAACACCGACCCTGACCCGGCAATTATTGCCACTGATTCCATCAGGTATTGACCATCTATATTCGCCATCATTTGTAGTAGTGCCAGTAATCTGATTCCAGTTTGAACCATTGTCAGTTGAATAATCAATCTGTGCATTAGAAAAATCACCGGTCCAGAACCAGGTTATATAATAATCCCTCCCGCTCTGCCATATTGTGTTTGCATTAGGCGAGGTAATTGTTATTGTCTGTCGGCTGATAGTGAAGACATCACTTTCATCATAAGTATTGGGATTGGAAGTGCTGGTAACTTTGATTTTACAATTATTGCTTGAGAAATCTCCGGTTATTGTCCAGGGATGATAACCATCATTAGTAGTGCTTGAACTGATCACATTCCAGTTCACGCCACCATCAGTTGAATAATCAATGCGCACATAACCTCCGGTTAAAGTGCCGGTCCAGGTAATGAAGTATTCCCTGCCTAAAATCCAGTTATCGTTGAGCATCGGCGAAGTAACCTGGATAGAATCCGTAACCTGGGTCGTAGTAATTGTGAAATTATTGTCACTGATATCAGAGGCATTCGGGTCCTGGGAACTGACTATCCTAATTCTACAGTTTGTAGAATTTAAATTAGGAACAGTCCAGATTTGAGAGCCATCATTTGAAAGACCGGTAATAATCTGTGTCCAGTTGGTTCCACCATCTGTGGAATAGTAGATATTTACCGATGTTAGTCCGCCGGTCCAGTCCCAGTGTATTGGATAATGTTCACCACTCCTATATGTCTCACCGCCATTAGGTCGGGTAATATTGATTACCGGCCGTGCAATTGTAAAGGTTGCATTACTTATATCATAAAGATTTGCATCATCATAATTGGCTACCCTTACAAGGGCACTTGTGGATGGTGTATTATCAACATTCCAGGCATACCAACCATTGTTGTTATAGTTTGGATGGACAGCGCTCCATGAAGTGCCATTATCACTGGAATAATCAATTCGCACATAACCGAAATTACCAGTCCATTCCCAGTGAACCGGATAATATAGGCCCACAAAATAGTTTTCACCGCCATTGGGCATTATAACTGTAATTGTGTCGCGGGCAATTGTAAAATTGGCATCACTGATATCATAAATATTGGGATTCGTTGCGTGGCTTACCCTTACCCGGCAATTAGGATATGTCGTGCTCATATAAGGAACGCTCCAGGCATAACTGCCATCATTGTCCGTGCTGCTGACGATTGTATTCCAGGAACTGCCACCATCAGTTGAATAATCTATCTTTACCAGTGCAAAACTACCATACCAGTTCCAGTGGATTGCACTATATGTGCCACCAAGGCATGTCTCGCCGCCATTGGGTCTTGTAACAACAATTCCTTCAGTGATATTGATAGAATGCGGGCTTGACCAGCCTGATGTTAACCCATAGGAATCCCTTGCCTGTGCCCGCACTGAATATGTTCCGGTTGCAGTATAAGTATGGGTATCCTGGACAGTCCCACCGCTCGGCACATAACTGCTCCAACTTGATGTATCGCCATCACCCCAGGCAAACCTTATTGAAATATTATTGCCGTCCGGGTCAGTTGTCGTAGCTGAGAATGTTTGAACAAGTGTAACATAACCATTGGTCGGACCAGAAACAGTCGGTGTATTTGGTGGATTATTTGTGCCTGTATAGATAACTATCTGATGAGGTGATGACCAGGCAGAGGTTAGTCCATGAATATCCCTTGCCTGGGCAGTAATGTTGTATGTCCCGGTATTTGAATAAGAATGTGCCATTGTAATTGTTGAACCGCTTGAATAATAAGGACTCCAATTTGATGTATCACCATCACCCCAGGCAAACCGCACTGAAATCTGGTCATTATCAGGGTCGGTTGCAGTGGCATTGAAATCATAAGAGACATTGGGATTACCACTTGTTGGTCCAGAAACTACAGGTGCATAGGGTGCCTGGCTTGAACCTGTGGTAATGTTAATCTGATGGGCACCAGACCAGCCTGATGTCGCACCATTTACATCCTTTGCCTGGGCAGTAACGCTGAATACACCAGTAGAAAGATAAGAATGAGTCATAGCAATTGTATCCCCACTCACTTGATACGCACTCCAGTTTGATGTATCACCATCACCCCAGGCAAACCTTATCGCCACGCCCTGCCCTGCTGGGTCAGTTGCATAAGTGTAGAATTCGTAATGGTATTGAGAACCCTGATAGCCACTTGATGGTCCCATAGGGGTAGCAGGTGTGTTTGGTGGATTGATGACCGTGACCGTGATTACCTCAGAAGTTCCTTCGTTGTTTGCCTTATCAAAAGCCTTGGCAAAGATATTATGCGTAGAATTATCCTGTAATGCTGAGGTATTCCAGGTATGGGTATAGGGTGAGGATTGGTCTGTGGAAACTAAGGAATTGTCAATATAGAATTCCACCTCGCTAACACCCTTATTATCAGTTGCATCAGCCGTAATGGTGACTGTTCCACCTACTGTATCACCATTTGCCGGTGTTGTTATTGTGACTTCTGGAGGCTGTTTATCACCACAACCAACCAGAAGAAAGCCAACAATGCTCAAGAGTGTAAAGAGCGTTCGGACCCTGGTCATTCTTTCCTCCTTTTTATATATAATGACCATTTAGAGTAGAAATTAGGCCATTTAAAACTCGCGCTGATTTCTTTAAGTGAAGGCTTGAGATAAATACAACTCATCCTCAACCTTCTCTTAAAGGAATTTTATTATGGCTAACCCCTACTTTGATAATATCTCTGGTTCAGGTGATGTAATTAATGTTTTATTTATGCCTGCAATGCGCACTGGCAATGAACTTAAGAAGAATGAAACTGTTATAATCTATTAAATCACACGCATTGGAACATCTAAACCCAGTGCGCTGAATTTATCTTTCCAATTTATGAAATCGCCCAAAAATGCCATCTTTACACAGCTGCCTTAAAATGCCCTGGTCCCTATGTAGGCGACATCAAAAAATTGGAAAGCCACCTTACCAGAGATTTTTAAAACAAGCACATTATTATACCGAAAATTAAAACATTGTCAATAATTTAAATTTTCTAACTTTTCTCGCTAACTATTTTTACTTTGCTTTCTTACTTTTCTTATCTTTCGCAGAACAGTGCCGGTGATACTTTTTTCGCGCGGAGAAACAACTGGTTCAATTTCTTCAATCTCTTTACCTGTATCAACCTTAATTGACGGACTTTTAGTTACAGCAAGGACCTGGGATGGATAGACACTTCTATGTCCGGTCATTAAATAACTTATCACACAGGAGACCGCGGCATAAGGGGCGATCCTGGCACCAAAGAGTTCCACTGCCATAATACTTGCCGCAATAGGTGTATTGGCGGCACCAGCCAGCAAACTCACAAACCCCAGGGCAGAGAATGTAGCAATATCAAGATGGAAAATATTAGCAAAAAGCATGCCTGAGGTCGCACCGATGAAGAATATTGGTGTAACCACCCCACCACTGCCGCCAAAATTTAGTGTAATTGATGTAAATATCATCTTTAATAAAAATGCGAAAATAAAAACTTCCTTTCCGGCAAGGCAGTTTTCTATCGTCTCAAGCCCGAGACCAAAATACTCTTTTGAGACAAAAAAACCAAAAATGATGAGTGGGACACCACCAATTATTCCTTTCAATGGTTTATAGATATTTATTCTTTCTGAAAGGTGCTTACCATATCTCATTAGCTCAATGAACAACATTGAACAGAGTCCGAAAAAGACACCACTAAGCACAATCTTCAAGAAAAAAGATTCACTAAAAACAGGAACAAATCCAAATGGATGATAAAAATACCTGACGCCAAGGGAATAAGATATGTGATAACTTGTCATACCAGCGATGAATGAAGGCAACAGTGCCTCATATAGCAAATCCCCGATAAAGAGAACCTCAACTCCAAAGATTGCACCTGCGATCGGTGTTCCAAAGACCGAGGCAAAACCAGCACTGATGCCACATATTACAAACCTTTTCCTGTCAATATCGTCAAATTTGAAAATATCAGCAAAGAATGAACTGAGCCCGGCACCGATCTGGGCACAGGGGCCTTCCTTACCTGCTGAACCACCAAAGGCAATAGTAATGACCGAGGCAATAAGTTTAATCGGAACCACCAGGATATTTATCTTTCCTGCTCGCTTATGGACTGCTTCAATGACCTTTTCTGTGCCGTGCCCCTCTGCCTCGGGTGCAAGATATTTAATCAATAATGCGCTTACTACAAATACTACAGGGATGAAAAAATAATAATATGAAAAACTACCAGCCCGCATCGTAGTCCAGTTCAATGTCTTCAAGAAAACAGTTGTGGATAAACCAACGATTACACCAATGAATGTAGCGAGCACCACCCATTTGAGGACGGCGATAAACAATAGAATTTCTTCAGCAAATTTACCTTTCATATATTTTTATAATCTTTTGCGGCAATCTCACTATTTGCATTGTAATCTTACAATATTTTTTAAATCTTATTTCCCTTATTTTCAAGATAGACTCTTCTTATCGGATATGGTATTGTTATATTTTCTTTTTTGAAACGCTTGTGCAAGCGTTTTACGAACTCATGCTTGAGTAAATATTGATTTGCAAATTCCTCACAGCGCAGAATCACCGTGAAATTTATGCTAAAATCACCAAAGGTATGATAACGAATAAAAGGTTCAAAATCCTTTACTCCACCCGGCACATCTTTTATCACTTCCTTGGCAACATCAATTACAATCTGCTCAACCTTTTCCAGGTCGCTCTCATAACTCACGCCCACCTGAACCAAAACCGCCATCCCTTTTTCAGGTAAATAATAATTTTTAACGATTGTCTGGGCAAGTTTGGCATTGGGGATAATAATCAAATTATTGCCCAATTCCCTAATTGTCGTATTGCGCCAGGTGATATCAACCACATACCCCTCTTCGCCACTGCTCAATTGAACATAATCGCCAGGTTTTAACTGTCTTGAAACAATAATCTGTAAACCAGCAAAGAGATTACTCAGGGTATCCTGAAGCGCCAGTGCTACTGCCAGTCCACCAATACCAAGCCCAGCAAGGATTGGGGCGATAGAAATACCCAGGGCATTGAGGATGATCAAAATCCCGATGATTAAGACAAAGACCCTTGTAATATTGGTCAGAATCGTAGTCTTAGGAATTGCCTCTTTTATCCTTCCCGAAACCAAATCAACAAAGCCGACCGCAATATTGGCAAGCACCATCGTGATAGAAAAAATTACCAGAACAAGAAAGATTTTATTGATAATATTTAATGTTGGAGCATCCACAATCAAATGGGGAACTGCCAGTGATATGCCAGCAAGAATAAACCATAAAATTATCCAGCCCCGTAAGGAACGGATGATTATATCATCACCACGCCATTTTGTCTTTTTCGCTATGCTGTGGAGCCAATTAAAAAGAATAAACTGGCACAGAAAACCCAAAACAATTGAACCAAGAACATAAGATATTGGCAGAATATATTCAATTATTATCGCCTTCATATTTTCAGTATACCCAACAATTTTAGAATTTCAAGAGCAAAAATATTTAAAAAAAAACAAATTATGGTTATTTATTTAGTTATTTAACCTGCATTATTCATACTCAATGTCATTGCGAGCCCGCGCCCATTATCAATGGGCGGGGCGCGGCAATCCCTGAATTTTGCAATAACAAATGAGATTGCTTCGTCGCTTCGCTCCTCGCAATGAAAAAAAGAAAAAAGTAGAGTAGCGAATTTTTTTGCTGAAAAGTGCTGCGCACCCGTTCTGGGACTGCCATGGGATGAATTTAGCTAAAACCAGTATAAATTATCCGTGTTAAATGTTGTTTTTCTACTTGTTTTTTAAAGAAGGATAAAAATTGCATCTAACTGCTTAACCACTCGTCAATAGTATTTATCAACAATTTGACTCTCTTCTTTATCAAGTAATAATACCAAAAACCTGAAATTGCTGAGAGTATAATAATAAAAAAGAGTGCTACATTAGATGGAAAGCGTGTAAAAAATATAGCAATAAATAAAAAAAATACGCCGGGGATGGCAAGATTAAGGCAGACCGTGATCCTTACTTTCTGTGGATTAACAAGTTCTATTGAACCGTGGATTGGAACTACTGAATACCTTGAAACACCATAGTCATATTGAAACTCTTTGAAGAAGATTTCCTTCTGGCTAAAAGGATAAAAGTATATTTTGTTCTTTATTTTTAATTTTAATATATCCTGTATTCCGGAGGCAGGCGGCAGTGTGTAATGAACCTTAAATAACTCCCAATCGACTTTGTGGACCTTAATGATTTGAGTAAAATAGCTTGGGATTTTCATCTTTGCAAGAATTTCATCCAGTATTAAGCCAAGAACGAAAAATGCAAACCCAAAATAAATCAAAGTCCAATCCATATTCTACCCCTTT
>JBBINQ010000028.1:0-28739 GCA_037443805.1 Caldifarciminota bacterium | reverse complement strand
AAAAATTACAGGTCTTGACTGAACAGAAATTTTGATTATAATCAACAATTATGAAGAGAATATTATTATTTGGGTTAATAATAGTCAGCATGAACTGGGCAAACCAGACCAGGATGAATACCCTGATGTCAGGTGATTATATTGATGATGTCGTAAACATCGGCATCTATCCTCAGCATATTAATATCTTTCCGAATACTTTTTATGGTGACATCATCTCATCAACTACTGACTTTGGAATGGTTATGATGCCTGTAGAAAAATACGGTGGTATTGCTGTCTGGCAACATAAAAACTTCCATATTGGCTATGGAATTACTGTGCGTAAATTTGAACTCGGCATTATGGGATGTCCGGTCAAAGACCACAATCGCTTTGGTATGGGAATCGGTTATTCAACATTCAATTCACGGATTGATATTTCAGGAATAATCAACAACGAGACGAATCTCAACGAAGGATTCAATATTAACCTGAGGATATTAAAACGAAAGAGCGAATATATTCTTATACCAAGATATTCAGTGAATATCCTGTCTGAACCCTATGATTATCAGAGCCATAATATTGGATTAGCCCTGCAAAAACTCATACTCAATGACGGTTTTGTTATTTTAGGAGCAGAATACCTTTTAGAGCAAGGAGATATTGAGGCAGACTTTGCCTATTGTTTTGCTGGTTTTGAACTTCCTTTGAACAAAACATTTTGTCTGCGAATGGGCGCCCGTGAGAAATTCAATGAAGATTTTGTTCCTATTGAATGGCAGGTTGAACCGGGTATTGGTCTGCGCATAAGGGAATTCAATCTTGATTTTCATCTTAATCAAGAACGGCTTTTTGATAAAGATTTAACATTTTTTAAATCGTTCGGTCTGGACCTGAACTTCGGAAGATTCTAGCAACTCGTTAATCGGTTATCGGTTGCGAAGGGCAACAAGACTAATAACGCTTTTCTCGTAACCGTTACCCGTATGACGATCTGCCAAAGGGGGTGTAGCTCAGCTGGGAGAGCAATGCGTTTGCAACGCATAGGTCGGCGGTTCGACTCCGCTCACCTCCATTAAAAATAGTCTCTGATCAGAGACTATAGATCTTGGTGTAGTAAAAAATCATTTTTAGCCTCAGATAAAGGAGAGTTAAATCATAATGAACTATTTTGATATTAAAGAAGATAACGGATTAATTATCAATCTTTTTATTACGAGCAGATGTAATGCAAGGTGTCAGGAGTGTATAAATCAAACGATAACAAACAATTCAAATTTAGACCTTAAAGAATTAGAAGTTAAACCTGAACGCGATGTAAAGATAATCAAAAAAATTCTTGAAGAACATAATAGTTTACCTGCCACTATTGGCTTTTATGGAGGCGAGCCACTCCTTGAACCACACAGATTTTTACCCATTATTGAAGAACTAAAAAATGCCGGATATGATTCTCGTATAAAATATATGATTTATACAAATGGAGAGATGCTGGCTAAATTTTTCAAAGATTATCCTGATGTTGCAAAAAACATCTGGCTTTATGCTGTTTCTATTGATGGTGATGAATCTCAACACAATCTATTTAGAATTGGCACTGACCTGAAAAGAATTGAAGAAAATCTAAAGTTTATTAAAAAATATTATCGGGGAAATATTTTAATGTGGACCACCTTGCGTGAAGAGCAATCATTATTCAATTGCTTTGAAGAATTTCTTAAATTATACAATAATGGACTGGTCAACCATTTTTTCTGGCACTGGCTTGAGACCCAGGAAGAATTCAAAGATTTTCACACCTATACTGCGCGCTATATCGCAGATCTTAAAAAAATTGTTGATTATTATATCAACCAATTAAAGAATGGAATATTGCTACCAATTGCCCACTTAAATGAATTAATATTATACCTTATTACAAAAAAACAAAGAAATCATACTGCCTGCGGTGCAGAATTGAGCACAAATTATGACCTGGTAGGAGGTAAAGTGCTGGCTTGTATTGACCTGCCATTTGAACACGGGCAAAAACTGAAGAAAGAACCAGAGGGACTACAGTCATTAAAAAATAATCTTGGATGTTACCAATGCAATATCCATTTTTATTGCGGAGGCCGTTGTCCAGTGCAGGTTCTTTATGGCACTGAAAAGAGAACCAAACAGTATTGCGAACTATTGCAGAAACATATCAAGGTAGTGGAAGAACGATTACCAGAAATTAAAGATATTTTACAGAAAAATAATATTACCCTGCAAGATATTTATAACCGTTCAGCATTTATTGTGCGATATACTGATGTAACGCCTTGATTTTACATTATTTTAACAGCCGTAGAAAATTTTTATAAAAGATTTTTTCAATTTCTTTTTTTGTATAGTTTTCTTTTAGCAATTTCCTGGAAATTTTTTTATATCCGGTTGGACATTCTATGACCTGGTCAGTTATCCCATCAAAATCACTACCAATACCCATTGAATCTATGCCAAAGCTTTCATAAAGATAATTTAAATGGTCTATTACGCTCCATTTTCCAAGATGTTTTTTGGAAAAATTTATGCCCACCAATCCTCTGCGTTTGACAATGGCTTTTATTGCCTCATCAGCAATATTTCTTATAAATGGATTCAATGCCCTTATGCAGGAATGCGAGGCAAAGACCCTGTTCTCAGTAATTTCACAGATATCAAGCACTGTTCTCGTTGAGGCGTGAGAGGTATCAATCAATACTTCATAGTCTTTTAACATTTTTATAAAATTCTTACCCATTCGGGTGAGTCCTTTTTTGTCGTTATCAAATGCAGAATAGGCAAATCTATTAGAATTATTCCAGGTAATGGTAAAGACCCGCACACCTAATTCATAAAAGGTCTCAAACTGGCTAAAGGTCTTATCAAAAATATGCCCCCCTTCTACTCCAAGAATGACATTCACCTTTTTTACATCAATTTTTTTAAAGTCATAAACAATATTTATCTCAGGATATTTTTTTAAAAAATGTATTGTATTCAAAACGAGTTTTAGACCAGCATCAAATGGTTCTCTTTCCCGGGGATAGATAAAATGGGCAAATATTGCACCATAAAAGTTCGGCCGTTTTAAATCTTCAGGATGGATATGTTTAAATCTATTTTTTTTAATATTTAATGGTGTATCACAATGGAGGTCAAAGACCGGTATCAGAACTACTTCCTTAAGGTTAGCAAATCAAATTTTCTTCCATCTGCTGTAATAGCTTGCAATGTCAGTTTCTTGCCTTTGATTGTTACAAGACAGAAATGATAATCTTTTAATGTGTATTCAGTCCATTCATTACTGCTGATATCATATAATGGTGCACCACCACCAGCACAGGTAACATAAATAACACCATCTATCTTTTTTGTCCGCTCATAAGAATGGTTGTGTCCGCAGAAGACAATGTCCACACCATATTTTTCAAATATTGGACACCAGGCTGTGCGCACATCAAGGGCACTGCCATGGCTCCCTGATGAATAAGGCGGACGGTGCAGACTAACAAAGAGCCAATCAATCGTAGTATCGCTTGCTATTCGGCTAAGTTCATTCACAAGCCATTTCTGCTGAATACCGTTCAATTCCATTTCCGTATTTAAACATAAAAAATAGATATTGGCATAAGAAAAAGCATAAAAGCATTCAACTCCGGGTAAAGCAAACAGTGTATCATATTGCCAGAATGGTTTTTCATGGTTTCCAATTGTGGGTAAAAATATCTTCTGGCTAAGGATTCTGCCTTCAATATTAAAAAATGTCCTCCAATCATCAGTGCTATAGCCATGTCCTATCAGGTCTCCAGTATGTACCAAAAAATCAAAATTGTATTTTGCTATCTGGTCAATAACTGCCTGGTGCTTTATTGAATCACTTCTCGTATCACCAAATACAATAAAACTGAAAGAATCAGGAAAAACAGGCAGGGTTTTAAATTTATAGATAGGGCTATCAGGTAGAATTTGATAATAATATTCAGTATTGGCTTGCAGATTATTTAGGATAATGTGATGAAAATTGGTCCTTTGTTCAATGTAAATTGTGTCTTCAAGGGACAATGAAGTTCCATAGGCAACTGCACTTGAAGAAATTTTTTCAGTATTCCAGTTGATTATTACGGATGTTGCAGGTAAAAGCGCAGGTGTCAAATATGGTAATGAATTGAAACCAGTAAAGTTCTTTGCTTCAAGGCTTCCAATCTGGCCGAAAACGGATGAAGTAATAAAAAAACCAGAAATCAATAAGTTCATCATGAAAAGAATTATACCTGATTTCTGGACAATGTCAATAATCAGGAAAATCAAATTTTTGTTGACTTTAAAAAAATTTTATGTAAAATATTATGATGGCCAGAAAAGTGGATTTTCTGGTTGTGGGTTCCGGTGTTGCCGGACTGACCTTTGCAACCAAAAGTGCAAAATACGGCAGTGTGCTTGTCCTCACCAAAAAACATAAAGCAGAATCAAATACCAATTATGCCCAGGGAGGCATTGCCGGTGTTTTTGGAAAAGACGATTCTTTTGAAAGTCATATTGAAGATACAATAAGGGTAGGTGATGGACTATGCCATAAGGATGCAGTAGAAATTATGGTCAAAGAAGGACCGGCATTGATAAAGGAATTGTATCAAATGGGCTGTAGATTCTCA
This sequence comes from Caldifarciminota bacterium, assembly GCA_037443805.1. Lineage (GTDB taxonomy): Bacteria > Hydrothermota > Tepidihabitantia > SM23-42 > JAOAFX01 > JAOAFX01. The sequence continues at coordinate 24,093 of JBBINQ010000028.1, read as the reverse complement.
GTGGACCAGAATGGTAATTTTGAACTTGGACAGGAAGGCGGACATTCTCATCGGCGTATTGTGCATGCACGCGACTACACAGGTCAGGAAATTGAGCGCGTTTTAATTGAAGAGGCAAAAAAATTTGATATAAATATCAGCGAGAATGAGGTGGTTCTGGATTTGATTGTGCAGGATGGCGAATGTCTTGGTATCTATTACTTTGATGTTGATACCCAGCGCATTGAAACAATCTTTGCCAGTGCTACAATACTTGCAACAGGTGGCATAGGTCAGATATATGAACACACAACCAATCCACCAATTGCAACCGGTGATGGTATTGCTATGGCTTATCGTGCAGGAGCCGAGATTGCTAATATGGAATTTGTGCAGTTCCATCCAACCGCCGTTTACAATGTCAAAATAGATGGCCGTTCATTTCTTGTTTCTGAGGCAGTACGTGGAGAAGGCGGTATTTTGAAAACCAAATCGGGTAAGCCATTTATGAAAAAATACCATCCTCTTGAAAATCTTGCACCGCGCGATGTTGTTGCCCGAGCCTGTGTTACTGAAATGCTTGAAAACAATGACCCCTATGTGCTTCTTGATGTTACACACCTCAAGCCCGATTATGTCAAAAATAGATTTCCGACAATTTATGAGACCTGCCTTCGCTGGGGTATAGATATTACGCGCGAACCCATACCAGTGGTACCAGCAGCCCATTATCTATGTGGTGGAATAAGAGTCAACACCTGGGGCGAAACTTCAATAAAACGTTTGTTTGCACTCGGTGAATGTGCTTTTACCGGCGTTCATGGTGCAAATAGACTTGCCTCAAATTCGTTACTTGAAGCACTCGTTTTCGCTACGCGGGCTGCCAAAAGAATTTCGCGTATCACAGCCCTGAAGATAAAAAAAACACCAAAATTAAAACCAATAGCACAAACCGGACCCGATTTTAAGATTCAGATAAAACAGTTGATGTCTCAATACGCAAATGTCATAAGAAGTGAAGCAGGTTTGATTAAGGCAAGCGAGATGCTCAATGAATTTAATAAAAAATTTGACCCGGGTGTGCATCTAATAAATGCTGAATCAAGAAATATGTTGCTGGTTGCCAGATTGGTCGTTGAATCCTGTCTAATCAGGAAGGAATCACGGGGATTGCACTATATGTTAGACTATCCGGAAAAGGATGACGATTTTTTACTTGATACAATTATCCATGGTGCAATAAAGTGATACAATATTTAATGATGGTTATAGTTATCTTTAAAAAAGGAAAGGAGCATGCAATCAGGAGAAATTGAAGTTTTATTAGAAATAGGACAATCCTATCTCCTTAATAAGGAGTATGATAAAGCAATAGTGAAATTCAGTGCGGCATTAAAGATAAACCCCCATGACCCGGAATTATATTATTATCTGGGTCTTGCCTATGAAGGAGCAGGGAGATGGGAAGAAGCAAAGAATATGTATGAAAAAGCCGTGCAACTTGACCGGAGTTTTAGTAATGCAGAGATCAGAATGAATGAAATAAAGAATAGATTATCAGAGGAGGAAAAAAGAGAGAAATAAAAGATTTTTAAGATTTATTGCTACCCTTAACTTTTACAAAACCAATAAAAAGTAAAGCCGCGATTATGGAGAATATGGCACCGGTCAAAAGTGCAATTCCAAATCCGAATCTCTGCCAGAGATAGCCCATAAGCAGATTCGCTGGTAACAAGGTAATACCCACAATGGTATGGTAAATCCCAAAAACTGTTCCTCTATGTTCTGGCGAAGTCAGGTCCGCAACATACGCCCTTAAATTACCTTCGGTAAAACCATAATAAAGCCCGTACATAATAAAGATAGGCCAGAGCAAGGCAACACTTTTATTAAATGCAAGAAAAGTATATGTAGCAGTATAGATTAAAAATCCAAAGATTAAGGTCTTTTTTCTGCCAATCCGGTCTGAAATCACTCCTGCTGGATATGACCAGAGAAAGTATGAAATATTGAATACTAACCACAATATGGGAATTAAGGGCACACTGAGCCCTAACTCTCTTGCCCTCAATAATAAGAATGCATCAGAAGAATTGCCCAATGTAAATATTATGACAATAATTAAAAAAGTCTTTAATTGTGTATTGATATATTTAAAAGAAAATTTAAAGATTCCTTTTGTTTCCTGGATAATCTCTTTTACTCCGAAAATAATTAAAAGGATGGCAATGAGCCCTGGAATGAAGGCAAGGGCAAACAAAATTCTATAATTTTGATGTGAAATTGATAATATCATAAATGCCAGAAGTGGTCCAAGAATTGCACCCATTGTATCCATTGCCCGATGAAAACCATATGCCCTTCCATAATAAGATTCTTTGGTAGATTCTGCAATCAGCGCATCCCTTGGCGCAGTTCTTATACCTTTTCCAAAGCGGTCAGCAAATCGCATTATGAGCACATGCCAGCTCTGGGTAGCGAGTGCAAGCAGGGGTTTAACAACCGCTGATAATGTATAACCAATAAATATAAATAATTTTCTTTTCTTTAATCTGTCAGAAATATATCCGGAAAATGTCTTTAAGATACTGGCAGTAGATTCTGCTATTGCCTCTATAAGCCCAATAAATACAGGTTGTGCCTTGAGAACTTCTTTAAGAAAGATAGGAATAATTGCATAGGACATCTCGGTTGAGAGATCAGTAAATAAACTCACCAGGCCAAGGACAAATATATTGTGTGTTAAAAAAGAGGAGAAACGCTTATTATTTGATTGTCTGTTTTCATCCATATATGCCTACCTGCATTTTTTATAATCTGTAAATTATTACATCACTTTGTAAGATGGAGTTCTACTGTATCAACACTACCTTTCAGGTCCAAATACCAGTATTGCCTGGGCCAACCAGGATTATCAATACTATCTACAAGGACTGCCACGATCTGACTACCCTGAAAATTCGTAGTTCCATAACAGACACTATCCATTTCAAAAAAGCCCGGGAGTGAATCAGACGAATAACCTGTGGTGTCGGTTCTGAATCTAAAATATGAAGTATTCTCTGGATTTATGTCCCTGACCATAAGGACGATTCCGTTAATGCGCGTGGAATCATATTGCATCCATCCATAGAGATGGCAAAAATATAATTCCTCTTTTTGTCTACAGTTGAATATAGTAAAAGTAAGTAATATTAAAAATATAATTTTTTTCAAAATACCCCCTTTTTATAAATAATAATATCTAAAACTCTTGAAAAGTCAAGGAATGTAGTTATAATTATGTATGAAAATCCTTTTGCTTGCAGTGCCGATTGGTGCAGGTCATATCAAGGCAGCAACTGCAATCAAACAGGCAATAGAAAGATTATCACCTAATTCTGAGGTGCGATTTGAAAACTGTTTTGATTGGGTCCTGCCCATATATGGCTATGCGTATAAAAATATCTATGAATTTGCCCAGAAAAATGCACTCTGGCTTTTGAAAATATTCTATCAGGGTACTGGAGTTAAAAGCGGAAGTAATAAGTTGCTCTATTTTTTTCATAAGATAACTGCTTATAACTTTTCTCATTTGCTTCGGGAATTTCAACCCGATTATATCCTGTGTGCCCACTTTTCTCCTGCTTATTATTCAGCATTGTATAAAGAAAATTTCGGCTACCGCATTGGAGTTGTGGTCACTGATTACTACATACACCCCCATTGGGTCAATAAAGAAATTGATGACTATTTTATTCCCAGTGAAGATTTGATAACCCAGATATCAAATTATGGTGCTGAGAAATTAAAGATCCATCCCCTGGGTATTCCAGTAAACCTTGCCCTTGAGGGTGAAATTGATAAGAGTATCGCACGGAAAAGATTTGGTCTTAGTCCTGAGCGCGTCTCTGTGGTGATTATGGGTAGCAAGGTCTTTGGTGGCGAGTGGTTTGAAATCGTTCAGGAGATTATTGATTTTGATTATGACCTGTTAGTCTTATGCGGAGAAAACAAAGAAGCAATGGAGCAGATTAAAAGATTAAAGGGAAGGGCACATTTAAGTGTTTATGGAATGGTTGACAGGATTCAGGAATTGATTGCGGCATGCGATATTTTAATAACCAAAGCCGGAGGGATTACCACTACAGAAGCAACAAAGTCTGGTCCCTGCCTATTATTAGCCAATTCTATACCCGGACTTGAAGACAAAAACGAAGAGTTCTTTATTAAGCATAATGCGGCACTGAAAATCACAAAAGAAAATGCAAAAAAAGTTATTGCTCATTTACTTGCCCATCCTGAAAAGATTGTGGAGATGAAAAAAAATTTGTTAAGGCTCGGTAAACAGAATTCTGCTTTAAATATAGCAAAAATCATAATTGGTAAAAATATGGTTTCACAAAGCAGATGAGGCGTTTTGACCAAAGAGCAATTTGAAGAGATTGTCAGAGATTCATTAAAGCAATTGCCAAAAATCCTTCGTGATAAATTAATTAATGTAGAGCTTGTTATTGAAGACAGTCCAATTCCTCAAGAATCTTTGCTCGGTTTATACCAGGGAGTTCCGCTCAAAAAACGAGGAGTATGGTATGGTAATGTTCTACCTGATAAAATTACGCTATTTAAAATAAATATTGAGAATTTTGGTAAGACTGAACAAGGTATTAAAAAAATTATTTACGATGTCTTACTCCACGAAATTGGCCACTATTTTGGATTTGACGAAGAAGAGCTAAGAACGATGAATGATGATAAGTGACCCGTAATCAGTTCAATTACTCCAATTCCTTCTTTGCAGATTTTTCAAGGATATAAGAAATTACTGGATTTTTAAGGAGCGCCATTATCTGCTCGCCGATTTCATAATTATGTTGCCTTATTCTGTCAAGAAATAGCTTCACGCGACTATAGCTCGGTTCAATCCGCTTCAATTCTTTTTGGATTTCTTTTACTTCTTCAACAAGCAACTCTTTTGTATCATTGCTCAATTCACTGCTATTATTTATTTTATCAATTAGCAAATTGAGCTCCTTAAAAATATTTATCTGTATTGCTGATGTATCCTTGTCTACTGGAAATGTGATGTCAAACTGATACTCATCTTCAACCAGGTCCACACCCTTACTTGTAATGCGTGCGCCCACAAAGAGACTCCCTTCCAGTGGCTTCTGAAGTTCAATATAACCTTTCTCTTCAAGATAAACAATATTAAAATTTAAGGTCTTTAAATCAATATTTAATCTTTCTTTGAATTCTTTTGGGGTAATGCGGTAATAGGGATGCTCTTTAAATTGTTCATACACCATTTCTAAAATCTTCCGTCTTATTTCAATATTTGTCATAAGTTTTGTAAATAACCTACTCTAACCTTGGAGCCAGATCTGGAATATTAGTCCACCCCGGTCAATGATAAAATATTTATTCTTAAAATCAGCAAGTGCTTTTTTAAAATCCTCTCTATTCCTTATTCTTATATCACCGATTCTCAAAATCACATCGCCCGGCGCAAAACCCAATTTTTTGCCAATGCTTCCATCATCCACCCTTGTCACAACCACGCCCTGTTTGTATCCCAGCCCATACTTTTTTGCCAGGAATAAATTAATATCATCAACATAAATCCCCAACTTTGAGGTAAAGGCACTGGATTCTTTAAATTCTTTTACGACAAAGCTAACCCCCATTGAATCACTTCCCCGATAAAATCCAATATTCAGAGTATCACCAACAAAGATATTTGTAGTAACACGGTCCCAGGCAGAGACGCTATTTATCAATTCATTGTTAACTACAATGATTCTATCTCCTTCTTTGATACCAGAGGCTTGGGCCGGGCTATCAAGGTCAACATTGCTGACCAGAACACCGCGCTGTTCCATACCCAATGCCTCAGCAATTTCCGCGGTAATCTCCTGCACCCAGATACCGATCCAGGCATTCCGAATTTTACCAAATTGTTTGGTCTCAGTGATAAATTTTTTTACTACATTTATTGGCCGTGCAAAACCAATCCCTTCAGAGCCACCACTTGAAGTAAAAATAAATGTATTTATTCCAATCACCTGACCGAGAATATTTACAAGCGGTCCACCAGAATTACCCGGATTTATTGCCGCATCAGTCTGAATCATATCTTTGTATATCCTTTCTTCATAAGTAGATTTTATTGCGCGATTGAGTGCAGATATAACACCAACCGTTACCGTGGGTCGGGTATCCTCAAGCAAGAAACCGAATGGATTGCCCAGGGCAATCACCCATTCACCAATCATTAAATCATCTGAGTTGCCGAGCTCAGCATAAGGAAGATTATGGGCATCAATTTTCAACAATGCCAGATCCAGAGCACGGTCTGATGCAATAATATTTGCCTCGTATTGACGCGCATCAGGTAGTGTGATATTTATTTCAGTAGCATTTGATACAACATGCTCATTGGTCAGAATATAGCCATCCGGTGAGATAATTACACCCGAACCAAGACTTTTAATTCTTTGCTGATAACGGTGCTCCGGGAAAAAATCACCAAAGAACTGACGGAAGAATTCATCATTAAATGGTGAGACTGAAATAATGCGCGTCTGGATAACCGTAATTGAAACAACAGAAGGTCCTACCTTATTACTCGCAAGGACAATAGCATTCATTCGCTGCTTTGATATTTCGTCGTTTAAATTAACCAACCGGAGATAATCCAGATTCTGATATTCTGGCTTTGCCTTAAAGTGATTGTATAAGAATAAACTAACAAGACAGATTATAAAGCCGATACATCCTGCGATAATCTCTTTAACCTTCATAGTTCTTTATATATCAGGCTTTTTTTTCTGCCAGTCTTCAAGAAATTTTGTTATCCCCACATCAGTAAGGGGGTGTCTGATAAGCTGAATAAAGACTTTATACGGTATGGTGGCAATATCAACACCAATCAATGCTGCCTGGCGTACATGCTCTGGATGTCTGATTGATGCAAAGATAATCTGAGTCTTGAAATTATAATTTCTATAGATGGTCTGTATGTCGTTTACCACTTCAACTCCGGGGTTTCCGATATCATCAAGTCTACCAACAAATGGGCTTACATATGCAGCACCCGCCTTCGCCGCAAGAATTGCCTGATTTGGTGAAAATACCAGTGTCATATTCACTTTTATACCATCTTTTGCTAAAATCTTTGTTGCCCTGAGCCCATCAACCGTGCACGGAATCTTTATGACGAGATATTCACTTATCTTATTCAATTCCCTTGCTTCTCTGACCATCTCATCTGTTTTTAAACTGATGACCTCACCGCTTACCGGTCCTTTTACAATATCACAAATCTCTTTTAATATTTTTTTGTAGTCCCCTTTTTCTTTTGACATCAGCGATGGGTTCGTTGTAACACCGTCAAGAATACCCCAATTTGCAATTTCTTTAATTTCTTCAATATTTGCAGTATCAAGATATAATTTCATTTTTTCTCCTGCTGAATTTTTTATTCATAATCAAATATAATGATAAATTTTAAAAAATCAATAGTTAACATCAGATTTTGCGGCTAATAGTTCACCTTTATCAAACACAATCCCTGAGGAGGAGCAAAGTACAGGTCTTTGATCTTACCTGAAAATACACGGTCTATATCTTCGGGCACAAATCTACCCCTACCCAGGTCTACCAAAAAACCGACGATTCCTCTTGCCATCTTGCGCAAAAATCGGTTTGCCTCAAGGACAATAGTAATCTGAAAATCAGATACTTTCAACGATAAATTTGTCATCAAACATATACCTATACTATTGCCATTATGAACAGAAAAATGGGTGAAATCATGCTCACCCTGTATCTGCGGTATTACTTTTTTTATCAGTTCCACATCAAAAGTGAACGGTACATACCAGTTATATCGGCGCTGGAGTGGTGATGGTCTTAAGATAATAGAATAATGATAAATTTTTGTCTTTGCTGAAAAACGGGCATGAAATTGTTCATCTACTTCACCAATTTCTCTAATATAAACATCGTCTCCAATCAGTGCATTGATTCCTTTCTGAAGCTGGCTCAATGTTAATTGTGAACGGGTGTGAAAATTTGCAATCTGACCCAGGGCATGGACACCCTGGTCAGTTCTTCCCGCACCAATGACCTTAACCTCTTCACCAGTTATCTTTTTAAGTGCATTTTCAATCTCACCCTGAACCGTCCTTCTATCTGGTTGATACTGCCAGCCATAAAAATCTGTTCCATCGTATTCAATGTTAAGCATTATGTTACGCATAATATATTTAAATATTTAATATTTTCCCCATAGCAAACAACCATTTTATGCCAGTGGAAGAAGAATTCTAAATGTTGAACCTTTACCTGCCTTGCTTGACACTTCTATTTTTCCCTTATGCGCCTCAATGATTTTTTGAGCAATGGAAAGCCCCAGGCCTGTGCCGCCTTTTTTTGTAGTATAGAAGGGAGTGAATATTTTTTTTAAATCTTTTCTAACGATTCCGGGACCATAATCAGTGATCTCAATCCAGCCAAATGTATTGTCCTTCCCTGTCTTTATTAAAATTTCCTGACCCTGACTGCTCACTTCAAAGGCATTGCTTAAAATATTACCAACACCTGATTTTAATCGGTTGATGTCAGCCATGCAAACAAAGTCTTCACCTTGCCGGACAATTTTTATATTCTTTTCTGCAAAATGTGCTATTACATCGGCTAAGGCTTCATTGACGATGTCACTGACCTTTGTGGGATAGGTCTTTTTTGGGACGAATTGTGAAAAATTTAAAAAATCAGTAACTATTTCATTTAAACGAACCGACTCCTTCAGCGCCATATCAATAAAATGTTTTGCTGTCTTCGGCACACGAGATTTTGCTACAACTTCTAATGAGCCGCGGATTGATGCTAAGGGATTGCGGATTTCATGTGCCAGAGAACCACCAAGTTCAGCGAGCAACTTTGTCTGCTTTGAAATTCGGGAAGCCTCTTCAAGCTTTTTTATTTCTGTCAAATCCTGTAGAATTGCCAATGCACCCTGGGCATTACCAATTATAGAACAGGAAAGAAGATAATATTTATTATTAATTTTTAATTCCCTTGTTTTGCTATATTTTTCCGGGTTTTTTAAAAACCGCGCGAGGAATAAGTGAACCAACGAAGCAGTTTCTTGTTCAACGATGTTAGTATAAACAATTGAACCTGCATTGTTGATGGTCAAAATACCAGAAGGTAAGTTTTTGACAATCTCTTCGGTAGTAAGATTTAGCTTATTTAATTCTTCTGTTTTAATCCGGTAGCGTTCTGAAAGATTTCCACTCAATACTGCAGTAAATAAAAAAAGGAGTGAAAAGAGATAGAACTGCTGTAAAACATACTTAATTGCAAAATCTTCATAGGCTGATTCAAAAAACATTAAACCAAGGAAACAAAGCACTGATATTAAACTTATTATATATGCCCCTTTTCGGAACAAATATATTGCTGCGGTAATTATCAGGAGAACATACATCAAGGGAAACATACTTTGAATACCACCGGTATAATGTACGATGACGGCGATTAGCGGTACATCAGTGATTAATAACACATAGGTGAGTGTTTCCTGCGGTATCCACCTCTGAAAGAAAAAAAAGATGATAGAGAGAATAAAGGAAATAACGATAATGAACCAGTAAGGGACAGGAATTGAATAATCTATTGGATAAGAAGAACTGAGTAGAATAAAAGTAATAACCAGCGGATGGAGAAAAATTAATCCGGTTAAGGGATTAACCCTTTTTTCTTGCAACATTCCCCATCAAAAGATTTTAACATTTATCTACTACAAATCAGAATTCCGGCATTTATTGGGTTATCAAGAAAACTTTATTCAGTAATCGTTGAGGCCAACTGGAATATTGGCAGATACATTGAAATGACCAGGAAGCCAACAATACCACCAAGGAATACCATGATAATTGGCTCCAAGGCATTGGTTAAATTTTCTACTGCCTGGTCAACCTCGGCATCATAGAAGTCAGCCACTTTTTTCAACATTTCATCCAGTCCGCCTGAAGCCTCACCAATAGCAATCATCTGTGTAACCATCGGTGGAAAGACCGCAGTTTTTGATAATGGGTCTGCGATATTCTCACCACCTTTGATTGAAACCCGTGCCTTAAGTATTGCATCTTCAATGACCCAGTTTCCCGCACTCTTCGCAGTTATTTCCAGGGCATCAATAATAGGCACACCGCTTGAGAGTAGTGTGGATAAAGTTCTGGAGAAACGAGCGATTGCCTGTTTCTTTACCAAATCTCCGAATACGGGAAGTCTCAGGATAAGCGGGTCCATTGTTTTTGCTCCGGATTCAGTTTTGTGCCATCTGCGGATAATGGTAAATAGCAAAATCAATCCAATAAGCAGGGGCAATGCAGCGACCTTCATAAAATCTGAGATTTTCATTACTAATTGTGTCATTGCCGGTAATTCCCTTCCCACACCCTGATACATCTTGGCAAAGATGGGGATTACAAAGATCAATAAGACTGCAATTGCCAGAACCGCAACAACACTGATGATTGCAGGATAGATCATTGCACCACGAATTTTACGTTGTAATGCAACAGTCTTTTCAAGATATGTTGCAAGACGCTCCAGAATTACATCAAGAGCACCACCGGTTTCACCCGACTCCACCATATTTACAAATAGATTATCAAAAACCTTGGGTTGCCTTCTTAAGGCATCAGCAAGAGACAATCCGCCTTCTACATCAGCGCGGACTTCGCCAAGCACACTTTTCAATCCAGCACTTTCAGTCTGTTTGGAGAGAATTTCAAGGCAGGTCAATAATGGCAGACCCGCACCAAGCATTGTTGAAAATTGTCTCGTAAAAACTGCCAGTGCCCTCTTTGAGACACGACCTCCAAAAAGAGCAAACCCTTTTTTCTCTTCTTTTATTTTTATTGATGTCGGAATAATTTTTTTCTGCCTCAATGCCGCTACAACATCAGCCTGTGATTGAGCACTTAATTCTCCACTGGCTGATGCTCCTGTTGCGGTTCTTCCTTTCCAGACAAAAGTCGGCATAATACCTCCCTTTTATGATACTTAGTTAAATGGTTATTGGCAATTGGTTAAATATTTAACCATTTAACCTTTTAACCAATTGATTATCATAACTCTATCCCAGCACCGGTGATTTTTGTTCCACCATATGCTCAAATTCTTCAATATTGGGCGAATAATCAAATGCTGTTTCCAGGGTGATTAACCTTTTTACATACAAATTATAGAGCGCCTGATTCATTGTTTGCATTCCATATTTTTGTCCTGATTGAATCATTGAATATATTTGATGCTCTTTCTCATCACGAATCAATGCCCTGATTGCGGGTGTTGCCACCATCACCTCAGCGGCAAGAACCCGACCACCACCAATTTTGGGTAATAGTTGCTGGGTTACAACACCTTCAATCACAAATGCAAGTTGAGAACGGACCTGTCCCTGTTGATGGGAAGGAAAGATATCAATGATACGGTGAATTGATTCTGCTGCAGAATTTGTATGAAGCGTGGCAAGGGTGAGGTGACCGGTTTCAGCAATCGTCAGAGTAATAGCGATCGTTTCTAAATCACGCATTTCACCCACCATTACTACATCAGGGTCTTCTCTCAACACATATTTTAAAGCATTGGCAAACGATTTCGTATCACTTCCTACCTGTCTTTGATTGACAATTGCCTTTTTGTGCCGGAACAGATATTCAATCGGGTCTTCAACTGTGATGATATGACAACGACGGTCACTATTGACTTTGTCAATTATCGCAGCAAGGGTTGTTGATTTTCCACAACCAGTAGGACCGGTTAAAAGAATCAATCCTTTTGGTCTACCCGCGAGTTCCTGCACAACTGGAGGAATACCAAGCTCCTTAAATCCTCTAATCTCAAATGGTATAGTTCTTATTGCTGCTGCAATACTTCCTCTTTGTTGAAAACAATTGCCACGAAAACGAGACAAACCAGCAATACCAAAAGAGAAATCCAGTTCCCACTCCATCTCAAATTTCTTTTTTTGCTGGTCATTCAAAACACTATAGACTAATTGCTGAATTAATTCTGGAGTCATCACCTCATAGTTTGTTGGAACCAATTCTCCATCAATTCGGAGCATCGGTGGTGCTCCGGTTGTTAAATGTAAATCTGTTGAATTTCGCTGCACCATTTCTTCTAATAGTTGTTTCATTGTTACGGGCATTTTACCTCCTATTTTTTAATGCTAAAACCCGCGGAACAACGCGGACCAAGACGCAATTTGAAACACAATCTTATCATAATGATGCGGTCTCCCGCATTAATTCTTCAATTGTGGTAACACCCTTTTTAATTTTATCAATTCCATCGTCACGTAAGGTCTTCATTCCTTCTTCTTTAGCTTGTCTTGCTACTTCATCAGATGACGCACCTTTCAAAATCATTGCTCTTAAAGTAGGCGAAATTGGCATCACCTCATAAAGTCCAATCCTTCCTTTGTATCCAGTTTGGTTGCAATTAGAGCAACCCTTGCCCTTATAAACTACACCATCAGGGAATGTCTCAGGTGGAATGTTCGCTTCTTCCAGTAACTTGGGGTCTACTTTAATCTGTTCTTTGCAATTTGAACATATTCTTCTAACCAAGCGTTGTGCCTGAATTAATATCAAAGCACTTGCTACAAGATAGGGAGGGATACCCATATCCACCAGACGGTTAATCGTGGTTGGTGCATCATTCGTATGAATCGTAGAAAATACCAGGTGTCCGGTCAATGCTGCTCTAATACCAATCTCTGCAGTCTCTGTATCACGCATCTCACCCACAAGTATAATATTTGGTGCCTGACGCAAAAAGGCTCTTAATGCAGCAGCAAATGTTAGTCCTATTTCTTCATGAACCTGAATCTGATTTATGCCATGAATATTGTATTCAATCGGGTCTTCAATCGTCATTATCTGTTTATCAGGTTTATTCAATCTTGATAGGGTAGAATAAAGAGTTGTAGTCTTGCCACTGCCCGTAGGACCAGTAACGAGGATGATACCATAAGGACTCTCTATTGCCTTTAAAAATTTCTTTAATGCCTCTTCACCAAAACCTAATTTGGTCAGGTCAAGCATTAAGGCGCTACGGTCAAGGATTCTCATCACGACCTTTTCACCGTAGAGGGTTGGAATAACAGAAACCCGAAGGTCAATCATTTTATTGCCAACCAGAATATTAATTCTACCATCCTGGCACAATCTGTGCTCAGCAATATTCATCTTTGACATCAGTTTGATACGAGTGATTATACCCGCCTTAAGATTATACGGAGGTGGCTGTTGTTCCCTTAACACACCATCAATTCTGAATCTAATTCTAAGTTGTCTTTCAAATGGTTCAATATGGATATCTGAAGCACCCTTATTGACTGCATCGGCAATATAAAAATTTACCAATCTAATTACCGGACCACCTTCAGCATCGGCACGGAGCTTTGCTTCTTCTACTTCTTCTTCCATTCCGGTTTCCAAAAGTTCCAGGTCTTCAACACCCAGTTCTTTAGGACCAGATTCTGCTTTGACCTCAGCAATACTCGTATCCATTTTGTAATAACGGCTGATTGCTTCTCTGATACTTGTCTCTGAAGCCAGCACTGGATTGATCTCCATACCGGTAATAAATCTTAAATCTTCAATCGCACTAATATCGGTTGGGTCTACCATCGCAACTGTTAATGTTCTACCTTTTCGGTCAATAGGGATTACTTCATAATGGTATACTTTTTGTGCTGGAATCAAATTCAAGACCGACTCAGGAGGGATAATATAATCAAGGTCAGTTACTTCCATATGATAAAGATTACTTAGCTGAGCAAGAAGTTTGTTTTCCGGGATGAGACCGAGTCTAACAAGCACACTCACCAATCTTTGACCCGTCTCTTTTTTCTCCTGAATTGCCTGGCGCAATTGTTCTTCAGTCAATAAATTATTTTTTACCAGATATGTGCCCAATCGTTCTTCCATTATTCCACCCTTGTTTCGCGAATAACTTCTTCAACAGATGTCAAACCCTGGCGCAATTTTTCCAGTGCAGATTCGCGTAATGTAAGCATGCCTTCCTCAACTGCAACTTTCTCAATATCCTCAGCCGGTGCCTTTTTAAGTATCAAGTCCCTGATGCGGGCAGTAACTAACATATTTTCAAAAACACCAATCCTACCTTTGTAACCTGTCCCCCGGCATTCTTTACAACCTTCGCCTTTATATAATGGAAAATCTATCTTTTTTGGATCGATACCTGCATCAAGTAATATTTCTGGTGGATACTTTACTTCCACCTTACATTTCATACAAATTTTTCTTAACAAACGCTGGGAAAGAACTGATAATAATGTGGAAGCGATTAAAAATGGCTCAATATCCATATTTACTAATCTCGTTATTGTTGCAGCAGCAGAATTTGTGTGGACAGTTGAGAGAACAAGATGGCCGGTCAATGATGCGCGGATTGCGATTTCAGCCGTTTCCAGGTCACGAATTTCACCCACCATTATTATATTGGGGTCTTGGCGCAAATAAGAACGTAATGCAGAAGCAAATGTTAAACCTATCTTTTCATTAACCTGTAACTGATTTATCCCCATTAATGAGTATTCTATAGGGTCTTCAGCAGTCGTAATATTTAAACCAGGGTCATTTAATTCAGTAAGGGCAGAATATAATGTAGTAGTTTTTCCCGAACCAGTTGGACCAGTTACGAGCACAATCCCATATGGTGTTTTTATTGCCCGGCGAAAGGTCTTCAGGGTACTGGCTTCAAATCCTAAAAGATCAAGGTTTAACTGAATTGCAGAACGGTCAAGCAATCTGAGCGCAATCTTTTCACCAAAAAGAGTGGGCACTGTAGAGACACGGATATCAATAATCTTATTATGAACCCTTGCCTTTATACGACCATCCTGCGGCAACCTCTTCTCCTCTACTTTCAATTTTGCCATAACCTTAATTACTGTTGCCAGGGCACGATTCAATTTCTTTGGCGGTTTTAGCACTTCATGTAAGATACCATCAATACGGTAGCGCACCCTCAGGTCATTTTCATAGGGTTCAATATGGATATCAGATACATTCATTTCTACGGCATCGGTTATAATCTTGCTTACCATTTTCAGGGCTGGACCACTTTCAGAATCATCCGCAACATTGGATAGGTCCTCTTCTTCTTTTTGTTGAACTACCTCATCCATCACCTTTACTGCTGCCTCGCCTGCTTCAGCAGTTTCAATCTCATACATTACATCAGCCAGAAATTTTTCAATATGATATTTTTCATTGATAACTTTCAAGACTGCATCTTCAGCCGCAACGAGCGGTTCAATATCAAATCCAGTAGCAAATTTAATATCCTCAATTGCATTCATATCACCAGGGTTGATCATCGCAAGACTGAGTGTCCTGCCCAATCTTTTTACAGGCACGACAAGGTACTTACCCGCAAGGTCACCAGGAATCAATTTTAAAATATTCGGGTCAAGTTCTTGCTTTCTTAAATCTATTGATTTTACACCAAAATGAATAGAGAGTGCCTTTAAAAGGTCCTCTTCTTTTACAAACCCCATTTTTATAAGTGTTGAACCTAATCTTGCACCATCCTTTTTCTGCTCTTCAAGGGCACGGGCAAGCATATCTTCAGAAATCATACCCTGTTTGACCAAAATTTCCCCTAATTTCATGATATAATATAATATAAATATTTAGGAATTTGTCAATAGGGAATTTTAATGTCAATAAATTGGTACTAATGGGACAATATGAATCATCATCCACATTGACTTTTGTGAATTTCAATATATATTTATCTGTGCGTTTAGGGATTGATATATTGCTCGCAGACAAATATGAGCCACTAATAGGCAAAAAGATTGCGCTGTTAACCCACATTCCGGCAACTGACAGTAAACTCATTCCCACTATTAGCCATTTTGTTAATTCTAAAATTATTGATACAAAACTAATCTTTGCACCAGAGCATGGTCTGTTCAGTGCGCTACAGGACCAGGTTTTTGTTAAAGACATTCAACAAAAAAGTATTCCTGTAGTAAGTTTATATGGCAAAAGACTGAGCCCACCATTAAAGATTCTGAGAACAATTGATATTGTAGTAATAGACCTGGTGGATATCGGCACAAGGTATTATACATTTATCTGGAGTGCGATACTAATGATCAAAATAATGGCAGAATTGCATAAGAAAATAATTGTTCTTGACCGACCAAATCCGTTGAATGGTATTACGGTTCAGGGGCCGGTGCTGGAAGAAAAATTTTCTTCTTTTGTGGGACTATATCCTCTGCCTGTTCGGCATGGTATGACCATTGGTGAACTCTGCAATATGATAAACAGAGAATACAAATTTGATGCAGATATTATTATTATAAAAATGGAAGGTTGGAAAAGGAAGTTCTACTTTCCTGATTGCGGATTATACTGGACCATTCCTTCACCAAATATGCCTTCATTTGAAACTGCCTGGGTCTATCCTGGAATGTGTCTATTAGAAGGGACCAATGTCTCTGAAGGCAGGGGAACGACCCGACCCTTTGAAATCTTTGGTGCACCCTGGATAGATGAAGAACTTTTAGTAAAGGAATTGAGACATAAGAATATTAAGGGTGTAGAATTTAGACCATTGAAATTTATCCCGACATTCCATAAATATCAGGGAATGGTCTGTGGCGGTGCCCAAGTCTATGTGAAAGACCTGAAAGATTTTGACCCGGTCTGCCTGGGACTTGAGATAATCAGCACAATCAAAAGGCTCTATCCAAAAAAATTTGCCTGGCGTAAACCTCCTTATGAATTTGAGAAAAAGAAGATGCCCTTTGATATACTGATTGGCAATTCCTGGATAAGAGAGGCAATAGAAAAAGGTAGACCAGTATCGCTGATGAAAAGAAGATGGTCAAAAGATTTAGAGCGATTTAAAAGAATGCGCCAGAAATATCTGCTATATGATTAAAAACACAAATTATTTAACCAATTACCATTTAACCTTTAACATTTCTTTATGAAAGGCATTATTCTTGCTGCAGGTTTGGGTAAGAGATTGGGAAAATTGACAGAGAAGACTCCCAAGCCCTTATTGCCCATTAATGGAATTCCGGTGATCCAGTTGATCATTGATAAATTAAAAAAAGCAGGAATAAATAAAATCGGCATCAACCTTTACTACAAAGCAGATATTATGAAAAACTTTTTAAAAGATATCCCTGGTCTGAAACTCGTTAAAGAAGACTATCTCTCTGGCACTGGTGGAGCACTGATGAATTTTAAGGATTTCGTGACTGAAGATTTTTTGATTCACAATTGCGATATCGTCTCTGATATTGATCTAAAGATGCTCATAAATGAACATAAAAAGAATGAGCCACTGGCAACAATTGCCCTGGTGAATAATTATAAAACAAATCGGGTGCGTGTATTAAAGAATAGGATTCTCAGATTCTATAAAAAACGGTGTGAAGGCTGTTTTACATATACGGGTATTGCGGTTCTTTCAAAAAGAATATTAAATTATATCCCTGAAGGCAAAAAAATCTTCAGTCTGACCGAGGTCTTTAATAACGCTATAGAAAATGGAGAAATCTTAAACGGCATTATCTTAGATGCCTCCTGGTATGACATTGGAACACCCAAAGTTTACCATCACCTCAATATGCATTGGGATAAAAAATTCTGCCAAAAGGGGAAAAATTTATGAATTCCATAGGAAGAACCGCCCTTAATCTCTTTATTCTCTTTTTAAGTCTTTTTCCAGACTCACTCTTCGCCACGGTTATAGAGAAGATTGAAGGTAGTGATACTCTAATCGCTATCATTTTTAATGTTGATGTTGATACGACTATTAATCCCAATTCAACATTTGAAATATTTCCTTACCTTTCTGGAAAATGGTTGTGGCATAACCTACAAAAATTATTATTCATTCCTGATTCAACCATTCCTGATACATCGGTATATATTCTATCAGTGCCTTCGAGTCTAAAAGATGCCGAGGGCAATGCTATTGGTGATTTTGATTTAGTATTTACTGTCGCAAAAAAGATACACTATACTCTTTACAAGGTCCCTTTTCAATGGGAAGGCAATGGACAATGGGAGATTGAAGGGGATTGGTTGGGGGCTCTAAATATTTATACCCTTAAACCGCGTCTCCATCCATCCTATCGGAGAATCACAAAAGTCACATTTTGTTGGAAAAGGCATTATCGTGGATTATTAAAAAACAAAACAGATTTCATATATCCACACTTTGTCTCATCAAAAAGAGAGAATTACAAAGTTTCGGTCGATTCCAATGGATTTTTATACTTGTTTGACAAGGCCTATGGGTTGAAGTATCGTTGGTATTTTTTTCTTGAAAAACAATACTACTGGGATATAGATGTCTCAAACAACGGAGAGATTTTAATTGCTACAATATCAAATACCGGCGATCAAATAATAGTGTATCTTATCAGGCCTGATGGTGTGGTAGAATGGCGAGAGAAATTTATTAAAGAAGATGATAAAGACTTTGCCCTCTGTTTTTTGAACAAACCAGACAAATTTTTAATATATCATAATCGTAAACTATTTTGTTTTAAAATTTTGCGGGAGTAGTCTGATAAATATGTAATCTGTGACAACAGTTTAGTTTCAGGCACAGGGTGTGGTTCTTCTTTATCCTACCTCTTATTGTCGATGAATTTTATTTTTCAATCTCCTGGAAAATTTTATTTATTTTATTCTGGATTTCTATGGTCTCTTTTAGAGCCATTGCAATTTTAAAATAGTGGTTAATCTCATCAAGAGAAAGTTTTTTGCCTGACCGGTCTTTGAGCCATTTTTCTAATACCTGATAACTACCGATGTAGTATTCCCATAATTCCTCAGAGATACATTCAAAATATTGTTGTTCATTTATATATATTCGCTCGGCTTTTTTGTCATAAATAACTTTATCAATTCTATCCGTTCCTTTAACAGGAAATTTTATAAATGAATTCTTTAAACTTGGGGATTTTAAGAGGTGTAATTCAATTAGTTCCTTTCCTAAATCACCCAATTTTTTGAACAATTTAGAATCACCTGTAAATGGAATTCGGGGAAAATCAATTTTTAAAAACTCGTTATATTGCTCACGATAAGAAGGGGCATAGAGGATAGCATAGATGTAATTAAAAATTTCTTCAGGGGGTATTTCCTGTTTATATGTTTCATTTAAGTGTTTGAGAATTTCTTGTCTAAAATTCGGGACTTTAATTTTATATTTCTCTTTTTCGTCAAATACCAGCATATAATTACCGGGATTTGATTTTTTCTTGGGTGATTCTACTTCCTGGTATAAATAAAGGGGAAAGTAGTAATTCTGGTCACCAATCAAATGAATATCACCAATAGAATCGGCAATAAATGCTGCGAATGCTTGTGTTGCTGGAGTTCTTCGTGTGGTCACTATAGCGATATTTTCTGACAATAAATGTTTCATTAAAGGAAACCGAGCATCGCCTCGCTCGATTATTTCAGGATTATAGTAAATAAATCTTTCATCAAAAGCACGATATGCATACCTATATATTATTGTAGAAATATTAGTTTCTCTCACCTTTATTCTTGCTTCTTTTATCTTCCAATAAGGAGTATCATTGATTTTCAAACTTTGTGCCACTATTTCATCTGGTAAGTTCCCTGTAAAAATCTTTAATTTATTTAAAAGTCTTTGTGGTGTAAAATCAATAAGTAGATGGTCTCTGCGGGTTTTAATCCCGCTACTATATTTATCAAAAACCTCGGTGAGTGACCAAAATTTCTGATAATCCCTTTTTCCTTTAAATTCCTTGTGGATAAAGAAATAATAAGGATGGGTCGGTTTAATTTTCTTCCATTTAGTAGTCGCAATATCATTTGCCTTAAGCCATTGATATTTGAATTCCCTTGAGCCATAAAGGTCGGCATATTGAATATTCTTTTCTTCCTTTTTTTGTTTGATAAAGATGGCGATCGCCACACCTTGCATTATATCAAAAACATTTTCATCTTTTGAGCCATCGGGTGATTTCTCACCAAGTCTGGAACTGCCGTGCAAATTGAGTATGTAAATATCACTGAATGTCTCCAATAATTGTCTGCGCATCCCGCGATGGATAAGACCGGAAAGATAAGAATTGTTACTTATAATACCAACTACGCCTGTGCCTGTCTGTTCAATCTTCCATTGAGCAAATCTGATAAATTTAATATAATCATCACTAAGCGGTTGAATATTTCGTTCGCCTCGAACATCTTTTTTATAATCTTCCATAAGTTTTTCAATAAATGTGGATTTATTTTCAGAACTGACCGAATATGGTGGATTACCAACAACAACCAGCACCGGAATTTTTTCTTTTATTTCCTTTGCCTTTTTGCCCTCAATTGCCAGGTCAGGGAGAAAAGGTAATTCATGTAATTCTTTCGTTTCCAGTGTATTTGTAAGATAAAACTGAAATCTATCTCCGTCTTTCATTTTATAACCAAGGTCTTCAAGAACCATTGAAATCTTAAGATGCCCAATTGCATAGGGTGCAATGAGTAATTCAAAGGCATAAAAATTTTTAAGAATATGCTCAGCAACAAGGGCATTAAACAATCCTTCTTTGCCTTTCTGTTTCAATTCATCATTTATTTGCTGGACAGCAATGGTCGGAAAAGTTAAAGTTCCCGCTGCAGGGTCAAGCAAAATAACGGTTTTGTCTGCCAGACCATCGCTCTTAGCAAAATCTGTTTTTAAAATTTTATGAATTGAGCGCATTATATATAAAACTACAGGCACCGGAGTATAATAAACACCAAGTCTTTTTCTTTCTTTGGGATTAAGAACAGTCAAAAATGTTTCATAAAAATGTATTATCGGGTCATCTTTCACGCCAAAGAGGTCGTGAAATTCCGTTAAAATTGATGAGATTTCCGCATTTGCCAGCACATTTGTAATATCATCAACTATCCAGGATAGTGATTCTGGGAGTTCTGGACCGGTTAGAAAATAGAATAATTTTCTCAATAAGGGAATGGTTGAGGGAATATACTTATAAGCGGTATCTCTATTAAAATCATTCTTATTCGCCTTAACCCTTGCTGCAAATAGACCATAGGCAATTGTCTGGGCATACATATCAGCGAATTTCTCAGGAGTAAGTGATTCAATCAATTCCTCTTTGAATGCGTTATAGAATTCCAGCAAAGATTTTGTATTGTGGGCAAGTTCTTCTTTGATTATCGTGGTCATAAACTTTGTTCGCTTTGCGAGTTCAGTGGCAAGATGCTTTGCCTTATATACCCTGGGAACAGCAAATGAAAAGAATTCCGCCAGCAATTCCATAAACTTTTCAATATTTTGGGGAATAAGGATTGGTGGTTTAATCAATTTTAAAAATATCGGATTTGCCAATTCAACCTCAGCGATCTCAAGGCCATTTCTGTAAAGTTTGAATTCATAAAAATTAGTTAAAATTAGATTGGGCAATGAATCACGGTAGCGCCTTAATTGCTCAGTATCTTCAACATAACTCAGATTTTTTTCAATGATGTCTTTCGCTTCAATATAACCGATAATCTGCGTTTTTTTAGTTTTTAGTAGGAAGTCAGGGATACCAATCTCGGTCTTTCTCGGTTGAATAATTATTTCAGTATGTTGCCCTGAAAGAGAAAGATATCTCTCTAAAAAATTTTTAAGATGGAAATAATAGGAAGCCTCGCTCGCCTCTCCAGTTCGGTAAGTTTGAAATATATCATTCAAGTATGATTCAACAAGAGTTTTGAATTTTTCTATGTTTTTATCCATTAGTTCTTCCTAAAATTTATTATAACAAAATTGCACTTAAAGTCAAGCACTGCCTTAATACACTCAACTTCACCTTTTTTATTTTTAGTAACCTCCTTTCGGTTCGTTTTTTTTAAATTGTGCAGAAACTTAACCGGGGTATAGTGGCAAAAGTGATGCAGTAAAATAGGCCCAATATAGATAACCATCCGTTAGAAAGTAGTATAACTATAATTCACAGGGAATATTATAAAAAGCGGCTGAATGATATTGATTATCTAAATAGTTGCCATCATAAGAAAAATGGTTATAATTGAGTATTGGAATTTAATAATGGATTTTTCCTTTCGCAATGGAGTGAGGTCATCGTGCAGAAATATAGAATTATTGAGGAGATAATTACTGGTGGTTCAGACCGCAGGTTTTATAGGGTAGAAAAGGATAATAAGACATATATTCTTATTGAAGATAAGAATATTAAAGACTATGTTAGAATCTTAAATCACCTTTCTCGTGCAGGGATTGGCGTGCCTGAATTGTTTGAAACCGGAGTAGATAAAATTATTATTGAAGATTTGGGTACGAGTTCTTTATATGAAATTATGAAAAAACATAATACAGACTGGCAGAAGTTTTATCTTATGGCGATTGATGAATTGATAAAACTACAAATTGATGGCAGAAAGGATGCACCCATCAATCTTTATTATGATGACGCACATATCCGATGGGAACAGGAATATTTCAAGAAGTTCTTTCTCGGACAATTTTGCCAGATCCCTGAAAAAGAGCTCAAGACGATTAAAGACGAGATGGATTATCTTTATGAAGAACTCATAAGATTGATGAAACCAGTGAACAATTATCTTATGCACCGTGACTATCAATCCCAGAATATCTTTATTAAAGATAACAGAATCAGAATCATTGATTTTCAATCCGCAAGGATCGGTCCTCTGACCTATGACCTTGCCTCGCTTCTGCGCGATGCCTATGTGGTGATAGAAAAAGATTCTGAGTTGTTTTTGATTGAATACTATTTAGAGCGTCTGAAAGAACGGGGTATAAATATAGCGAAAGATGAATTTCTTAAGATTTATAGGTTCACTGCGCTCCAGAGGAATATGCAGGCACTCGGTGCATTTGCCAATCTCTCTTTAAATAAAAAGAAATTCCATTTCAAGAAATTTATTCCCCACGGCATTAAATTATTAAAAAGGGGACTAACTGAATGTAAGTTCAACAATTTACAGAAGGTCATCATAAAAACAATTGAACAATTGAACAATTGTTTAATTGTTTAATTAAGGAATTTATGAATTTTAAAGAACTGGAAAGATATCTAAATGCGTGTATAATGAGAAAGAAAATACCTGGTACAGTAGTGTGGGTGGGCAATGAGAAAAAAGTATTTTATTTTGAATCCTTTGGCTATGCCCAGATAATACCAGAAAAAATAAAAATGCAGAAGGATACAATCTTTGACCTCGCCTCAATAACCAAACCATTATGCACGGCAATGGCAATAATGCACCTAATTGAAAAGAAAGAGATCAAATTAGAAGACCCTGTTCAAAAGTATCTTAAAGAATTTAAAGGAAAACCAAACGGAGAAAAAACAATCAATGAGTTGTTGACCCACACATCAGGTCTACCTGCCTGGTTTCCACTTTATATTCTTCCTGAAGATAAAAGAATAGAATATCTGGCAAATACAAACACAGGCAGAGATGAAGTTATCTATTCCTGTCTTGGTTATATTATTCTTTTTTTGATTGTTGAAAGGATAACCGGGCAGAGATTGAACCAATTTTGTCAGGAGAGAATATTTCAAAGATTGGGTTTAAAATATCTTATGTTCAATCCTTCTAAGAAGATAAAAAATATCGCCGCAACCGAGATGGGGAATGAGCATGAAAAGAAGATGGCGGCGAAATATGGAAATGTAGAAAGATTTAAATGGCGTGATTATCTGATTAAAGGTGAGGTCCACGATGGAAATTGTTTTTACGGATTTAAAGGGGTTTCAGGAAATGCAGGGTTATTTTCAAATGCCCAAGAACTTGCAATGGCATTAAGGGCATATCTAAATGGTGAAATATTGGGTTTGAAGACAGTGAAAATGATGATTAAATATTGGACAGGAGGAAAAGAAAGACGGGGACTGGGTTGGTGGATGAATCCTTATCCAGGGGTCTTATCTGATAAAGCGTTTGGGCACACGGGATTTACTGGAACAATGGTTATGATAGACCCGAAGAAAAATTTGATAATAATTTTGCTGGCAAATAGTGTGCATCCAAA